>CAYJNQ010000013.1:0-1203 GCA_964371725.1 uncultured Oscillospiraceae bacterium
CCGCGATAGGCGGTGGGGCTGAATAAACTCTGCAGGGGTTTATTCAGCAGGCATTTCTTAGAAACGGCCTTCCTCACGCCATGAAAAAGGGCACAAGTTGCCGTTTTAAGTTTATCTGCAAAAAATTCTTTTGAACACTTGAAATAATTTTAGTAATAAAATATAATTCTACTAAGCAGTCTTTTTGGGTGTTGCGCCGTGCCAATGGCGGCCCATCTTCCCACATCGACACTGCCCAGGTAAGAAAGCCTTGCCGCCTGCTGTGCAACTCTTCCCAAAAGGGTTAAAACGTAGCGTGCCAAAGCGCCGTATACCAGCCGGTTTTGTTCAAAAGCAAACAAAACGGAGGAATGCGAATATGACTTTGCTGCTTCAAAACATCCACACACTTGTATGCTGCAACGAGGAAAACAGCATTTTACACGGTGTCAACCTACTGTGTGAAAACGGCAAAATTGTGTCTATTACAAACGAGGCCTGCGACGCCGACGAAGTGATAGACGCACGGCGCCTGGCCGTGTACCCCGGCCTTATCAATACCCACCACCACCTCTACCAAACTTTCAGCCGCAATTTGCCCGCTTTGCAAAACTTGGAGCTGTTCGATTGGCTTCGTGCCTCTTACCAAATTTGGAAAAACCTAAACGAAGAGCTTGTGTATTGTTCTTCCCTTACGGGTCTTGGCGAGCTTTTAAAAACAGGTTGCACCCCCTGCGCCGACCATCACTATGTTTACCCCAAAGGATGCGGCGCCTTAATCGGTGCGCAATTTCGTGCGGCCGAGGCACTTGGCATCCGCTTGCCCGCCGCCCGCGGCAGCATGGATTTAAGCGAAAAAGACGGCGGCCTGCCCCCGGACAGTGTGGTGCAAACCGTCGATGAAATTTTGCGCGACGGCGAAGAGGCCGTTCGCCGCTATCACGACCCCGCGCCCTTTTCCATGCGGCAGGTGATGTTGGCGCCCTGCTCGCCGTTCAGCGTCAGCGAGGATTTGCTTCGCGAAAGCGCCATTCAAGCGCGCAGTTTGGGTGTGCGTTTACACACCCACCTTGCCGAAACGCTGGATGAAGAGCGCTATACCCTGGAAACCAAAGGCATGCGCCCGCTTGCCTATATGCAAAGCCTTGGCTGGACGGGCAGCGATGTTTGGTATGCCCACGGCATCCACTTTACCGAAGAAGAGCTCGACTTGCTAGCCGAAAC
>CAYJNQ010000013.1:1213-44184 GCA_964371725.1 uncultured Oscillospiraceae bacterium
TGTTGCCCACTGCCCCATCAGCAATATGAAACTGAGTTCCGGCATTGCCAAGGTGCCCGGGATGCTAAAGCGCAACGTGCCCCTCGGCCTTGCCGTAGACGGCAGCTCGAGCAACGACGGCAGCAACCTTTTGGAAGAATTGCGCGTTGGCTTTTTGTTGCATCGTTTAAACAGCAGCGCAAGCGCCCCCACGGCCTACGAACTTCTCAAGGTGGCCACCCGTGGCTCGGCACGCCTTTTGGGGCGCCCTGAGCTTGGCAGCTTGGAAGAGGGCAAGGCGGCCGATTTGTTTGCCATCGATATCGATAAAATTGAGCTGAATGGCGCGGGGCTCGACCTTGCGGCCATGCCGGGCACCGTGGGGCACAAGGGCCCTGTGGATTTAACCGTGGTAAATGGGCGTGTTGTGGTGCGAGGGGGCCAGCTCTTGCTTGTGGACGAAAAAGAGGTTCTGGCACAATCTGCACCACTTTTGCAACGCTTTTTGGCAAACCACCTGTAAACACGGCTGTTCACAAAAAAAGTGCGGCATTTGCACTTGACTTCATGCCCGCATATGTTACAATAAAAAAGGTATCGGTACGCCCTGCCTTTTTTATTTTTTGCGCCCATAGTTCAACGGATAGAACACTGGTCTTCTAAACCAGATATCGGGGTTCGATTCCCTGTGGGCGTGCCAAAACGCCGTGAACTCCCCTGTGAGTTCACGGCGTTTTTCCCAATTCATTTCTATGCCGCAAAAGGAGAAGTATGAAACAAGCCTTGATTTTTGATTTGGACGGAACCCTGCTCGATTCCATGCACGTTTGGCGAGACGTGGGCGATCTCTTTTTAAAAGAGCGCGGCGTTTCCCATATTCCAAGCGAGCTCAGCGATACCCTGAAAAAAATGAGTATTCGCGAATCGGCCACCTATTTGTGCCGGCGCTTTGGCTTTGAGGAAAGTGCCGAAGAACTCACTGCCGCCCTAAACGCGCAAATGGAATATCAATACCGAAACGTCATTGGTTTAAAGCCGGGTGCTCTGGCCTTTTTGCAGCAAAATAGCCACCGCCCCATGTGCCTTGCCACCGCCACACGGCGCTCGCTTGTGGAACCGGCTTTGGAGAGGCTTTGCATCGCCCCGTTTTTTCGTTTTATTCTCACCTCAGACGAAGTGGGCTGCTCGAAACTAGAGCCGGATATTTTTTTACAGGCGGCCGAGGGCCTCGGTGCAAAGGTGGCCGATTGCGCCGTGTTTGAAGACGCTTTGCACGCCGCGCAATCGGCCAAAAGCGCCGGCTTTTATGTGGTGGGTGTGCAAGACGAGAGCGCGGCCAAAGACGAAGAGGCCATGCGTGCCCTTTGCGATGAATTCGTTCCCTCTTTAACGGCCTGCACGGTTTAGCCACCCTTGGCCGGGAAAGCACAAAAAATGCACAGTGCGAAGATGCAAACGTAAATTTTGCGTAAAAACATGAAAAAATTGACATTTCACACCAAAATACTCTTGTTTCATGCAAGCGAATTTGCTATACTACAAGAAGATGGCTTTGCACTGTTATTCTAACAAAAAAGGGAGAACGCTATGCCGGCATTCACCGCGCACGACCAATTCGGAAAACAGGTTTTCAGGCGCTTGCCCGCGCACATTCGCAAGGCGGCCAAGGCCGATACCATGTTGTTTCGTCTGGGCTTTCAAGGGCCGGATGTGCTGTTTTACTACCGCCCCTTGAAAAAAAATGACATCTCCGCTTACGGCGTGCAAATACACCGCCAAAGCGGAAAACTATTTTTTTCTCGCCTTTGCCAAACATACCGAGAAAACCGGGAGCCCGCCCTACTCTCTTACGCGCTTGGGGCCTGCTGCCACTATACGCTCGACCGGCTATGTCACCCCTATGTAAACGCCTTTGCAAACGAAGACGGACGCGCCCATCAGTGGCTGGAGGCCAACTTCGACCTTTCCGCCAGCGAGCGTTGCCGCTGTTTTCACCCACGTTATCTCGGCTTGCCAAAACAGGTAAATCAGCGTGTTCTTGCGGCAGCCTATGGCATCACCGAAAAACAGGCCGCCGAAAGTGTGCGCTCGTTTCGTCTGTTCCAGCACATCTTAGACTACCGCGGTGCTGTTAAAACGGCCGAGAACCTGCTTGGCAAAGAAGGTAAATTTTCTTCGCTTTCCCTGCCGCTTCAAAACGAGCTGCCACAGCAAACGGCCGATTTGCACGAGCTGTTTAACGAGGCGCTACCACTTTGTGCAAAGCTTGCCGGCGCCGTTTTTGAGGCCGCACAAGACGAAAGCGTGCCCTTGCTCCATTTTGAAGAAAACTTTGAAGGGGTTATTCCATGAATACAAAGTTCACCAAAACCGAGCTTAGCTGGATTTCATACGACTGGGCAAATTCGGTGTTTGCCACCATCATGATGGCAGCCATTTTTCCTGTTTTTTTTACAAGCACGGCCCAAAGCGCCGGTGTTAGTGGCGATATGTGGTGGGGCGTGGGCACGTCTGTGGCCACCTTGCTCATTGCGGTATGTTCGCCCCTTTTGGGTGCCCTGGGCGACTATCATGGCATGAAAAAACGGTTGCTTGTTGTGTTTTTGGTAATCGGGCTTAGCTTCACCCTGTTTTGCGCCCTGGTGAACCGCTGGGAACTTTTGCTAATTGGCTATGTGTTTGCCCAGATAGGCTTTTCGGGCTCCTGTCTGTTTTACGATTCGATGCTCACCGACATCACCACCCCGGACCGCATGGACCGCGTCTCCGCCTGGGGCTATTCCATGGGCTACATAGGCGGCAGCACCATCCCGTTTTTGCTGGCCATCGCCCTGATGATGTTTGTTGACACCGTGCTGGCCGTGCGTTTGTCTCTTGTCATCACCGTGGTGTGGTGGTTCTTGTTTTCCATCCCGCTTTTGCGCAATTGTCACCAGCGCTATGGCAGCGATCTGCCCGCCTCGCAACTTGTAAAAACCACCTTGCACTCGCTTGGCATAAGCTTGTCTCGCATGGTAAAAACCAAGGGCATTCTATTCTTTTTGCTGGCCTATTTCTTCTACATCGACGGTGTGAACACCGTTATCAAAATGTCCACGGCCTACGGCACCGCCCTTGGGCTGGATAGCACCGGCATGATTTTGGCCCTGCTCCTCACCCAACTTGTGGCTTTCCCTTGTGCCATTTGGTTTGGCAAGCTCGCCTCCACAGTGGGCACCATTCGCATGCTCATCTTCTCGGTGGGGCTGTATGTATTCATTTGTGTTTTGGGTTTTGTAATGGGTTTTGGCCTGGAAGAAGGCTTTTTAACACAGGAAAGGGCGCTGCTTTTGTTTTGGATTTTGGCCTTCCTTGTGGGCACGGTGCAAGGCGGCATTCAGGCGCTTTCCCGCTCATTTTTTGGCAAAATCGTCCCCAAAGAGCACTCGAACGAGTACTTTGGCGTGTATGATATTTTCGGCAAGTTCTCTTCCATCTTAGGGCCTGCCATCTATGCCTTTGTCACGGGCGTTACCGGGCGCAGTTCCTTTGCCATTTTGTCCATTGTGTTGTTGTTCCTTGTGGGCGGCATCATTTTGCTTTTGGGCCGCAAACACATTGCAGCCCTCGAGGTGCACAAAACGTAGTTTTCAGAAAATTAGACAGGGTTTTTGATACATCTGCCGGCGCCTTTTGTATACTACACATACCGAATCTTTGATGCTTAAAGGATGGAAAAGCCTCCCTTTTGGCTTTTTTAAATAAAACAAGACCAAGCTTTGGAAAGGAGCGAGAGTGTGATGAAAGTTGTGAAATGCAACCATTGTGGCAATGTTGCGGTGTTGATGGTGGATGCCGGTGTGCCCCTTGTATGTTGCGGCGAGAAAATGGCTCAATTGGAGGCCGGTTCCACCGATGCCGCGCTGGAGAAACATGTGCCGGCCGTTCATGTGGACGGAACCTGCATGCAGGTTCAAGTGGGTGAAGTGACACATCCCATGACAGACGAACATCTCATCCAGTGGATTGCTCTGGTTCAAAATGGCAAGGTGCAGTATGTAAGCCTATCTTCCGCAGACGAACCAAAGGCCCTGTTCACCGTGGAAAGCGGGCCTTACACCGTGTACGAGCTTTGCAACTTGCACGGCCTTTGGAAAACAGAGGGAACCGTTTAAGTTTTGTTTGTTGAAAAGTGGCACAAGGTTTTCGCCGGGCGGCACAAAAAAAGAGGGAGGAAGCATCATGACTGAGAACGTAAAAAACCTGCTCAACGAGCAGGTACAAAAAGAATTGTATTCGGCCTATCTGTATCTTGAAATGTCCAATTATTACAGTGAGGAAGGGCTTGAGGGTTTTGCGAACTGGTTTTATGTGCAAGCGCAAGAGGAAATGGCCCATGCCATGCTTTTCCGCACCTTCATCCTCAACAACGATGGCAGCGTGCGCCTTTTGCCCATTGCGGCGCCCGAAAAGAATTATGCCGGTTTTGGGGAACCCTTGAAAACCACAAAAGAGCATGAGGAAACCGTGTCGGCCAGCATCAACGCCATTGTGGCCGCTGCAAAGGACGACAACGATTTTCGTACCATGGAGTTTCTCAACTGGTTTGTGAAAGAGCAGGGCGAAGAGGAAAAAAACGCCTCCGATCTGCTTAAGAAATTCAACCTATTCGGTGGAAATGTACAGGTGTTGTATCAGCTGGATGCAGAGCTAAAAACGCGTGTGTTCACACCGCCCAGCCTCAGCTTGGATTAAGCGTTCATAAAAAGGAACCCCGATTTCAAAACGAAATCGGGGTTCCTTTTTATGCGACCGGCGCATACATAAAACTGTGTTTTTTACATGCCCATCAGAGGCATAGCCCAGCCAAACACGAACAAAGCGCTGATGGCGAGGGAGAACACAATGTAAACTTTCCAAAGGCCCAAGGTTTTGCGCATGGCCACGGGGTCTTTTTCCTCTTCAGGTACCACAAACAGCATATCGCGCTCTTTCTTTTCTTCGGGTGTCACCTTGCTGGTCAAGGAGCCAATGATGGCACCGGCCACGCTGAGGTACACGCCCACAAAGAAGCTGTCGAGGAAGAAGGGGGTTGTGAACAAATCCAACGCCGTGCCAAGACGCACCACAAAGCAGCCGATGAAACCGAACAGCATGCCAAAGAAGGCGCCGCGCTCGGTGAGGCCTTTCCACCAGATGCTGGCCAAGGCAATGGGGCCCCAAGAAGCTGCCACCACAGTGCCGCCAAAGTACATCACCCAGAAGATTTGCGGGGGATTGAAGTAGGCCAAGCCCAACACCACGATGCTTACGCACAGCATACCAATACGGGACACTTTGAGGCGTTTTTTCGAATCGTTGTCTTTGATGGTGAGGATGTCGTTTGTAAGGGCAAAGCCCGTGAGAGACAGGAAGGTGGAGGCCGAGGAAATGCCCGCCGCCAAAATGCCGGTGAGAAGCACCACACCTACAATGGTCGGCATCATGTTCATAGCGGCCCAAATCATGCTATCTGCGCCAAGGCCCGGGTTTACCGAAGCAATGAAAGCGGCGCCGAAATACAGGAACATGGTTACGGTAATAACGGCCATGGAAGCCCAAATGGCACTGCGCATAACGGTGTGCTCATTTTTGGCCATCATGTAACGGCTGGTTTGCCAGGGGCTCACCATTACCACCAGCATCCACACAATGCCGTATACAAAGGCCCAGCCCAGTGTTTGGCCGGTATCTGCCGTGTATTCGGGGTTGCCAAAGGCCGAAAGCAGGCCGGGAATGGCAAAGTTCGGGTCAGACAAGTTTTCAATGGCCACAAACCAGCCGCCTGCGCCGCCGGCCATGAAGGGAATGGCCACAATCGCTGCTGCCAAGAAAACAAGGAACATGATGGTATCGGTAATAAGCACGCCGGGCGAGCCCGCGTAGATGGTGAAGAAAGTATAGGCACACCATGCAATGATGACGCACACTTGGAAATTCAGGCCTGTGATGTTGCTCATCAGGCTGGAAATGCCCTGTGTGGCCGAAAGCATGTAGGCCATAACCGCCACAATGCAAGTGGCGCCGGCCAATTTGCGCATACGGGTTGAGTTGAAGCGTTTGCCGAAGTATTCCGGCACCGTCAGCACTTTGCTGCGGCGGATATAGCGGCCAAACAAGCTAGAGCCGAACAAATAGCCCGTGCCCTGCATGATGCCCACAATAACAATGGCCACAAACACACCGTTTGCCACCTCGCCCGTGTCGCCCAAAAAGGCGCCGGTGGAGAGGAAGGATGCCACAAGCGAACCCACAATCAAAAGAACAGGTGCATTGCGTCCGGCCACATAATAATCGTCTACGTTCTTAACTTTACGTCCCACATAGAAACCGACAAAAACATAAATCGCCATCGAGATTAGAACACCAATCAGAAATACATTCATCTTTTCAATTCCTCCTTACGAAACCGATAGGTCTTTTGCCCTGTTTGCTCGATTCTTTCCACAAACCTGCTATTCTTTCTTTCCGTTTGTGTCGTTTGCATAGGGAACGCCAAAGCTATCAAATTCTTTTTTGGTAAACACTGCATAGAAAATACCCGCAAACAGCAGCCACACACCAATCAAAATGGCAATGAGCATCTCCATAACTTCATCTCCTTTCCTATTGGATTTGGCATCTTATTGTAAAGCCCGAAAGCGCCTCGGTTTCCCTTGGCACTTTTTGGCTTACAGCACACTCGAATTTTACGGATGCATCATAATTTTAATCGCTTTTTTAGATAGTGCCAAGGCAAAAGCCTCTTCCATCTCGCTTAAGGGATAGTGTGTGGTGATGAGGGGTTCCACCTGCACACGACCACTTTCCACGAGCTCTAAGCACTCGTTAAACTCTTCGCGCGTGTAGCAAATGGTGCCCATGATGTCCACTTCGCTGCGCACCACTTTGCCCAGGTTCATCGGTACCGGTGCATGGAACAAACCCGTTAAGGCATAGCACCCTTTCTTGCGTAGGCACTGCATGGCAATGTCGGCCAGCGGCACGGCACCGGCGCAGTCTTGCACAAAGTCGCACATCGCACCGTTTGTAATTTCGCGCACACGCTCTACAATGTCCTCTTTCGAGCCGTTGATGGTATAATTTGCACCAAACTGCCTTGCAAGCTCCAGGCGTTTTTCATCCACATCGGCACCCACGCAAATGATGTTTTTCACGCCACGCAGTTTCAAAAGTTGCACGGCATACAGGCCAATAGGGCCGGGCCCCAGCACCATCACCGTGTCGTTCAGGTTTAGCCGCATGGCCTTCACCGTGCGATAGGCCGAAGCCACGGGGTCAATAGAGGCGCCAAGGTCATAGGAAGTTTCGTCTTTCAACTTCACACAGGTTTTCGCAGGCACACGCACATATTCGGCGAAGGCGCCGTCCACGTGGATGCCGGTTTCAACCAAATGGTCACACAAGCTCTCGTTGCCCTCGATGCAGTGTTTGCAGTTGCCGCAGCCGATTACGAGGCAGGATGTGATTCTGTCTCCCACTTTGAAATCCGGCACGCCGGGCATATCGGCCACACGTGCGCCCACTTCCACCACATCACCTGCAAATTCGTGCCCGGGAATCATGGGCCAAGGAATCTCGCGCGTACCGGACAAAATGGGCAAGTCCGAACCGCAGATACCCACCGATTTCACACGGATGAGCAAATCTTCTTCCCTGCACACCGGGCGGTCTTGTTCCCCGATGGCGAAGCCCTCACCGGGCCTTTCTTTTACCACTGCAAGCATGTTGTCTCCTCTTTTCTATCGCTTAGTCTTGCAAACCCATGGCACCCGTTTCCGGCAGGGTAAGGGCGCCGTCGATGAGCACCTCTGTGCCCGTGATGTAGGCGGCCTCGTCCGAGGCCAAGAATGCGGCCAGATAGCCGATTTCTTTCGGTTCACCCAAACGGCCGATGGGCACTCTTGCCGCAATGCCGTCGATGACACTTTGCGGGTCTTTTGCGTTCGATTCCTCGGCGCTGTGGCGCACCATGGGCGTTAGGATATAGCCGGGTATAATGGCATTGGCCGTGATGCCGTAGCGGGCCACATCCATGGCCGTTGTTTTGGTAAAGGCCAACACCGCACCCTTTGTCATGCCGTAGGCCATCATGCCCGGGTCCGACACACGCGGCCCCGTTACCGAGGACATGTTCACAATGCGTCCGTAGCGCCGCTCTATCATATGGTTGATAAGGGCTTTGGTGCAGTTCCACACGCCCACCACGTTCACTTTATAGTGGCGGTCGCGCAGCTCATCATCCATGTTGCGCACATCGATGAAGCGCGCGATGCCTGCGTTGTTCACAAGAATGTCCACATGGCCAAAGCGCTCGATGAACCCGTCGGCCGCCTTTTTCACGGCCTCATAGTCTGTGATGTCCACCTGGCAAGCTATGGCGGCCTCGCCAATGGATTTTGCCGTCTCGTGCACTTTGTCGCTGATGTCTACCAAAATTACCGTGGCACCTTTTTCGGCCATCACGCGGGCAATGCCCTCGCCGTTGCCCATGGCAGCCCCCGTGATGAAGGCCACTTTACCGCTGAGTGTTCCCATGTCCATCCACCTCTTTTTCGAATGCTTAGTTTTTGTCGATGTATTTGCGATAGGCACGCAGGGTGGTGGCAAAGCGTGCCACATCCGACAAGTCGCCCTCCACAATCTGTGTTGCCAAGGCGGAATTATGCGGCGCCGTTTTCACAATATCCGGGTTTTCGTAGGCCTCTTTGGCAATGGATTTGAACGCAGCCACATACTCGTCGATGTCGTCTTTTGAGTAGGTTTCCACAGGCTCCGGTGTGAACGGCTCCGGAATGATGCGCGGGTGGTGGCTGGCAAAGTAATCTTGGAAGCCATAGTCCACAATGCGGCGGCAGATGTCGTCTGTGGTCACGCCGGTTTTGTCCATGAGTTCCTGCCAGCTCAAACGTGCCTGTTCCAAGCGATACACGCCGTCTGCATAAGGCATGGTAAGCCCTTCAATTTCCAAAAGGCCTTTGAGCATATAGTTGTTGTTCAAAATGGATAGCTCTGCCACCTGTTTCAGGCCCTCTTGGCCCAGGCTGTGAATGTAGGCATAGGCACGCACCACCACGGGCGGAACGCCATAGAATTTGCGCAGTTTTCCAATGCTGTCCGGCTCGTTGTAATCAAGGTGATACTGCCCACCATCGAACCGCACAATGGGAACCGGTAGATATTTTTCCAGTTTTTTCACAACACCCTGCGCGCCGGCCCCGGGGCCTTGCGAGCCGTGCGGGGAAGAGAAGGACTTGTGCAGGTTGTAGTGGCACATATCAAACCCGGCCTCTTTGGCACGTGTTAGGCAGAACAGGCCGTTTAGGTTGGCCTGGTCGTAGCTGCAAAGGCCGCCCACGGCGTGCACGGCATCCACATATTCTTTGATGTGTGGGTTGAACAGGCCCGTGTCCTCCGGGTTTGTAATCAGCAGGCCCGCCGTGCGTTTCGATACCGCTTTTTTCAAAGCCTCAAGGCTTGGGTAACCCGTTTCGTCCGGCATAAGGGTAATCACCTTGTATCCGGCCGTTGCCGCAGCGCCCGGGTTGCCGGGATGGCTGAGCATGGTGGTGATGATTTCATCGCGCACATCACCCTCGCCGTTTGCCTCGTGGTAGGCACGAATTAAGGAAATGTTGGAATAGATGGCCTGTGTGCCGCCCGAAGGCTGCAGCGAAAAGGCATCCATGCCGGAGATCTCTTTTAAATATTCCTGCGTGTCATAGAAGATGCGCAAGATGCCCTGCAAGGTCTCTTCGGGTTGGTAAGGATGCAGCTCCGTCAATTTGGGGCTGGCAAGAATTTGCTCATGCACCTTTGGGCTGTATTTCATGGTGCAAGTGCCAAGGCCGATGTCGATGTTTAAATCGGTGCCGATGGTCTCTTGCGAAAGGCGTAAAAAGTGGCGCAGAACCTGCATTTGGCTCAGTTCCGGCAACTTTGGTGCCGCTTTTCGGGCAAGGCCGCTCGGAATCAGGCTTTGAACATCGCATTGCACTTCGGGCTCCACTTCGCTGATGATTACACCGCGCTCGCCCGGGTTTCCCATATCCATGATGAAAGGCTCGTCCCAACGTGCCTGGTGGAAATTTCGTTTTGTGTTGATTTTTCCCATGTGTCTAGCCCCCCACCTTTTCGGCAAGCACACTTGCCAGTTTGTCTATCTGCGCTTTGCTTGTAATCTCTGTTA
Source organism: uncultured Oscillospiraceae bacterium (assembly GCA_964371725.1). Lineage (GTDB taxonomy): Bacteria > Bacillota > Clostridia > Oscillospirales > Ruminococcaceae > JAAYCI01. The sequence goes on from CAYJNQ010000013.1 coordinate 11,400, forward strand.
CGGCGAACAGGGCACACTCACCCAGCTGCGGAAAATCTTTTTTGAGGCTCACGCCGCCGAAAATTTTCTCGTTCAACAAAATGGCGTTTATCTCTTCCACGCTTTTTCCCGTTCCGGAAAAATCTACGAGTACTTCTTGGAAGTTGGCCGCGCCAAGCGGGTTCACACGAAGCCCCTTTACCCCGGACAATTTCTTCTGTAAATAGGCCAGTTTTTGCAAAATATTCTCGCCCAATTCGCGCATTCCCTGGGGCCCCATCAGCGAAAGATAAACAGCTGCTGTAATGCCCCAAAGGCCGGTTTCGGTGCCAAAATATTCGTTGGCTTTTTCACGTGCGCCGTGGCTGCAGCGGTGGTTCAAAGAACGGCCCCAGCCGTATTCGCCCTCGTTTTGGGTGCGGCAAATGCCATACATATAGGTGGGGAATTGCTGAATATAACGCTCTTCGCTGGGGCTTGCAATGAAACCTGCACAACCGCCGCCAAAGTGCATGTGCATCCCCAAGGGTTGAATTTCGCCGCAGGCAATGTCGGCCCCGTAGTTTGCCGGCGCTTCAATTACGCCCAAGGAAGCCACTTCCGGCTGCACCACCACCATGGCACCCGCATCGTGTGCGGCCTTGGCAATGGCCGCAGCTCCGGTTTCAAAAAAACCGAGGTAGCTTGGGTTTTCAAAGAACACGGCCGCCGTTTTTTCCCCGGCCAATTTTTCGCCCAAGTCGTCCAAATCCATCAAACCCGTTTGCGCATTGCTTTTTATCTGCACAATGTCTGCAATGTGGCCACTGTAATCTTTAAGTTGCGAAAGCACCTCGGGGTTCATGGTGCTTGGCACCAGCAGGCGGTTGCGCTGTGCATTGCCCCCGGCCTCTTGTATACGCATAGCCATGCGCAACGCCGAGTTTACAGCCTGGCCACCATCGTAGTTTGTGTAGCTCACCACGTCCATGTCAAGCAGTTCTCCCATCATGGAGGTATACTCGAAGATGGCCTGCATCTTGCCGTGGTCGGAATAGGTATCACCGCAGTAGCCGGTTAAAAATTCTGCACGCCCGTTTATCTCGTCGCACACGGCCGGCACATGGTGCTTATAGCATCCGGCACCCAAAAAGGAGGCATACTCGTCTGTGTCTCCATTTTCGTTTAAAACACCCGATACAAATTGTTTAAGTTCGTATTCACCCAAGATGGGCGTGGGCAAATTCATCTCCCCTTCAAAACGCAAATCCCCTTTGATGGTTGTGCTGTAAAGCTCCTCCACCGATGCAATGCCCAAAGCATCGAGCATGGATTGTTTCACCGCCGGCACACTGTTTGGCATATACGGATGTACAAATGGTTTCTTCATAAGATACTTATCCCTTTCTGTCTTATATATGAACCCGCCAAAGTAAAGACATTGGAAAGCTTCTGTCTCTGCCTCTTCAAACCCAAGCCTTTAATAGAAAAGCATCGAATTCATTTTGTACTCATGCGCAGAGTCTAGCTTTCATGCTTTTCAGTATAATGTGCACATTAACGGAATGTCAAGTTTTATATTTTTATACTTTTTGCCAAAACTTTATCGCAATGGCTTGTGCAACTTTACCAATAAAACCGGTGTTTTTTGATAAAATTGCGATTTTTTAGTGTTTCAAACCTTCCACCTAAGGTCAATGTCTGGGCATTTTGGGGCCAATTTGGGCTTATTTAGCACACAAAACACGTGCACCTTCCCTTGGCAGGAAGGTTTCTTTGCCACAGCTCCCTCTTTTTTTTGAATATCGCGTTCAAAAAGCCCCAATTTAGCCGTTTTTTGGGCGTTTTACACAAAGATTCGGCTTCGATTTTTCCATTTGACATTCCCACCTTGTATAGCTCTATACTTAAAATTGCCTATACAGAGCTTTGAAAATACGGTATAGTGTAGATGGTGAAGGAACCTATTTTGGTGAAGGTTCTGGCCCATCATTCTTTCATTCTCTATTTATATACCCTTATATTATACACTAGGGGAGGATATCGTATGCACAGCGAACCACGTATATTAAAACAAAGCCTCATGGAAAAAGTGATGACGGCCGAGCAGGCCGCAACACTTGTTCAAAACGGCATGACGGTTGCCACCAGCGGTTTTTCGCCGGCGGGGCACCCAAAAGCCGTGCCCCTTGCGCTGGCACAGCGCGCCAAAGCCGGCGAAGAGGTGGGCATCACGCTCATCACGGGCGCCTCGGTGGGCGGCGAGCTTGACACCGCCTTGGCCGAAGCCGGCGTCATTCGTCGCCGCTATGCTTACCAAACCGACAAAACCCTGCGCGATGCCATCAACTGCGGCAAGGTTCAGTTTGCGGATATGCACCTAAGCCATGTGCCCGTGTGGGTGAAAAACGGCTTTTTCGGAAACATCGATCTCGCCGTCATCGAGGCCGTTTGCATCGATGAAGAGGGACATATTTACCCCTCCACTTCAGGGGGCATCACCAATGTGGCCGTGCAATCGGCCGATAAGGTAATCATCGAAGTGAATGCTGCCCAGCCGCTTTCTCTCATGGGCCTGCACGACATTTACAGCATTGAACCGCCGCCCAACACACAACCCATCCCACTCACCAAATCGAACGAGCGCATCGGCAAACCCTACCTCACCTGTCCGCCCGAAAAAATTGCGGCCATTGTGCTCACCGATTTGCCCGACATCACAAACCCGGTCACCCCCATCGACGAAACCTCGCAGAAGATGGCGCAAAATCTCATCGGGTTTTTAGAAAGCGAAGTTGAAAAGGGACGTCTTCCCGAAAATTTGTTGCCCTTGCAATCCGGCGTGGGCAGTGTGGCAAACGCCGTGCTCGGCGGCCTGCTCCACTCGAAATTCCGCCACCTCAACATCTATACAGAAGTGCTGCAAGACTCGGTGCTAGACCTTTTGGACGCCGGCATTGTCGATTCGGCTTCCACCACGGCGCTCACGCTCTCGCCGGAAAAATTGCCCGGGTTTTTCAAGAATTTCGAACAATACAAAGACAAAATCATCATTCGCCCGCAGGAGCTTAGCAACAACCCCGAAATCATCCGCCGCCTTGGCATCATCGCCATGAACACAGCCATCGAGGCCGATATCTACGGCAATGTCAATTCCACACACATAGGCGGAACGCGCCTTATGAATGGCATCGGCGGCTCGGGCGATTTCACGCGAAACGGCTTTTTGTCCATCTTCACCACGGCCTCCACGGCCAAGGGCGGCAGCATTTCCAGCATTGTGCCTGCCGTAAGCCACCTAGACCACAACGAACACAGCGTCATGGCCATTGTCACAGAACAAGGTGTGGCCGATTTGCGCACACTGTCTCCCGTGGAGAGAGCGCACGCCATCATCGAAAACTGCGCGCACCCAAGCTTCAAGCCCATGCTGTGGGAGTATCTTGAAAAAGCCACCGAACATTGTGGCCATCACATTCCACTTCCCCCCAAATAAACAAAACATTTTTTATAATTTAAAGGAGGTCCACCCATGAAACCACTTCGTATCGACCACATCGGAATTGCCGTGCCCAATTTGCAAGAGGCCATTGAAACCTATGAGGCGCTGGGTCTCAGCGTGGCCGGTATTGAAGAGGTGCAAGAGCAGAAGGTGCGCGTGGCATTTTTGCCCTGCGGAGACAGTGAGATAGAGCTTTTGGAAAGCACCTCGGAAGACGGCCCCATCGCCAAATTTTTGGAGAAAAAGGGCCCCGGCATCCAGCACATTGCCCTGCGTGTGGACAACATTGAAAACGCCATTGCCGAAATGCAGGAAAAAGGCTGGCGCATGATAGACGAAGCCCCACGCTACGGCGCGGGCGGTGCCAGCATTGCTTTTGCGCACCCCAAAAGCACCGGCGGCGTGCTTTTAGAGCTTTCGCAGCGAGACTGAGTATCTTTTGTATTATAAGGAGGAAGAGGCATGGCCAATTCGATAGATCTTTTGAGAGAAAAACGGGAAAAAGTCCTTCTTGGCGGTGGCCAAAAACGCATTGACAAACAGCACCAAAACGGAAAAATGACCGCGCGTGAGCGCATGTGTTCCCTGTTTGACGGTGGGCAGTTTACCGAGCTGAACACCTTTGTGGAGCACCGCTGCACCGATTTTGACATGGCCGCCACCGAAACGCCGGGCGAAGGTGTGGTAACCGGCTACGGCTATGTTGGCCAAAAGCTTGTGTATGCCTTTGCGCAAGACTTTACGGTAACGGGCGGCTCGCTTGGCGAAATGCACGCCAAGAAAATTTGCAACCTTTTGGATTTGGCACTGAAGGTGGGGGCACCGGTTGTCGGCATCAACGATTCGGGCGGTGCACGCATTCAAGAAGGTGTGGACGCCCTCGGTGGCTATGGAGACATCTTTTTCCGCAACACGGTTGCCTCCGGTGTCATCCCGCAACTCTCGGTCATCATGGGTCCATGCGCCGGCGGCGCTGTGTATTCGCCCGCTCTCACCGATTTCATTTTTATGGTAGACAAAACCTCCCATATGTTCATCACGGGCCCACAGGTCATCAAAACCGTTACCGGCGAAGAGGTGAGCCCCGAAAAACTGGGCGGCGCTGTCACACACAACAGCATCTCCGGCAACGCACATTTCCTTGGGCAAAACGAAGAACAAACCATCGAGCAAATTCGAAAGCTCATCAGTTTTTTGCCGCAAAGTTGCAAGGAGGCCCCGCCCACCCAAGAAACCGAGGACAGCGCCGAACGGCTTTGCGAAATGCTGGACACCTTCCTGCCCGAGCACAGCGGCAGGGCCTACGACATGCGCGACATCATTCGCGAAGTGGTGGATGAGCACGACTTTTTCGAAGTGCAGCCGCTGTATGCCCAAAACATCCTCACGGGTTTTGCGCGCATCGATGGAAAAAGCGTTGGCATCATTGCAAACCAGCCACGCATCATGGCCGGTTGCCTCGACATCAACGCCTCCGACAAGGCCTCGCGCTTCATCACCTTCTGCGACAGCTTCAACATCCCCATGCTCACCTTTGTGGATGTGCCCGGCTTTTTGCCCGGCACCTCGCAGGAGTATGGCGGCATCATTCGCCACGGCGCAAAATTGCTCTATGCCTATTCGCAGGCCACCGTGCCCATGATCACGGTCATCGTGCGCAAGGCCTATGGCGGCGCCTACGATGCCATGTGTTCAAAACACCTGGGCTGCGACACCGTTTTCGCCTGGCCCAGCGCCGAAATTGCGGTGATGGGGCCGGATGGTGCGGCCAACATCATCTTCCGCAAAGCCATTGAAAGCGCAGACGACCCGGCCAAGGCGCGTGTGGAAAAAATTGAGGAATACAAAAGCCAATTTGCAAACCCCTATAAGGCGGCCGCACGCGGTTTTGTGGACGAAGTGATTGAACCAAACCAAACCCGAAAATACCTTTCGTCTGCCCTGCGGATGCTTTCCGGCAAAGCGGAGATTCGACCCTCTAAGAAACACGGAAATATGCCTGTTTAGATTTGAACATCTATGTGAGAAGGGAGTGCTTTTATGCCAGAGCAAGAGAAAAAAGCGGCGGCTGTTTCGTTTGACGAATTCCCAAAAGCCGATTATGCGGCGTGGAAGGCTGCGGCCGAAAAGACCCTGAAAGGGGCCAACTTTGAAAAAAAACTGACCACCAAAACATTCGAGGGACTTGTTTTGCAGCCCATTTACAACGAGCAAGACGTGCAAAACACGGCCTGCTTGCCCGGCCTGCCGGGCTATCGCCGCGGTGTTCACGCCGCGGGCTACCTCGAAAACGCCTGCCTCAACTTACCCTATGTAAGTGAATCCCTGCCGGAAAAGGCCAACGCGGCCATTCAAGCGGCCCTTTCCGGCGGTGCCGATGGGGTTCGTCTTTTGCTCAACCGTGAAACCTCCGGTGCGCCGGATGCAAAAGAGAATGCCGGCGTGGTTCTTTTAAACTGCGAAGACGTGAAAACCCTGTTTTCGGGTGTGGCGCTTTCGCAGCTTCCCTTGCACATTCCGCTCGATTTCAGCGCCCTGCCCGTTTTGGCACTTTTTGCCGAGGCCGGCCTACCGCTTTCCCAGATGCGTGGCACCCTTGCGGCAGACCCTCTTGGCGCCTTTGCCTCGCTGGGCAAAGCACCGCGCAGCCTCGCTGCCTTGTACGACGAAATGGCGCAAAGCGTGCTCTTTGCACAAAAAGAGGCGCCGGGCCTACGCACCGTTTTGTGCAGCGGCGCCTCCTATGCCTCGGCCGGTGCCGATTGCATCACCGAGCTGGCCTGTGTTCTGGCCGAAGCCTCTGAGTACATGCAGGCCCTCACCGAGCGCGGTGTAAGCGCCGATGTTGCAGCCGCAAGCATTTGCCTTTCTTTTTCTGTGGGTTCCGATTTCTTTATGGAGATGGCCAAGCTGCGCGCGGCACGTGTGCTGTTTGCAAGCCTCGCAAAGGATTTTGGGGCAAGCGATGGCGCGCAGAAAGCCTACATTTCGGCTTTCACAGGCTCGTTCAACAAAACCGCCTACGACCCCTATGTCAACGTGTTGCGCACCAGCAGCGAAGCCTTTTCTGCCCTGATGGGCAGTGCCGAAGAGCTGTCTGTGTTGCCGTTTGACGCACGGCTTGGCGAAAGCGATGCACAGGCCACACGCCTTGCGCGCAATCTTCCGCTGATTTTGCGTGAGGAGTTTGAACTCTCTGCACCGATAGACCCGGCCGGTGGTTCCTATTATGTGGAAACCCTGACAAACCAAGTAATCGAAGCCGCCTTTGCTTCCTTCCTCGCTCTTGAAGAGGCGGGCGGGCTTTTAAAAGCCTTGTGCGCGGGAAGCGTGCAGGAAAAAATCGCCGCCGTGTTGGCTGCCAAAAAGGCCAAGCTCAACACACGCGCCTTTTGCATGGTGGGCATCAACCAATATGCCAACGCCACCGAGGAAACCTTGTCGCGCACCGCTTTTTCGCCTTTCACGCCCACTGTGAAACCGCCGAAAACAGAGGTTTGCAACCAGCTAAGCTGCCTGCAAACGGCCTTTGCTGCCGGGGCAGACCTCGCCAGCGTGGCTGCGGCGCTTCGCGCCGAAGACGGCGAAACTTGTGCGCCTCTGACCGCCCACCACCTCAGCGAAGATTTCGAGAACCTGCGCAACAAAACGCGCGAAAAGGGTGGTTTGCGTGTCTTTTTAGCCAACATGGGTCCTCCTTCTCAACACAAGGCCCGTGCCGATTTTTCCAAAGGCTTCTTCGAAGTGGGCGGTTTCACCGTGGAAAGCCCCCAGGGCTTCGACCATGTGCAAGATGCCACCCTGGCCGCCTGCGAAAGCGGCGCCGCCGTGTGCGTAATTTGCTCTACCGACGACAGCTATCCGGAGCTTGTGCCCGCACTTGCCACGGCACTTAAAGAAAAAGCGCCCGGTATGCTTGTTATGGTGGCCGGCATGCCCGCGGCAGAGCACAAAGACCGTTATCTTGCCGCCGGTGTGTGGGATTTCATTCACATCCGCGCCAATTGCCGCGACATTTTACAAAACATTTTGGCAGAGGGGGGCAACTAACATGGCAAAACCGAATTTCAGCAAACCCAACTTGCAAAACACGGCCTCTCGTGCCGCTTGGCAAGCCGCAGTGGAACAGGAAACGGGAAAGAACGCCGAGGCACTTGCGCGCGAAACCCTGGAACAGGTGGATGTGCAAGCCCTTTACACCGAAGACGCCTATGCGAGCCTCTCCCACCTTGGCTACACGGCCGGCATTGCACCTTTTCTGCGCGGCCCCTACCCGGGCATGTATGTGAACCGCCCGTGGACCGTGCGCCAATACGCCGGTTTTTCAACGGCCGAAGAATCGAACGCCTTCTATCGGCGCAATCTTGCCGCCGGGCAAAAGGGGCTTTCCATCGCCTTTGACCTGGCCACACACCGCGGCTACGATTCCGACCACGAGCGTGTGGTGGGCGATGTGGGCAAGGCCGGTGTGGCCGTGGACAGCATTTTGGATATGCAGGTGCTGTTTTCCGGCATTCCTTTGGATGAAATGTCTGTTTCCATGACGATGAACGGTGCCGTTTTGCCCATCATGGCCTTTTACATTGTGGCCGCCGAAGAGCAGGGCGTGCCGCCCGAAAAACTCACCGGCACCATCCAAAACGACATTTTAAAGGAATTCATGGTGCGCAACACCTACATTTATCCCCCGGAAATTTCCATGCGCATCATCGGCGACATCTTCGCCTATACCTCCCAAAACATGCCAAAGTTCAACTCCATTTCCATCTCCGGCTACCACATTCAAGAGGCCGGTGCCACGGCCGACATCGAGCTTGGCTACACCTTGGCCGACGGAAAAGAATACCTCAAAACCGGTCTTCGCGCCGGCATGGGCATCGACGATTTTGCCCCGCGCCTCTCCTTCTTCTGGGGCATTGGCAAAAACTACTTTATGGAAGTGGCCAAGATGCGTGCCGCACGCGTGCTGTGGGCCAAAATTGTGAAGGAGTTCGACCCAAAGAACGAAAAATCGATGGCTCTTCGCACACACAGCCAAACCTCCGGCTGGAGCCTCACGGCGCAAGACCCCTTCAACAACATCGTGCGCACTTGCCTTGAGGCACATGCCGCGGCACTGGGCCACACGCAAAGCCTGCACACGAATGCCTTGGATGAAGCCATTGCCTTGCCCACCGATTTTTCGGCACGCATTGCGCGCAACACCCAGCTTTTCCTGCAAGACGAAACCGGTATTTGCAAAGTGGTGGATCCGTGGGGCGGCTCCTACTATGTAGAGGCGCTCACCGACGAGCTCATTCGCAAGGCCGCTGCCCATATTGAGGAGATAGACGCCCTGGGCGGCATGGCCAAAGCCATCGACACGGGCCTGCCCAAAATGCGCATTGAAGAGGCCGCCGCGCGCAGGCAAGCACGCATCGACTGTGCCAGCGAGCGTATTGTGGGGCTGAACTATCTGCAAAAAGATGAGGAAGACGCTTTGGACATCCTCGAGGTGGACAACACGGCCGTGCGAAAAAAACAGATAGAGAGACTGAGAACATTGAAAGAAAACAGAGACCAAAACCAAGTGGATGCATGCCTGCGTGCCCTTACACAGGCGGCCGAAACCGGCGAGGGCAACCTTTTGGAACTCTCTGTAAACGCCGCGCGTGCGCGTGCGTCTCTTGGGGAGATTTCCGCCGCCATCGAGGCCGTTTCCGGCAGGCATAAGGCCGTGATACGCTCTATTTCCGGCGTGTATTCCGGCGCCTACACAGAGCAAAGCGCGATTGCCGAAGTGCAAAAAATGACCGATGACTTTGAAGCACGAGAGGGACGACGCCCGCGCATCTTCATTGCAAAGATGGGCCAAGATGGGCACGACCGCGGCGCCAAGGTGGTGGCCACAGCCTATGCGGACATGGGCTTTGATGTGGACATTGGCCCCTTGTTCCAAACCCCGAAGGAAACCGCGCAAGACGCCGCCGACAACGACGTGCACATCATTGGCATGAGCAGCCTTGCCGCCGGCCACAAAACCCTGCTTCCGCAGGTGGTGGAAGAGCTGAAGAAGCTTGGCCGTGAAGACATTTTGGTGATTGCCGGCGGTGTAATTCCCGCGCAGGACTACGACTATTTGTATGAGCACGGTGCCACTTGTATCTTCGGCCCCGGCACGGTTATTCCCGAGGCGGCCAAGGAAATGCTGGCCGCGCTAAACCGGCACCTTGGAGCCGACGAGGCATGAGCCGGCCAAAAGAACGGCCAAGCTGGGTTCCCAAGGATGCCGGCGCAGAATTTACCACCCATGTATCAGCGGGCATAAAGGATGTTAAAACCCAAATGCCAACACACAATAAAAAGCTTCCAACAAACAAAGCATTCAGCGCCGCCGAGTATGCAAATGGCATACTCGGCGGCAATCGAATGCTTCTTTCGCGTGCCATCACCATCATTGAAAGCAACGCCGAAAAACACTTTGAGCTTGGGCAAGAGATTTTGCGCTTGCTCTTGCCACACACGGGCGGTGCTGTGCGCGTGGGCATCACCGGTGTTCCCGGGGCCGGAAAAAGCACCTTTGTCGATGCCCTTGGCACCCATTTGTGCGAAGTACACAAGAAACGCGTGGCCGTGCTTGCTGTAGACCCTTCCAGTGCCGTAACACGGGGCAGCATTCTGGGCGATAAGGTGCGCATGGAGCGCCTCGCGCGCTGTGAAAACGCCTTCATTCGCCCTTCGCCCACGGGTGGAACCCTGGGCGGCGTGGCACGCAAAAGCCGCGAAACCCTGCTTTTGTGCGAGGCGGCCGGCTTCGATGTGTTGCTTTTGGAAACCGTGGGTGTGGGGCAAAGCGAAACCCTTGTGCGCTCCATGGTAGATTTTTTTATGGTGCTTGCCCTCACGGGCGCCGGCGATGAATTGCAGGGCATCAAAAAAGGTGTGATGGAAACCGCCGATGCCATTGTGGTAAACAAGGCCGATGGCGACAACTTGCAAAAAGCGCAAACCGCACGCAGCGAATACGAACAAATTTTGCACTATTTGCGCCCTGCCACCCCGGGCTGGGTCACCGCTGCCTACACGGCCTCGGCACGCGAGGGGACGGGCATTGAAGAGCTTTGGCATGTAATTTTGCGCTTTGTGGAGGCAACCCACACCAGCGGTGTGTTTGCGCAGCGGCGCGAAGAGCAAACCCTCTCTTGGGTGCACAGCACGGCCAAAGAGCAAATTGACAAGTTTATTTACCAAAACCCACAAGTGCAAGCGGCTTTGCAGGCCATCGAGGCAGAACTGCAAGCGGGCAGCTTGTCCCCCTCGGCCGCCGCGCGCGCCATGACTGCCGCCATTCAAAAAGAACTGTTTATTCCCCACTGACATACCAGAGCCATACTTGACAAGTATGATTCGCCGGACTTATACTATTCCCAATACAAATAGAAAGGGGAATTGTTATGTCTACACTCATTCAATCAGACAACACCCTGGCTTTGATGGCCATCCTCGTGGGAATTGCGGCACTGGCCATTGTGCTTGAGCAGCGCTATGCCTGGGCCTCGAAGCTAACCGGGTGCATCATCGCCTTAATCGGCGCCATGGTTTTGTCTAACCTGCGCATCATCCCCGTTGAAGCCGCCGCCTACGATTTGGTTTGGGGCTGGGTGGTTCCGCTGGCCATTCCACTGCTTTTGTTCAACTGCAACATCAAGAAAATATGGAAAGAAAGCGGCCGTATGCTGGCCATCTATCTCATCAGCGGCATTGGCACCGTTGTGGGTGGCATTTTGGCCTTTTATCTCTTCAACGCCTTTATCGATAACCTTGCCGGTATCACAGCCATGATGGTGGGCTCTTACACCGGTGGCAGCGTAAACCTTGCGGCCATGGCCGATGCCTTTGGCCTGACCGGTGATACCGTTTCCACCTCCATTGTGGCCGACAACCTGCTCATGGTTTTGTATTTCTTTGCCCTTGTGGCCATTCCCGGCATCGCTTTTTTCAAAAAGCACTACACCCATCCCTTGGAAGATGCCTTGGCCGCCGAGGGGGACGGCAACCAAAATAGGGCCGATTCCTATTGGAAGGCAAAACCCATCTCCTTAAAGCAAATTGCCCTTTGTGTTGCCTGCACCTTTGCCATAGTGGCCGTTTCCACGGCCGTGGCCGATCTCATTGCGGCCACCATCCCCACCACAAACTTTGTTTTTTCGCTGCTCAACGGTTTGCTTGGCAGCAAATACCTGCTTATGACCACGCTTACCATGGCGCTGGCCACGGCTTTTCCAAACTTTTTCGGCAATTTGGCCGGTGCACAGGAAATTGGCACGTTTTTTATCCACATTTTCTTCGCGGTCATCGGCGTTCCTGCCTCCATTTATCTCATCCTCACACAGGCACCTTTGCTCCTCGTGTTTTGCGCCATCATCGTGCTCACCAATATGTTGTTCTCTTTTGGCTTTGGCAAACTGTTCAAATTCAGCGTGGAAGAAATTTGCCTCGCCTCCAATGCCAACATCGGCGGGCCCACCACGGCGGCTGCCTTGGCTGTGTCCAAAGGGTGGACCTCTCTCATTGTGCCCACCATTTTAGTGGGCACCTTGGGCTATGTCATTGGCAACTACTATGGCCTTTTTGTGGGTACCTTCCTTGGGGCTTAAGGTTTATGCCTGCACACAAAGCTGTGCTGTGGCCGCCGCGCCAGCCCACATTTTGCACCCAAAAAAAACGCTCCCCCACGAAGGAAGGATAACCGCATGAGCCAAGGCACCAAAAAATACACCGTAGGGCAAATGGCCGAGCTTTGCAACATCTCTAAAAAACAGCTTCGCTATTATGACACAAACCAAATTCTCATTCCACAATACCGAGACGAGCAAACCAATTACCGCTATTATACAGAAAATCAAATTGAAGAAATTTTGCTTTTGCAGGAACTCAAAAGCTTGGATTTCTCGCTAAAAGACATCAGCAAAGCGCTTGGAGAGCGTCAATTGAATGTCTTGCAGCAGGAGTTGGAAAACCGCCTGTACAGCTTGCGCGGGGAAATGGAAAATGTACAAAGAAAATACAATCTCACCATGGATATTTTGCTGCGTGTGAGCAAGGGCGTGCATGAAACCGGCCGCTTTGACCGCGAGCGTACACCGGCCGATATCGAGCTTGTTGAGTTCCCTGCACGTTTGGTTCTTTCCACACGCTACATTAGTGTGTGGAACGCGCAAAACCTGTTTATTTCTCGCAGAGCCGAACTTTTAAAATTGGCCGAACAACAAAATGTAAGTGTGGCCGGGGCGAACATGGCCATTTTCCCAAAGGATTACCTCAAGCAATTCAGCGATGCCCCCGAAGACGAAGCGGGCGATTTTGAAGTGTGCATGAACATTATGAACAAGGATAGTTCGCCCCCCAACAGCCGTATTCTTGGGCCTTTCCGGGCCGTATCCACCATTTTTGTGGGGCACTACCAACACATGCACGATACCTATTTAAAGCTTGAAGCTTTTGCCAAGGAAAAGGGCATCCGCTTGTGCGGCACATCTGTGGAAGAATATATGATTGGCGCCACCATGACCAAAAACCCAAGCGATTATGTCACGCGCATCTACCTGCCCATCGAGGGCTCTTGTGTCATTTCACACGACAACGAAACAGATGCATAAATAATGCCTGCTAAATGAATCCCTACAGGGTTCATTCAGCTCCACCGCAATATGCGGTGGCCATAAAAGTGCTAAAAACAGCACTTTTATGGGGCATATCTTGATGCACTCCACTGTGTTTTCGCCCCATAAATGAAAAGGCGAAAACAAAAGTGCAAGGTTTTTATGTGAAATATGGGAAAACCTTGCACTTTCCCAAACAAAAAAACACCGCTTTCGGCTCTCGCATCGTTTGATGCGCAAAACCGGAAAAGCGGTGTTTTTTTAATTGTGTGCCTTATACTGCGCGTGTCACTTTGCCCGAGCGCAAGCAACGGGTGCAGGCATAAACCGTTTTGGGCGATCCATCCACCACGGCCTTTACACGCTTCACATTCGGTTTCCACATACGGTTACTTCTACGATGGGAATGCGAAACTTTGATGCCAAAAGTGACTCCCTTATTACAAATGCTACACTTTGCCATTCACTGCACCTCCTCTTTGTGCAAAATATAGAATCAGCGCCGTGCTTTAACAATAGAAAACCCTTTGCTGAATGAAGCTCGCTAAAATAGTTTAACAGATTATAAAGAAAATATCAAGTGCCTTTTTTGTGTTTTTGCATACAATCTTTTTTTATATGGTTCTAAGGTGCCTGCCGCAGGCTGGGGCTGTCGCCCTCCACAGTGAGCACAAACTTGCTGTTCTCGTATAAATTCAAATCTGTATACAACATTTCCTGCCCGTTTGCATCGGTTGTGCGCAAATCCCACGTGGTGCCAAGGTCACGCAGCATCAGCGGCAAAGCCCATGTTTCCCCGTTTTCCAAGGTGGTTTCCCCAAGCAGGTTGCTTTCCCACACGGCGGTGCCCGAAGGCGCCAGCTGAATTTCCACAAGAGGGCTGCCTGTTATGTTTTGGAAATAATACTCGCCCTCAAAGAATCGCTCCGGATTTGCCGGTGGCAGGTTTGTAGCGACATCGCTTGTTTGCGCCATCGAGCCGGAGGCCGGCATCATGGAGCCGGAGGTCGACATCATCGAGCCGGAAGAGGCCATCGACATGGAGCCCGAAGTGGCCATCGAGGAGGCATCCATGCCCGAAGCGCTTTCTTCCCCACCACCAAACGGCAGCAAACCAAGGAAAAATAGGGCGAGGAATGCCCCCACCAAAACAACCACAGCAATGATGATAATGATGATTAGCTTTTTCTTCTTCTTCATGGTTTTTCAAAACCTCGCTTTTGTAGGCTTGTTTTAGACAGAAACTTACAGAAACTTTTAGTTTAGTATAACATATCCGGTTTCGTTTGGCTAGAGTGTGTTGAAAAAGCGTGTGACCATGCTGGAAAAACCACACAATTTGTGTTATAATCAGTATCACCTAGTAAATAACTTGCATAGCGGAGTTTTGAGGAGGGGGGTACTTTCATGGTTTTGGTGCGTGGCGGCGGAGACATTGCCACGGGAATTGTGCATAAGTTATGGCGCAGCGGGCTTTCGCCTGTGGTTCTGGAGGTGGCAAAGCCCAGCACCATCCGCCGTTCGGTTGCGCTGAGCAGTGCCGTTTACGAAGGCAGCACACAGGTGGAAGATATGCCGGCCCGCCTTGCCGGCACGGCAGGGGATTGTGCCGCCATTTTGCAAAGTGGCGCGGTGCCCGTGCTTGTGGACGAAAAAGCCGAAAGCATTCCCCATTTTTGCCCCGCCATTGTGGTGGATGCCATTTTGGCCAAACGAAACTTGGGAACACATCGCGGCATGGCGGCTCTCACCATCGGGGTGGGGCCGGGTTTCACGGCACCCGATGATGTGGACGCGGTGGTGGAAACCATGCGCGGCCACCGCCTGGGCGCGCTGATTGTAAACGGAAGTGCCCTTGCCAACACCGGCGTGCCGGGCGAATTTGCGGGCAAAAGCAAAGAGCGTGTAATCCACGCCCCTTGCGGCGGGCGCATGGTGCACAAAAAGCACCTCGGCGACTTTGTGCAAGAGGGCGAGGTGCTTTTCTATCTGGATACGTTTGCGGTGGTTTCCCCGCTTACGGGGGTGCTGCGCGGTTTGATTGCCGAAGGCTTTGCCGTTACGCCGGGCCTGAAGGTGGCCGATGTGGACCCGCGCGCGGCAGAACAGGTGGATTGCCACACCATTTCGGATAAGGCTCGCTGTGTGGGCGGTGCCGTGTTGGAGGCCTGCCTGTGGCTCGGCCGCCAAAAGGGTATTTCGTCCACAAGCCTCGGCTTAACCGCCGGTTCCATTCGTTGAGTTTTGCATTTTGAGGTGCCTGAATTTTCTTTTCACAAAGAAGCCCATGGGCACTGTCTATATAAGTTGCTTGCATGTTGCGTGTCAGCATGGTTTTTAAAAAATTGAGAGTTCCAAAGGAAAGGAGTATTCCCATGAACCATCCAAAGACCAAAAAAGCACTGGCTTTTCTTCTGTGTGTTCTCCTCCTCGCGGCCTGCGGTTCTTCAGCCACTTCAGAGTCTCCCGAGGCAGCCGCCTCCATCGCCCCAACCGACAAGCCCCCGGCCTCTGAAACCGGCGGTTCTGAGGGCTCTTTGGACACATCCAACCTGCTCAATTTGGGCACCTTTGAATCCCAAACACTCGAGGGGGACACCCTCAGCCAAGACATTCTTGCCGATTACGATTTAACCGTCATCAACATCTGGGCCACATGGTGCCCACCGTGCATTGCCGAAATGGCCGATTTGCAAATTGTATCTGAAAGTTTGCCGGACAATGTGAACTTCTTCACCATTTGCGACGATGCCACCGAACAAAGGGAGCTGGCACAAACCATTTTGGACGAAAACGGTTGCACTTTCCCGGTTTTGGAAGTGAGCGACAGCGTGGACGAAAACATCATGCGCCGGGTGCAAAGTTTCCCCACCACCTTGTTTGTAAACAGTGAGGGCTATGTTGTGCATGCCTTGGAAGGGGCCCCGAGCGAGGATATTTCCCAGTTCTACCTCGACATGACCAACACGGTTCTGGAGCAGCTATGAGCACGGGCGAAAAGCGGCGCGGCCTTCTTTTGGGCGGGGTTCTGCTGGTTGCCTTCGCCTTTTTGCTCTTGGGCGTTTTAGACAACGAGCACATCCGCACAATGGACAAAGCCATTCGCATATGCCTTGAATGCATTGGGGTGGGCTAATGAAAATCAATCGAAGACATACGGTGCAGCTTGTTTTCACCTTGGCCACAAACGCGAATTTGGCCGGTTTTGTTTCCGGCACCATTTACCAAGGGCGCTCGAAGGCTTTGTGTGTGCCGGGGCTAAATTGCTATTCCTGCCCCGGTGCGCTCGGCGCCTGCCCCGTGGGCTCTTTTCAGGCGGCCCTTACAAGCGGCGGGCAAAAAAATGTCCCGTTTTACGTGTTGGGTTTTTTGTTGCTTTTTGCCGTTTTGCTGGGCCGCTTCATCTGCGGTTTTTTGTGCCCCTTTGGTTTTGTGCAAGACCTGCTTCACAAGGTGAAGTTTAAAAAATGGGAATTGCCAAAAAAAATAGACGCCCCCTTGCGCTATTTGAAATATGTTGTCCTGGCCGTGTTTGTGGTGGCCCTGCCCCTGTTTCTCACCAATCAATTCGGCATTGCAAGCCCTTACTTTTGCAAATGGATTTGCCCCTCCGGCACCTTGTTTGCCGGCCTGCCTCTGCTTTTCACAAACCCGTCTTTGCGCACACTGCTCGGCGGGCTGTTTGCCCTAAAACTTGGCATTTTACTTGTCATTTTGCTTGCAAGCCTTGTTGTCTATCGGCCTTTTTGCAAATACATTTGCCCACTGGGCGCCTTTTATGGCTTGTTCAACCGCCTCAGCCTGTATCGTTTGGAGGTAAACGAAAACTGTATCCACTGCAAAAAATGCACGAAAGCGTGCAAAATGGGTGTGGATGCAGAAAACAATTGCAACAGTGCCGAGTGCATTCGCTGTGGCGATTGCAAAAAAGTATGTCCCACAAAGGCCATCTCCTCGGGTTTCCACCTCAAAGGCATGCAAACAAAAAACAAGCCCAAATCCGGCGCCGACCTGCCACTTCCATAAGGCCGGCAATGGACAAAACCGTGCACTTTGTTTATACTGAATAACAGGGTTGCGCACGGGCACAAAGGGCGCCCGTGTGCAGCCCCATTAACAGACAACGGCAGAAAGGTTAGAAAAACCCATGGATTATGCGAAGATTTCTTTAGAAAAACACGAGGAATGGCGCGGCAAGCTGGAAACCATTCCCAAAATGCCCGTCAACTCCAAAGAGGATTTGTCCATCGCCTACACACCCGGCGTTGCACAGCCCTGCCTTGAAATACAAAAAGACCCCGCAAAAAGTTTCACGCTTACAGGCCGCTGGAACACCGTGGCCGTGGTGAGTGACGGCACGGCCGTTTTGGGGCTTGGAGACATTGGCCCCGAGGCCTCTATGCCCGTGATGGAGGGCAAGTGCGTTTTGTTCAAAGCCTTCGGCGGCGTGGACGCCGTTCCCCTTTGCATTCGCAGCAAAGACGTGGACGATATTGTGAACACCGTGGCCTTGCTCGCCGGCAGCTTTGGCGGCATCAACCTTGAAGACATTGCGGCTCCGCGCTGTTTCGAAATCGAACGCAAGCTGAAAGAGCGCTGCGACATTCCCATCTTTCACGACGACCAACACGGCACCGCCGTGGTGACACTGGCGGCTTTGGTCAACGCCCTCAAGCTCGTGGGCAAGGACATTCAGAACATCCGTGTCGTCACAAACGGCGCCGGCGCGGCCGGTGTTGCCGTGATTCGCCTTTTGATGGCCATGGGCTTAAGCGACGTGATTTTGTGCGACAGCCAGGGCGCCATTTATGAGGGCCGAGACGGCCTCAACGCCGAAAAGGAGGCCATGGCCGCCATCAGCAACCGCAAAATGCGCAAAGGCAGCCTTGCCGAGGTGATACAGGGCGCCGACGTATTCATCGGTCTTTCGGCACCGGGCACCGTTACGCAAGACATGGTGCGCAGCATGGCGGAAAAACCCATTTTGTTCCCCATGTCAAACCCCACGCCCGAAATCATGCCCCAGCTTGCCAAGGATGCCGGCGCTGCCGTGGTGGGCACCGGCCGCAGTGATTTTGCAAACCAAATCAACAACGTGCTCGCATTCCCGGCCTTGTTCCGCGGGGCTTTGGATGTGCGCGCCTCCGATATCAACGACAAAATGAAAATTGCCGCGGCCTATGCGCTGGCAAACCTCATTGGCGAAGACGAGTTAAACCCCGAGTACATTTTGCCCGAGGCCTTTGACGCGCGCATTCGCCCCGCCGTGGCACAGGCCGTTGCCACGGCTGCCAGAAACAGCGGCGTAGCAAGGCTGTAGCCCCGGCACGGAACAGCGCATGCAAAAAGCCGACGGAAATTTTTCTGCCGGCTTTTCATTTTGGCACAGCGCACAATCGCCTTGTCCCTCTTTTGTGAAACAAGCAAAGGGGTTTGACACCTCTCTGCTGCTTTTGTATAATTCTTAGTATGGATTTAATAGAGTATTACCCCGGAAATTCTTTTTTACACAAGCTGGACCCACGGGTGAAAGTGATTTTGCTCACTTGCCTTACCATGGCCGTGTTCATCAGCACAAATTTCTATGTGCTGTTCGCCACCTTTTTGGCGCTGATGATTTTGTGGGTCGTTGCGGGTTTGCCTGTAAAAAAAGTGCTGAGTTACATGAAATGGATCGTCACACTCACGGCCTTCATCACCTTTATGCAGGCTGTTTTTGTGGAGGGTGACGTCGCTTTGATTCAGCCCCTTATCCCCTCCTTTGTGCCCATTCTCGGTGGCTTTGGCGCTTTGTACCTCGATGGCATCTTGCAGGGCCTGCTGCTTGGTTTTCGTCTGCTTGTCGTCATTTGTCTCATGCCTCTGATGACCATGACCACGCCCGTAAACCGGCTCTCCATCGCCCTTGTGCGCCTTGGCCTCAACTACCAAATTGCCTACATTGCCACCACCGCGCTCAATTTAATTCCCACCCTGCGCGAGGAGGCCACCACGATCATGGACGCACAAAAGTTGCGTGGTTTCACTGTTTTTGAAAAAGGAAATGCTTTGCAGAAACTCAAAGCATATGGCCCGCTTGTCATCCCCTTGGTCACGGGCTCCATGCGCCGGGCACAAATGATGGGCGTGGCCATGGATTCAAGGGCCTTTGGTGCCTATAAAAAGCGCAGTTATGTGGAAAATATTCGTATCACGCCCAGGGACATTGCCATTTTATGTCTCGGCTTATCCCTGTGTATTTTCATTGTGGTTCTCAAATTTATTTTGGTTTAAAAGGGGTTTTTATGGGAGAGGCAATCATCACCCTGCGAGATGTGTCTTACAAATACCCGCGCACAAACGAATGGGTTTTGAAAAACTTGAATTTGGAAATTGAAAAAGGCGATTTTGTAGCCGTTCTGGGCGGAAACGGCGCCGGAAAAACCACCTTTTGCCAGCTTTTGAATGGCGTTATTCCACACTCGCACGGGGGGCAACTGCTTGGGGATGTCCACGTGGCCGGCCTTTCCACAAAAGAATACAGTGTGGCCGGCCTTTCCACGAAGGTGGGCATGGTTTTGGAAGACCCGGAAACCCAAATATTCACAACCCGTGTTTTCGATGAAGTTGCCTTCGGGCAAGAAAATTTGCAGTGGCCTGCCCAAAAAATTCAAAAGAATGTAAACCATGCCTTGTCGGTTGTGCGCCTGCAAGACTTTGCCGGGGAACACCCGTCGGCCCTGTCCGGTGGGCAAAAACAACGCTTGGCCGTGGCGGCTGCCATTGCCATGCAACCGGATATTCTCGTGCTGGACGAGCCCACCTCCCAGCTGGACCCCATTGGCACCTCAGAGGTGTTTGATGTGCTGGAAGAGCTGAAAGAAACCCACAACATCACCGTTGTCATGGCCACCCACAAAGGCGAAGAGGTGGCGCGTGTGGCCAACAAAGCCCTTGTGATTAAAAACGGAAAAATTGCCGCCTACGACACGCCCCACCACATCTTTAAACAAGAGCAGTTGCTGCGTGACAACTGGATTCGGCCACCACAGGTATCCGAGCTTGCCAACACACTTTCTAAGCGCGGCAAGCCGCTTGGCACCTTTCCCATCACAAGCGAAGAGGCCGTTCGTTCTTTAAAGCAGTGGAAAGGTGGCACATAAGATGGAAAATGCGTATGCTTTGGAAATTCGCGACCTATGCTACACCTATAAAGGGGGGCACACTGCCCTTGAACACATCGACCTAAAAATCGAAAAAGGGGAATTCGTGGCCATCATCGGGCAAAACGGCGCGGGAAACTCCACCCTACTCAAGAACATCACGGGCTTGCTTCGCCCCACAACCGGCAGCGTATGGGTGAACGGCAAAGACATTGCCGATTGGGCCGTAAGCGAAATTTCACAAAGTGTGGGCTTTGTGCTTCAAAACCCAGACAGGCAGCTTTTTGCCGCCACCGTTCGCGAGGAAATTGCCTTCAGCCTTGAAAACCTCGGTTTGGACAAAGAGGAAATTGAAAACCGCAGTGCGTCGGCGCTTGCGTCTGTTGGCTTGCTCGATGCGGTGGAGCAATTCCCCCTTGCCCTGAGCCGCGGCGACCGCGCCAAGGTGGTGATTGCCTGCGTGCTTGCCATGAACCCGGATATTCTCCTTTTGGACGAACCCACCGGTGGGCAAGATTATCGCGGATGCTACCAGGTGATGGACATCGCCAAAGAGTTGCACCGCCTCGGAAAAACCGTGGTCGTGGTAACGCACCACATGGCTCTTGTGGCCGAATACACAAACCGTGCCATCGTGATGTCGCGGGCAAATATTTTGCTTGATGACGAGACGCGTTCTGTGTTTTCGCAGCCGGAACTTCTGGCCACCACCCACATCAAACCCCCTCAAATCACAGAGCTTGCCTCTACGCTCGCCCCCCATTTTGGCATCGACAAAACCATTTGCTCTGTAAACGAAATGGCCGATTGCCTTGCCCCCTTGGCCTAGAGCGTTTTGAAACGGCCGCTCCCCGTGCCTCTTTCGGCCGATTCCCGTCCGGCTTTTTTTGTCCGGCCGTGCAAACAATCCACACGATTTGGCTTGTGGCTACGCACCCTCGTTTGCGCCCTGCCCTTTTCATGGCTTTTTTCTGTTCTCATTCATCTGTATTGCCGCGGCATCACCGCACTCAAAGTGCTTTGTCTCTACCATAAATACTCATCACAACCGGAGGAACTCATGAACCAGAAACCTGAACCGAACATCCTTAAAAAGAAAGCGGCTTCGCCCCTTGGCAATGTGCATCCCGCTGTGCTGGCCATTTGGGCCGCGCTCATTGCCACCGCACGCATTCTGCCCTCCATTCCCATGATTGGAACCGGAAGTACCTTTTCTTTAAGCTCCGCGCTCATTCCTTTGGCCGGCATTTTTTTCGGCCCCATCCCGGGCGCCATTTGTGCCGGTGTTGGCGGGTTCATTGGCCAACTTATGGCACCGCACACGGCTTGGCTTGGCCTTGCCACTTTCTTAATCGGCACACTCAACGCCTTGGCCGCCGGCTTTGTAAGCCGTGGCAAATGGCCTGTTTCCATTGGCATCATCGGCCTTGGCACCCTTCTGTTTTATTCCAC
Organism: uncultured Oscillospiraceae bacterium; assembly: GCA_964371725.1. Lineage (GTDB taxonomy): Bacteria > Bacillota > Clostridia > Oscillospirales > Ruminococcaceae > JAAYCI01. The sequence goes on from CAYJNQ010000013.1 coordinate 33,095, forward strand.
CGAAATTGGCCGCGAAGCATTTATTTTCCCCATTGTCTTCTATGGCCTTGGCGCCGTGATGGCGGTGTTTGGCGGTATTTTTGGCAAAAAATGGTTGCTTTGCGGCAAAGCCCCCCTCAAGGCAATCGCCATTTTCCTGTGTTCCTTTGCCGGTGCCGTTAGCGGCTCTTCTTTGGCAAACATGGCCTCGGTCTATCTGTTTGAACTTCCCGCCGAAAATTGGATTCTTCTGGCCGGTGTTGCCCCGCTGGAAAGAACGGTTTTCTCCGTGGGTGCGGCCCTTGTGGGCACACCACTTCTGATGCTGTTGCCCAAAATCGGCGTGCACATCGGCCCCCAATTGCCGCTGCCGGCCGAAGAAGCCCCGCCGCCGGTGGATGATGTAATCATCCCCAAAGACATGGCCGAATAGAGGAATAGCCCATGCAAGCCGACACGCACGTTCACCTGTTTTCCGAGCATCTTCTTGAGAAAGCGCGAAAGGAAGCGCCCTTCGCCGGCGGCCACGCCCTCACTTTGCAAGAGAGCTTGCAAGAAGCGGCCGTTTGCGGCGCGCAGATGCTTGTGCTGCGTGGCTGGCCCTTTTCCGATATGGCCTTGTGCCAAGAGCAAAACCGCCTCATCGCGGCCGCGATGAGAACGTGCCCCGACAAGGTGAAAGGCTTCTGCACCGTGTCTCCCGCTTTGGGCAGCGAGGCATTGCACGAGGCTTTTCGCTGTTTTGAGGCAGGTTTTATCGGCCTTGGCGAGCTCGACCCCGTGCGGCAAAATTTTTCCTTGCAAGACCCTCACTTTTTGCGCCTGTGCTCTCTGTGCGAAGAGGCCGATAAGCCCCTAAACCTCTACACGCGCTTTCCCGTGTGCGAGCCACACGGCGAGGCTTTGTCTGTGCGTGCGTTGTTGCAATTTATTGAAGAACACCCCGCCTTGACGCTTTTGCTGTCTCACTACGGGGCCGGCCTGCCTTTTTATGCCCTGATGCCCGAAGTGCAAAAAAAACTGCAAAACGTGTGGTTCGACACCGCCCCCGATGACAGCCCCTTCTTAGAAAATGCACAGGCGGCGGTGGCCGATTGCCTGGGGCGCGAAGGGCTTTTGTACGGCTCCAACCTGCCGTTTTTTGGCAGCACGAACGAAGCGTGCCCACCTCTACCAACGCAATGGGAGAAATGGCTATGCCCGAATTCAAATTGATAGACGCCCATGTGCACATGTTCCCCGAAGATGTGGTGAAAAACTGGGATTGGTATGCACAAAGGGATGCACACTTTGCCGCCTTAACGCGCGAAGACACGCACAGCCGCGTGCGCGAGGCGTTTGCCACGGCCGAGGAGGCTTTGCACGCCGCCGACGAAGCCGGGCTGGATGTGCTTGTGATGCAAGGATGGTACTGGCGCACGCATGAGCTGTGTGTGCGCGGCAACGACGCCATGCACGAAATGCAAACGCGCTTTCCACAACGTTTCAAAGCCTTTGCGGCAATTAACCCAAGGTTTGGCGAAAAGGCCGTGCAAGAGCTGGAACGTTGCCACAAGATGGGGTTTGTGGGCGTTGGAGAACTGGGCCCCGGCGGCAACGATTATGCGCTTGACCACCCCGGCCTGCTTCGGGTGCTGGAAGCGGCCGAGGCTTTGCACATGCCCGTAAACTTCCACGTGGGCGAGCCTGTTGGGCACCTCTATGCCGGCAAAGACTTAACCCCCGTTGAGGGGTTTTTCCGTTTGGCAAAACAATTCCCAAAACTGCGCATGATTTTATCTCACATGGGGGGCGGCCTGCCCTTTTACGAATTGCGCCCCGACATACGCGAGGCCTTTTCCAATGTTTACTATGACCTTGCCGCAACACCCCTGCTCTACAACATTCGCAGTATCCGTGCCTTGATACAGCTTGTGGGCCCGCAGAAAATTCTGTTTGGCTCCGATTTTCCGCTCACCATTTACCCACGCCTCTGCATGGGGCAAAATTTTTCCATCTTTGTGGAAAACATTCGCGAAAAAGCAAATTTAACCCCCTACGAATGGAGCTGCATCATGGGTGGCAACATGCAGCTTTTGCTGTCTTCATCATCTTAGGTTTTTGCGTTTTTTCGTTATTTTTGTTGGCATTTTTGTGTTTTTACACTTGCTTTTCAGGGCTTTTCGTGCTAAAATTGTGGGAAGTATCGGCATCATTTTGCCTTGTAAGGCGGCCTTGCGCTTTGGCTTTTTTCTTCCTTCAACCGCCCTGCCCCAAATTGTGTCGGCGTTATCTGCATCGTTCGGTATTGGCTGTGAAAAAGGGGGTTCATACAATGAAACTAAGTGTTCTGGCGCGTGTGGTTGTGATGGCGTTCACGGCTGCGCTGCAAATTGTTTTTTGGTTTGGGCTTGTTCTTTTGCTGGGCAGTTATGCCGATATTTTAATTATTCTTTTGCTCTTGCTCAACAGCGTTTGTCTCATCTTCATCATTCTTGATGATAACTACCCGGAAATAAAAATTCCGTGGATTATTGTGTTGCACTCCTTGCCCATTGCAGGCGGCATCATCTATCTGGTTTTGGGCAAACACCGAGACTCCAGCCGGCAAAAAAAAGTGCGTGAAACCATGGATTCTCATCAAAAAAAATGGATGAAAGAAACGCCACCCCTGCCCGATTCGTGCTTTTCCGGCAGCACAAGCGCTGTGCGCCAAAGCGAATACCTGCGCCGCGTTTCCCTTTCGCCCGCGCACACCAACACACAGGTGACGTATTTCCCACTGGGAGAAGACAAATTTGCCGCGATGCTTTTGGAGTTGAAAGCCGCCAAAACCTTCATTTTTATGGAATATTTCATCATTGAAGAAGGCAAGATGTGGAATGCCATCGAGGCCGTTTTAATAGAAAAGGCCGCCGCCGGTTTGGATGTGCGCCTGATGTTCGACGACCTTGGTTGCCTCACCACCTTGCCCCGCGGCTTTGTAAAGCGCCTGCGCAAACACGGCATCGACTGCCGCGTGTTCAACCCAATGCGCACCCTGTTCAACTCCAATTTCAACAACCGCGACCACCGCAAAATTCTGGTTGTCGACGGAAATGTGGGCTTTACGGGTGGCGTAAACTTGGCCGACGAATACATCAACGAAAAGGTGCGCTTTGGCCACTGGAAAGACACCGCTGTGATGTTGAAGGGTGACGGTGTGTATAATTTAACCGTGATGTTCCTTTCAATGTGGGCCACGCTTACCGAAGAAGCAGCGGATTTTTCGCGTTTTGCCCCCAGCGAAAGCTTTGCGGCCGAAGGGGTTGTGCAGCCCTTTGCCGACACCCCGCTCGATAAAGACCCCGTTGGCGAAACGGTGTACCGGGGCCTACTCGACGGCGCCAAAAACTATGTCTACATCACAACACCCTACCTCATCATCAGCCGCGAGATGATGGTGTCTCTCACCACGGCGGCCAAAACCGGCGTGGATGTGCGCATGATTTTGCCCGGCATTCCGGATAAAAAAATGGTGTGGTTTCTCTCTCGCTCTTACTATAAAACCCTTTTGAAAGCGGGTGTAAAGGTGTATGAATACACCCCCGGGTTCATCCACGCCAAAATGTTCGTCAGCGACGATGAAAGCGCCGTTGTGGGCACCATCAACCTCGATTATCGCAGCTTGGCACTGCACTATGAATGTGGGGTTTGGATGCATCTTTCGCCCGCCGTTTCCAAAGTGAAAGCCGATTTTTTGCAAACACAAGCTTTGTGCCGGGAAATCACCTTGGAAAACCAGCCCTACCTTGGGCGGCTTTCCCCCGTAAAGTTTGCCCTACTTGGCATTTTAAGAACCTTTTCGCCCCTGTTTTAGCCGGTGTGATAGCGGTTCACTTTGCCTTTATCGCATGATACACTTGGTTTCAGCCCTTAAAACCGCATCTTTTTTCACCGGGAGGATTTTGTGCCACACCCAACAAAAAAACACACAATAAATCGAGCAGAATTGAAAAAGAAAGCACGCGGTGTTGTAAAAACCAACTACCTGTTTTTGCTGTTCACCTGCTTGTTTGCGGCCCTTATCGGCAGTGAATTTTCCGATTCGTTAACCATTTTTCACAGCCAAAGTGCGGAGCTTAGCACTTTCGTTCAGTTGCCCACGGCCCTTTTGGAAGGCAGCCGGCAAGTTTTTGGCCAAAGCCGGGGCGTTTTTGCAGGCCTTATCACCACTTTTAACTCGGGAAGCTTCTTTGACACAATCTTCAACGTCCTCAACTCCGTCCTTCACTCGGAGGGAGTCAGTGCGATTGTCCTCATCTTGCTCGGCTTGCTTTCGGCATTTGTTTTTTGGTTTTTCATCGGAAATGTGTATCGCGTGGTTTCCAGGCGCATCTTTTTGGAAAGCCGTCTTTACAAGCACGTCACCCCCGATCGATTTCTGTTTTTGCATTCCGTGAAAAAATGGCGAAAAGTGTCGGTTTCCATGTTTGTGCTCTTTCTTTATCTCCTTTTGTGGAGCTGTGTTTTCTTGGTAGGGGGCATCATCAAGCGCTATTCCTACTTCCTGGTGCCCTTTCTGTTGGCCGAAAACCCTAATTTTTCGCCAAACGAGGCCATCACCCTGTCTCGCAAAATGATGCACGGCCACAAGTGGGCGTGCTTTAAGCTGGAATTTTCGTTTTTGGGGTGGATGATTTTAAGGTTGTTCACCCTGGGGCTATCGGGCCTTTTTTATTCAAACGCCTATCAAACAGCCGCCTACACGGAATTTTATGTGCAGATGCGCACACGCGCCAAAGAAAATGGGCTGGCGGGCACAGAGGCTTTGTGCGATGTCTACCTCTACGAAAAAGCGAACACGGCACTTTTGCAGGAAACCTATGCCGATGTTGCCACGGTTTTGAATGCACCCAAAACGCAGACGAAGCCAAAGGGTAAGCTGGAAACCGCTTTGGGCTTTGTTGGCATTGCCTTGCACAGAACAAAAGACGACGAAGAGCAAGAGCTTGCCATCGTTCGCGAGAACAACGTGAAAGAATTTAAAGATATTTTAAGCGCCGAGCAATACCCCGCGCGCCTGTCTCCCCTGCTTGGGCGAGCTAAAAAAATCAAACATGAAACTTCGAACTATATGAAGAAGTATTCCATTCCCACCTTGATTTTGATGTTTTTTATCTTTTGTTTCATAGGCTGGGCTTGGGAGGTGACGCTGTACTTGATAAAAGATGGCGTGTTTGTGAACCGCGGCACAATGTATGGCCCCTGGCTTCCCATCTACGGCGGTGGTGGCTTTTTGATTTTAACCCTATTGTATCGGCTTCGCAAAAATGTGCTGGTACAATTTTTTGCCACAGTGGTTTTGTGTGGCATTGTGGAATACACCACGGCCTATGTGCTGGAACTTACACACAACGGCACAAAATGGTGGGACTACAGCGGCTATTTCCTCAACTTCCAGGGCCGCGTTTGTGGCGAGGGTCTTTTGGTGTTTGGGCTTGGCGGCATTGCCGTTGTGTATCTGCTTGCACCGCTGCTGGACGACCTCATCAACAAAGCAAACCAAAAACTGCTCGTTGTGCTCTCTTGTGTTTTGCTCATTTTATTCACCCTAGACGCCCTGTATGCCTCACAGCATCCGAATGCGGGCGAGGGTATCACTTCGGGCAGTGCTGTAGAAGTAAGCGAAGCGGCCTCATCCCTATTCATACACCCCGGGGAAATCCCCTTTTTCCCCTTGTCATCCTAAACGAAAGCGAAATCTTCTATGCAAGTTTTTTTCATTTCCATTGTAGCGGCCGGCATTCTTGCCATCAGCCTTTATTTGTATTTTTTTTCGAAAAGGCTGTTTGCTTTTTTTTCTAAAACACAGCCGAAATGGTTTCGGGTTGTGTTCGCTTTGGCCACCCTTGCCATGCTTGTGGCCGCCTTTGTAAACCCACTGGGCACGGCCACGGTCGTCTTTGGCTATTTCGCGGTGTTTTGCCTTTTGTTCGACGCCATCGGCCTTGTTTATCGAAAATGGTTTTTGCAAAACAAGTTTATTAAACATCTATACAGCGGGGGGCTCCCGGCTGTATTTTTAACGGCGGCCGTGGTGGCGTTTGGCGTTTGGAACGGCTACAACGTGGTGATGACGACATACGATGTTCCCATCGAGAAGGATTTTACGGGCGATGCGCTCACCATTGCCTTTTTGGCCGATACCCATGTGGGCGTTACCATCACGGCAGAAAACATAGAGGAATATTGCCACGAAATAGAAAGCCAAAACCCGGACATCGTGCTGCTTGGCGGCGATTTGTTCGACGAGAGAACCACGGCCGAGGAAATTGAAATTGCCAGCCGGGCCCTTGGCAGCATTGCCTCCACCTATGGCACCTATTTTGTGTGGGGCAACCACGAGGGCGACGCGCACGTGGTCTCGGGCGGAGAGCCCACGGACGTCGCCTTCATCCACGAAACCCTTGAAAAAAACGGCATTGTGCTTTTAGAGGATGACACCGTTTTGATAGACGACCGCTTTTATCTTGTGGGGCGTTTGGACGCTTCGCTTGGGGCCAATATGGTTTCTGCCGAAAGCCTTTTAACGGGCTTAGATGCAACCAAACCCATTGTTGTGCTTGAACATTCTCCCATTGATTTTGAGCAAATGGCACAACTTGGGGCCGATTTGTATCTTTGTGGGCACACGCACGGGGGGCAAATGCCCCCGCTTGGCTTTTTTGAAAGTTTTCTGTACGACGGCATTTACGGCGAAGAAAAACAGGATGATTGCACCATGATTATCACCTCGGGCATGGGCACTTGGAACACCCCCATCCGCCTTGGCAGTGTGTCGGAGTATGTCATCATTCACTTGACTTAGGAGACATTATGATTTCTCGTTTCAGTGTAAAAAAACCGCTTACCATCTTTGTTACGGTGTTCATGGTTCTCGTGCTCGGTTTTGTTTCCTTTGGGAATATGATTCCGGATTTGTTGCCCAGCATCAATTTGCCGTATGCCGTTGTGATAACCGCCTACCCCGGCGCCACCCCGGAAGAGGTGGAAAACACGGTTACACGCCCTTTAGAGCAGTCCATGGCTTCGCTTGAAAACATCGAAATGCTCTCCTCCACCAGTTCCGACAGCGTTTCGCAAATCATGCTGGAATTCAACGACAGCGCCAACATGGATGTGGTGGTGCCGGAAATTCGCGAGGCCATCAATGCGGTGTCGGGCGAATGGCCCGATACCGTGGTCACCCCGTTCATCATGAAGCTCAACCCGGACCTTTTGCCCGTTGTCGTCAGTGCGGCCAACTTCGAAGGCAAAAGCAATGTGGAATTAACCGAGTTTATAAACGATGAAGTGCTCAGCGAGCTGGAGGGTGTTTCCGGTGTTGCCAGCGTAGACATGAACGGCAATGTGCAAGAGCAAGTGAATGTGCTGCTTTCGCAGGCCAAAATAGACAACTTGAACCGGGAAATCCGCGCCGGCATCCAAGATGAATTTCAAGAAGCCGAAACAGAATTGGACGATGCGGAAAGGGAAGTTCTGAACGGGATTTCCGAGGTAAACCAAAACCAAAGCGACCTACAAAGTGCACGTGAAGAGCTGGAAGCAGGCGGCGGCCAATTGGCCACGCAGTCGGTGCAGGCAGAGGCTTTGCTGGAGGATCAGCAAAGCCAGCTAGAGCTGGGCATGGCACAAGTGAGCGCGCAAATTGTAGCTTCGCAGGCAAGCCTTTCGGCGCTGGAGGCAACGCTTCCCACACTCACGAATCTTTCGGCCGAGCTCAAAAGCCTGTACACACGCCGAGACACGCTCAACGCGGGCATTGCCGAACTTACACAGTTGAAAACAGACTATCCCACCCTCACCGCCAAAGTGAGCGCGCTCGAGGCACAAATTGCCCCCCTGGCCGAAAAAGAGACGGCCGGCACCCTAACAGACGCAGAAAAGGCAACGCTTGCCACGCTTCGGGCCGATTTGGTGCTGGCCCAAACCGAGGTGCAAGTAGCCAATGCAAAATTGGCGGCACACGGCACCGATTTTGCCGGCATCGACGCCAAAATAGACGAATACAACAGCGAGCTTGGCACCCTCAACACCACCATTTCCACGGCCGAAGCGGCCATGCAGGCACTCGGCCTTGGCGATATAAATGCCCTCGACGCGCAAATTGCCACTTTGCCCGCCGAAATGGAAAGCTTGCGTGGCGGCATTGCCCAGCTGGAGGCCACCTTGGCCGGCATGGAGCAAGGTGCCATCACCCTGTCGGCAGGGCTTGCGGAATTAAGCCGCCAGCAAATTAGCGGCACTTTGCAAATTTCGGCCGGGCTCGCGGAAATCATTGCCGGGCAAACGGCGCTTTCCAGCGCCGAAGCGGAGCTGGAAAGTGCACAGGAACAAATGGACACGGCGCGCGAGGATATGCAAGACGAGGAAGAAAACGCCCTGCGCAATGCCACGGTGGAAATCACCATGGACATGGTAAACCAAATTTTGGTGGCACAAAACTTCTCCATGCCCGCAGGCTACATCACCGAAGACCATGTGGATTACCTCATTCGTGTGGGCGACACCGTGGAAAGCGTCGAAGAGCTTCAAAACTTGCCCCTCATGCACATCGACATGGAGGGTGTTGGCACCGTGCGCCTTTCCGATGTGGCCGACGTATTTTTAACCGACAATGCAGACCTTCTTTATTCCAAGGTAAACGGGGAAAATGCACTTATACTGTCTTTTTCAAAGCAACCCACCTATGCCACGGCCACGGTTTCACAAAACCTAAACGAAAAATTTGAAGCACTTTCCGAAGAGTACGAGGGGCTTTCGTTTTCAAACCTCATGGACCAAGGCGACTACATCGACCTTGTTATAGACAGTGTTCTGCAAAGCCTTGTCTACGGCGCTATTTTGTCCATTTTGGTGCTTCTGCTCTTTTTGCGCGATGTGCGCCCCACGCTGATCATCGCCTTTTCCATTCCCATCTCGCTCATGTTCGCTCTCGTGCTCATGTATTTTTCGGGCGTAAGCCTCAACATCATCTCCCTTTCCGGGCTCGCCATCGGCGTGGGTATGCTGGTGGACAATTCCGTGGTGGTAATCGAAAATATCTACCGCATGCGTGCACGCGGTGAAAGCAGTTTCAAGGCCGCTGCACGGGGTGCGGCACAGGTAACGGGTGCCATCACGGCCTCCACGCTCACCACGGTGATGGTGTTTTTGCCCATCGTCTTCATCCAGGGCATCACCCGAGACCTGTTCACCGACATGGCACTTACGGTGGGCTATTCCCTTTTGGCCAGCCTGTTTGTGGCCATCACCTTGGTGCCGGCCATGGCCTCCAAGATGTTGGTGAAAGAAAAAGAACGAAAAGATGTGTTCTTAGGAAAACTTCTTGACCGATACGAGCGCCTTGCGCGCGCCGCTTTGCACCGCAAGGCTGTGGTGCTGGTTTTGGCGGTGGTGCTTCTTTTGGGCAGTGCTTTGCTCATTTTGGCAAGGGGCTTCATCTTCATGCCCGTGATGAGCAGCAACGAACTTACGGTGAGCGTTCCCCTAGAGGCAAACTCCCCCTTTGAGGAGGATGTGGAACTGGCCGATGCATTTTACAACCGCCTAAGCGAAATTCCCGAAATTGAAACGGCGGGTGTCACCCTTCCAAGCGAAGGAGGCGACGCCGTGAGTAGCTTTTTGAGCATGTCCACAGGCGGCGCCGATGCCATCTCCATCAACATCCTTTTGGCGGATGATGCCGAGAGAAGAGATGCGGCTGTGTCGGAGGACATTGTGGCCATTGGGCAGGATTTCGGCTTGGAAGTAGAGGTGAGTGGTGCCTCCTCCATGACCTCGATGCTCGGCTCCTCCGGTGTTACCGTTTCGGTGTATGGGCAAGATTTGGACAACTTGATTGAAGAGGCCGAGCGCCTCAGCGAAGAACTGGCCCAAATCGATGGCCTTGAGGACATTGAAGACGGCCTTTCGGACAATCGCCCCGAAATTCGCATTACGGTAGACAAAGAAAAGGCCATTGAACACGGCCTGCTCACGGCACAAATTTTTGCCGAAGTGGCCGAAAAAATTGTGGCAGAAACCGATTCGGTTGAAATTGCCCTGGAAAACAACGATACAGACATTGTGCTTTATAGCGAAGAAAACCAAAGCATGACTTTGGCAGAACTCAGAGGCCTTGTGATTGAATATGAGGATATGCAAGGCGAACACGGCGAGGTGGCCCTGGCCGATATTGCCAGCATCACCGAAACGCAAAGCCTAAACGCCGTGCAGCGCGAAAACCAAAGACGAAACATTACGCTCAGCGCCACGGTTTCTGCCGATAACAACGTCACCTTGGTAACCGGCGACATCGAGGCCATGCTTGAAAGTTACGAAGCCCTGCCGGGCAACTCCATCGAGGTGGGCGGCGAAAACGACACGATTATGGAGGCGATGGAGCAACTGTCTTTGATGCTGCTGCTCGCCGTTGTCATCATCTACTGCATCATGGTGGCGCAGTTCCAGTCTTTGCGTTTTCCGTTCATCGTCATGTTCACCATTCCCCTTGCCATGACCGGCGGCTTTTTGGCTTTGCTTATCACGGGGCACGAAATCAGCGTGGTGGCCATGGTGGGCTTTGTCATGCTCTCGGGCATCATCGTGAACAACGGCATCGTGCTCATTGATTACATCAACATTCTAAGGGAGGGTGGCATGGAGAAAAAAGAAGCCATCATCCAGGCGGGCCGCACGCGTATGCGCCCCATCCTCATGACGGCTCTCACCACCGTATTGGGTCTCGTATTTATGGCCGTGGGCACGGGTGTGGGCACCGAGATGATGCAGCCCATTGCCATTGTGTGCATCGGCGGCCTATTATACGCCACGTTGATGACATTGTTTGTGGTGCCTGTTTTATACGATTTGTTTAGCACAAAGGAACTGGTTGTGATTGATGTATAGATGCTTGTTGGATTTTTAGCTTTCCTCAAATTCCCTTTGCACTTTTTGCGCGCCCTCGGCTTTGTTGCACAGCAAATCCAATTTCCAAACAAAAAATGATATTTTAAATTCTGTATATGTCATTCTCTGCTTGTTCAGTGGGCATTAAGTAATGCCTGCTGAATAAACCCCTGCAGAGTTTATTCAGCCCCACCGCCTAT
>CAYJNQ010000014.1:0-42851 GCA_964371725.1 uncultured Oscillospiraceae bacterium
CTCCGCCTGGGGTGATTTGCGTGTGATTACCGTATCCAATACGCAGAACCAAAACTCTGACACGGACCCCTTGAACGACAATGTTGTGGCGCAGTTTGCCGGCATGGAGCATGTCATTGCCTCCACACCAAAGTATTCCTCCCCTGTTTTGGGCAACGGAACGGTGGTGGCCGGAAACTCGAACCGTTACGAGCTGTTTTATATGCTTGCCACCGGCATTGAACCGGCTGCCATGGAGCCAATGGAGTACAATTTGATGACGGGGCGTTATGCAAACGACGTGAGAGGCAGCACAAACAACATCGAAGTGGTGATAGGCCCCGGCCTGTTTTTCAGTTTTTACGACAGCACCAAAAGTGAAAACAACCCAAACCGTTACATCACCGCAGAGTACCCCTCCTATGATGAGGCAGGCCCGAATATGCAGCCTTTGAATAACCCCCAGTACGATGAAAACGGCGTGCTTTTGAACGCGGACGAATTTTTCTTTGACCCGATGAACACCACCCTCACCTACCGCATGCAATATGCCACAGATTCTGTGACGGGCGAGCCGAAATACGAAGACTATACCCTCACAGTGGTGGGGGTTTTCGAGCCGTCTTCCGATTATACCATCAACAACGGCATTGTGTTCCCCATCAATTCCATGAAAAAGTTGGAACAAGATTATTATCGCCTCAGCGGCACACGCCCCACTTCCACCGCCTCCATGTTTGGCGGCCCCTCGATTCCGGCCGGCAGTTATGACACGGTGGTTGTGAAGGTGGACGAGGTGGAGTTTATGCCCGACGTGGAGAAAACCATTGCCGATATGGGCTACCAGATAAGCTCCATGAGCCAAGAGCGCGCAAGGCTGCAAGGCAGTGTGATGCAAACCCAGCTCATGCTCGGCGGCCTTGCGGCGGTGTCTCTGTTTGTGGCGGCGCTCAACATTGCCAACACCATGACCATGGCTATTTATGAACGAACGCGAGAAATTGGCGTGATGAAGGTGCTGGGTTGCCGTTTAAGCTACATCCGCGCCATGTTTTTAATAGAATCGGGCACCATTGGTTTTTGCGGCGGTGTCTTGGGGGTCATCATCAGTTTTCTCATCAGTGCCATTTTGAATTATTTGCCCCTTATTCTAACAACACTCGGCATCACGGCCGACATCGATGTGAGTTCGATGTTCGGTTTCAGCGATGAACTTACGGCTTCCGGCACAAAACTTTCTGTCATTGAGCCTTGGCTTGTGTTTCTTGCGCTGGGTTTTTCCACCACGGTGGGCTTGCTTTCGGGTTTTGCCCCTGCCAACCGCGCCATGAAAATTTCGTCTTTGGAAGCCATTCGGCACGATTGATTTTACCTCCCCTCACCGCAAACCGCGCTGGCCCATTCAGTAGAGGATACTATGAAAAAACTTTCAAAATTCAATTTAGTGCTTTTGCTCGTAAACATCATATTGCTTCTTGCACTGCTTTTTTCACTTTTCTCTGTTTTGTTTCAAAGCGAAACCGAACCGGGTGCAGAGGGGGTAAATATGCCACAATCCGGCAGTGAAACAGCCGATGTAAATGCACAGCTGGAGGCATGGATAGGAAACATGAAAGCGCTGGCCGAACTGCACGGCGTGAGCACCTATTTCTTACAAGAGTTGTTTCCCGAGCAAATTGTATACACTTCGCAAGGCCAATACCATTATGCCAATGTGGATACCTCCCTTGCCTTACACAGCTACAACTGGGAGCATTTAACAGAGGATGAAAGCGGTGTGTTACACTATGCAGACCCAAATGGTGTGCAAGGGCTTGTGGGCATTGATGTGTCGAAATATCAGGGCGAAATCGAGTGGGATGCCGTGCAAGAGCAGGGCATCCAGTTTGCCATGTTGCGCGCCGGCTATCGCGGGTATGAAACAGGTGCTATCATGGAAGACGAATTCTTAGAAAGCTATTTGCAAGGGGCAAGTGAAGCGGGAATTCCCATTGGTCTTTATTTCTTTTCTCAGGCGGTTAGCGTGGAAGAAGCCATCGAAGAGGCCGATTATGCCATTGATGCCGCAGATGGCTATGCAATACAATATCCCATTGTGTTCGATATGGAGGAGATTGCCGAGGGGCCATATCGCACCGAATCCCTTACGGCAGCCCAGATTACAGACATTGCCATTGCCTTTTGTGAGCGTGTAAAGGAGCGCGGCTACACACCCATGATATATGGCAATGTGGGCTTTCTTTTGGGCAGAATGGAGCTTTCGCGCTTGCAAGAATACGATATATGGTTTGCTCAATATCGCCCCATGCCCTATTTCCCCTATGAACTCAGTATGTGGCAATATACCCACCAAGGCACGGTGAACGGCATTGCCGGCGATGTGGACCTCAACATCAGCTTTGTGGATTTTGCCGCCCAATAGGAAGGTGTCCCCATGCCCGACAGCTACACCCATGTTCATATCGCCTTTCACGCTTTGTTGCGTGCCCATCTTTCCGCGGCCAGTCTCCCCTGCTATTTTGCCGGGGCAAACGGCTCGGATGTGCTTTGCCATTTCAAGCCCGGAAAGCAAACACCCAGCCCAAATCTGCCCGCCCTTTCCGAACAAATGCAAAAGGAAAAAACGGGCCTGTTTCTTACACGCCTTATCGCGCAGTCGCTCACAACACAGCAGCAAAGCTATACCATGGGTTATTTAACACATTATGCTGCTTGTTGCATCCTGAACCCCTACATTACGGCCTTGGGCGATGCCGGGCTCTTTAAAGGTCGGGCAGGACGCCTTTCTTTCGAGGCGTCCCTTGATTCTGAGCTGTTTTATCAAAATCATCGCAGGCGAATCGTGCCGCCGTATGCCGCTACGCCTATCTTGCTCAATGAGGACTTGGCCCAAGTAAGCAAACTGTTGCAAGATGCCGTTTTTTTTGTTTACAAGCAAGATATAGACGCAGTTCATTTTGCAGACGCATTCCACGACAATATGCGGATGCGGAAAAAGATGGTTTCAGCACACGGCCTGCACAAGCTGTGGGCAAAACGATTGTACACGCTTTTATATGGAAGAAAGCGTTCCGAGGACATGGTTTCCAGGATGCAACCGGGTGCGGCTTTGCCTCTTTTACCACAGCAATGGAAGGACCCCTACACCCTGCAAAAGAAGCACATGAGCTTGGAGGAAGTGTTGGCACTTTCGGTAGACATGGCTGCCTCTGTCATCTCTGCGGCCATGCAGTATTGGCTTTTGGAAATTGACGAAGCGGAGCTTGCAACATGCCTTGGAAACAAGAGCTACCATACAGGGCAGCCCCTTGGCACCACAGAGGCATCACCTGCCATACAGGAAACCACCCCCTTTGCGAGCACAGGGGAAACCATTGAAAATAAACCCGAGTGAAACAGAAAGGCCGTGGCCATGCAAACCGACAGCATACAAGAAAAGAACCCTCTTGGTTATGAAAAGGTGGAAAAGCTGTTGGTTCGCTTTGCTGTTCCCAGCGTAATTGCGGGAATTGTAGGGGCTTTGTACAACATTGTGGACCAAATTTTCATCGGGCACGGTGTGGGTGTTTTGGGCAATGCGGCCACCAATGTTTCCTTTCCACTCGTCACCATTTGCATTTCCCTTGCACTGCTTTTTGGCATTGGCGGTGCCTCCGGTTTCAGTTTGGCATTGGGCCAAGAGAATACAAAAAAAGCTGCCCGCGTTGCGGCGGGCAGTGCCGTTTGGATGTGGGTTTTCGGCTTTCTACTGATGCTGTTGGTGCTTCTGTTTTTGGAACCCATGCTCCTTTTGTTCGGTGCTGATGCCGAGGTTTTGCCCTATGCCGCCAGCTACACCGGTGTGCTCGCATACGGCTTGCCGTTCTTTCTTTTTTCTTCCGGGTTCACCCACCTCATTCGCGCAGACGGCAACCCAAAATACTCCATGGTCTGTGTGTTAAGCGGTGCCGTTTTAAACACCATTTTAGATCCCATTTTTATTTTTGGAATGCATATGGGCATGGCCGGGGCAGCCTTGGCCACCGTAATTGCACAAGGCGTTTCGGCTCTATTATGTCTTTTCTATCTGTTCCATTTTCGCACTGTATCTTTGGAAAAAACAGATTTTTTTCCAAACATCAAAACGGTTTCGTACACCGTCTCTCTTGGCATTGCATCTTGCATCAACCAAATTGCCATGACGGTTACCCAAATTGTGATGAACAACCTCCTCACCCACTACGGTGCTGCCTCTATCTATGGCTCGGCCATTCCGCTTGCCGCCGTGGGTGTTATTTCCAAGGTGAATTTCATTTTTCTCTCTGTCATCATTGGCATTGCGCAGGGAAACCAGCCTATTGTGGGCTTTAACTATGGTGCAAAAAATTATTCTCGTGTGCGCAAAACCTATAAAAACGCCCTTTTGGCCGCCACGGTGGTGGCCTTTCTTGGGTTTGCCTGTTTTCAGCTGTTTCCTCGCTCCATCATCTCCTTATTTGGCAGTGGAAGCGAAGCCTATTATCAATTTGCCACCCACTATTTGCGCATTTTCATGCTGTGTTTTTTCCTCATTGGTATACAGCCCATCACCTCGAATTTTCTCACCTCTATCGGCAAGGCAAACAAAGGCGTTTTGCTGGCTTTGTCACGGCAGATTTTGTTTTTATTGCCCCTTGTTTTTTTGTTTTCGATTCTCTTTGGCATAGATGGAATTTTGTATGCAGGCCCTCTTGCCGACATCGCCTCGGCAGTTTTGGCACTCTCGTTTGTGCGCTTTGAATTTTCACGCATGAAACAATTGGAAAAAAGCCTCTTGGTGTAAAAACCATCTAGAAAGCCAGTTTTTTCAGCGCATCGGCTGCCGTCTCCACCTCGGTTTCCGTGTTGAAGTGAGAAAAAGAAAATCGAACGGCACCACGTTTTTCAGTTCCGAAACGCCGGTGCAAAAGCGGTGCACAATGGATGCCACTTCGCGTGGCAATGTCATATTCTTCATCCAAAATGGCTGTGAGTTCTGCCGAAGTGAAACCAGATAAATTAAGGCTGACAAGCGGTGCGCGGCTTTCCGCTTGCATATCCCCGTAAAATTCGATGCCGGGAATGTCCCTTGTGCTTTCATAGAATAGCCGTGTTAGCCGTTCGCCTTGTGCACGCACGGCATCCCCCTTTTCTATCAGGTACAGAAGCCCTGCAAGCAACCCGGCAATGCCATGCCCATTCAAGGTGCCGGCCTCCAAGCGGTCCGGCAATTCTGCCGGTTGACTTGGGCTGAAAGACTGGCTGCCACTGCCCCCCATGAGAAGGGCCGGTGGCGAAAACCGCGAGCTTAGGCACAGCCCGCCAATGCCTTGTGGGCCATAGAGAGATTTGTGCCCGGTAACACAAAGTGCATCGATGCACATCGCTTGCATATCCAGCGAAAAAACACCGGCCGTTTGCGCGGCATCCACAATAAAATAAAGGTCGTTTTCGCGGCAATAGCGCCCCACAGCGGCAATATCCACCACGTTGCCGGTTAAATTGGATGCATGCGAGAGAACCACGGCCTTTGCTTTGTAATGCTCTATGGTTTCAAACAACTGCTCTATACGGTAACGTCCTTTTTCATCCACCGGCACAAGCTGTGTATCCGGCCTTGAAAGCGCCGGGCGCAGCACCGAGTTGTGTTCAGCTTCACTGCTCACAACCGTGCCGTTTACGGCCTGAATGGCAATGTTCAATGCTTCTGTAGCATTTTTGGTGAAGACCACCGCATCGGCCTTTTCACAACCCACATACCCCGCAAGGGTGTTTCTGGCTTTGTGGATTTCTCTTGCCGCTTGTAAAGCAACTTTGTGTGAAGAACGGGATGCATTGCCAAAGCTTTGCATGGCGTTCTTCACTGCGTCAATCACCTGCTGTGGCTTGTGCATGGTTGTGGCGGCATTGTCAAAGTATATCATGGTTTTCTCTCTTCTTTTCAGCAATTTGTTGTTTTCTGATACCGATTTTAGTGCAAGGGGTTCGATATAGATAAAACCTATCAAGAAACGGTTTGTATAGAGATTTTGAATTTTATCATCATCGCATAATTTGCTATACTATAGCATAGATTCATGCCCCAACACAAGAGAGGAATTTCCTATGCAAACATTGGATATGAGAGGGAAAGCGTGTCCCATTCCCGTAATTGAATGCAAAAAAGCACTTAAAACCGCCGCCCCCGGCGAAACGGTTTTTGTGCTTGTGGACAATGAGGTGGCCAAACAAAACCTCTGGCGTCTTGCCCAAAAACACAACTGCCTTTTTTCGTGTGAAGAGCAAGCAGACGGCATTCGTAAAGTAAGCTTGCAAACACCCGGCGAGGAAATGGCTGCTGCCAAAATGCAAGGCGGGCTTGTGGTGGCCATTGGAAGCAGTTGCATGGGGCGCGGAGATGAAGCCCTTGGAAAAATGCTGATGAAAAGCTACCTCTATTCGCTTACTGAGCTGGATACACCCCCGGCATTTCTGCTTTTGTTCAACAGTGGTGTACATTTGGCTGTGGAAGACGCCGCAAGTGTGGAAGATTTGCACACCTTGGAAAAAAACGGAACACAAATAGCCGTTTGTGGCGCTTGTCTTGATTATTACAAGCTGAAAGAGAAGCTGGCCGCAGGTTTTGTGAGCAATATGTATGCCATTGCCAGCACCATGGCCGCGGCGGAAACCTTGGTAAACTTATAATGTATAAAGAAGAATGTTTGCTTACCTTTTCTTCTACGCACGCGGCCATTTCTGCCGAGGAATGCTTGGTAAACGGCCGGTTTTCCGTGCGTGTTATGGCAAAACCCGACACATTGGGTGCCGGCTGCGGTCTTTGTTTGCGCTTGGAGCCAAAGCAAAAATTGGCTGCCTGTGCGCTTTTATCGGAGCAAGAAGTGCCCATTGAAAACATCTATTTAGCCAAAAAAAGTGGACATAAAACGGAGTATTTGCCATGGGAGAACTGATTGATGCCTTCGGCCTGCAAAAAGGAGACTGTGTTTCTTTGGTTGGCAGTGGGGGCAAAACCACGCTGATGTACACATTGGCCAAAACAGCCCCCATGGCCAGCGTTCTCATGAGCACCACCACCAAAATAGGCATGCCACCCACCTGGGCCTATGATCGCTTTTTGGACGACGACGGACTGCAAAACGCTCTTCCCGTTTCCGGACGCACTTTGGCCGCTCGACAAAGCGATACCGGAAAACTTAGTGCCCCAAGTGACATGCTTTTGCAAAAGGCTCATACACAATATGGGCTGAGCCTGCTTGAGTGTGATGGCTCTCGCAATTTGCCCTTGAAAGGCTGGGCAGAATGGGAGCCGGTGGTGCCCGTCCACACCAGCATCACCATTGGTATCATTCCATTGTGGCCATTGGGGGCACCTGCAGAGGACCGCCTTATCCATCGCTTTCCGCTTTTTTGTGCACTCACGGGCATCCGGGCAGGGCAACCCATTGAGGCAGAGCACCTTGTGCAAGCCATTTGTTCTAAGCGGGGCAAAAGCCTGTTTACAAAAGCAAAAGGGCGCAAATTTTTGTTTTTCAGTCAAGTGGAAACACCAAAATCCCTGCATCAGGCGCAGTGCCTTGCACGGCAACTTCCCACTGATTTCCAAAAAAGCCTGCACGGCATCGTGGCCGGCAGCGCAAAAGAAAACCACGCACAGCTCTTATAGATCATATTTTTAAATCAACCCGTTGTTTCCATTTGGTCTTTCCAAGTGGTCACAACGCTTTTTTTGTGCTTTTTTTATAAAAAAACAAAAAAATGTTTGACATTTCCCCTCTATTTTGTGTACGATTATAGTAGTGGTTTTTCCCGGAATAAAGAAACGGAGAATTCGAAAGATGCACCCTGGCACCGAACGTGTGGATGCCATTTTGATGGCTTCGGGCTTTTCACGTCGTTTTGGCGTTGAAAACAAATTGCTTGCCCCTTTTTGCCGAAAACCTCTTTTGCACTACCCGTTGTTTTTGGCCTGTGAAAGCGGCCTGTTCCATCGTGTGTTTCTGGTTACACAAGATTCACTTGTGAAAGAATTTGCAAAAAATTACCCTGTTACCGTTTTGCACAACGAGCATCCCGATCGCGGCCAAAGTGAAAGCGTTCGCCTTGGTGTTGCAAATTCTACCGCAGATTATTATTTGTTCCTTCCGTGTGACCAGCCCCTGTTGGATTTCGAAACCTTACAAGGCATTGTGGCTTTGCGAAAACCACAGCATATTGTACAGCCATGTTTTGAAAAACGTGTGGGCAATCCCGTTCTTTTTTCGGCCCATTTTAAAGCAGAATTGCTTGCCCTTGGCAAGGATGTACCGGCTCGAAGTTTGATAAAGCGCCATTCACAAGCTGTTTTGCATTTGCCGCTTGCAAGCGAAACACCTTTGCTGGATGCCGACACCCCCGAAGAGCTTGCCTTTCTTGCTGAAATGTTTCAGCACTCTTACCAAAGGAAAGTTTGATTTTATGTGCACCATCCCATAAATTCAGATTTTTTTTTATTTTACCTAAAAAAATGTTGATTTTCGGAAAGGGCGTGATATCATATTATGTATAGTGGACTAAAAAAGACTCTGCTATACACATTGGGGCTTATAGAAACGCTCCCTATCAAGCACCCTTTTCAACATCCAAAATAATGGAACCCAAATGATTGTGGTTCGATTGACCTTTGCAACAGGCATTGTATGATGTAGATGAAAACAGAGCGAAACTAACATAATGAGGAGATTGAAAATGAGTAAACGAATTGTATTGGCACTTGGCGGAAATGCATTGGGAGATACACTGGACGAGCAAATGAAAGCGGTGCAAACCACAGCCAAAGCCATTGCAGGCCTGATTGAGGCCGGCAACGAAGTGGTGATTGCACACGGAAACGGCCCGCAAGTTGGCATGATAAACCTTGCCATGGAAAGCGCTGCCAAAACCGAAGCACGCACACCCTATATTCCAATGTCTGTTTGTGTGGCCATGAGCCAGGGCTACATTGGTTACGATTTACAAAACGCCTTGCGTGAAGAACTTTTAGACCGCAACCTCAATATTCCGGTGGCTTCCATCATCACCCAAACCTTGGTGGATGCAAACGACCCTGCTTTCCAAAACCCCACCAAACCCATCGGCAGCTTCTATACAAAAGAAGAAGCCGACGAAATGGCAAAACGTGGCTACGAGATGAAAGAGGATGCCGGCCGTGGTTTCCGCCGTGTGGTGGCCAGCCCGAAACCCATTGACATTGTGGAAAAAGAAACCGTGCAAGCCATGCTAAAAGCCGGCCAAGTGGTAATTGCCGTGGGCGGCGGCGGCATCCCCGTGCGTTGCGAAAAAGGCAATCGTCTGGATGGTTGCAGCGCAGTGGTAGACAAAGACTTTGCCTCTGCAAAGCTGGCCGAAATCATCGATGCAGATTATCTCATCATTCTCACAGCTGTGGAAAAAGTGGCCGTCAACTTCCGCAAACCCGACGAAAAATGGCTGGATACCCTCAATTTGGAAGAGGCCAAGCAATACATTGGTGAAGGCCAATTTGCCCCGGGCTCTATGCTTCCGAAAGTGGAGGCCGCCATGGAGTTTGCCGCCTCGGCTCCCGGCCGCAAAGCCTTGATTACCCTTTTGGAAAAAGCCCAAGAAGGTATTGATGGCAAAACCGGCACGGTGATTTCTCAATAAGAAGAACCGCTCCCAGAAGAGCCGGTCTCTTATGGAAGAAATGCATATGCCTTACACCCCCATTACGCCTGTCTTCTCAAAACAGTCGAATGGGGGTTTTTTTAAACATACAATAAATTAGGATGCAAAGCCTTTGTATCCGATGGGTGGGAAATAAAAAAAGGGGGTTCTGCTTGTGCTTTTAATTGGAAACGGACGAATGATTACCTGGACAGAAAACACACCCTATTTTGAAAATGGTTGTGTGGCCGTGGATGAAAATCGCATTGTGGAGGTGGGCAGCACCGAAGAGCTTCGGGCAAACTACCCAAATGCCGACTTTTATGATGTGAAAGGCCGTTTGATTATGCCCGGCCTCATCAACACACACACACACATCTATTCTTCCTTTGCCCGTGGCCTCAGCCTGCCACAGGCACAGCCGAACCGCCATTTTTTAGACATTTTAGAGAATATGTGGTGGCGAGTTGACAAAGTACTCAATTTGGATGATTGCCGCTACAGCGCCTATGCCACGGGCCTTGAAAGCATTCGCTGTGGTGTTACCACACTGTTCGACCACCACGCCAGCCAAAACTATGTAAAAGGAAGTTTGTTTGCCATACATGAATCCTTGCGTAAGCTGGGCCTGCGCGCTTCCCTTTGCTATGAGGTGAGTGACCGCGACGGCAAAGACACGGCCCGGGCTGCCATCGAAGAAAACATCGCCTTCATTGACCATGCCCGCCAAGACAAAACGGACATGATAAAAGGGATGTTCGGCCTACACGCTTCGTTCACGCTCAGCGCCGAAACGCTTGCCGATTGTGTGCGGGCTATGGGCAGCCGAAACGCCGGGTTTCATGTTCATGTGGCCGAGGGCATTGCAGACCTTGAAGATAGCCAAAAACAATATGGTAAACGCGTGGTCGAGCGTTTATACGAAGCCGGTATTTTGGGCGAAAAGACCCTGGCCATTCACAACGTGCACATCAACGAAGCCGAAATGGAGCTTCTTTCCAATACAAACACCATGGCCGTGCACAACCCGGAAAGCAACATGGGCAACGCCGTGGGTTGCACCCCTGCCATGGAAATTCTGGAGCATAAAATTCTTTTGGGGCTTGGCACCGATGCCTATACCCAGGATATGTTCGAATCTTTGAAAGTGGCCAACATCATCCACAAACATGTGAAACAGAATCCGAGCATTGCCTTTATGGAAAGCATCGGAATGCTCTTTCATGCCAACGCCGAAATTGCGAAGCGCTTTTTCGATACACCTCTTGGCCGGCTTGAACCCGGTGCCGCTGCCGACATCATCGTGCTAAGCTACACGCCGCACACACCGCTTGAAGCCGGCACCATTGCAGGCCATGTGATGTTTGGTCTCTCCGGACGTTGTGTGGACACAAGCCTCATCAATGGAAAGTTCGTGATGAAAGAGCGTGTGATTCAAACCGTGGAAGAGCTGGTTTTACAGGAATCTCGCAAACAAAGTGCCGATTTTTGGGCACGTGTTCAAAAATAATTTACAATTGAAACCCAGCCATTGGCCGCTTTAAAGGCCAATGGATACATTGTATATATAGGAGGATATTTTTATGGGAGAGATGATGCGGCCCATCCCGTTTGGCAAACTCATGCACTGGGCTTTGCAAGAATACAAAGAGCGTGGTCAAATTTTTGGCGTGCGAAAAGAAAAATTTTATGAGGCGACAAAGCCTGTGATGCGTATTTTTGGCACAGACATCAGTTCCCCCGTGGGACCTGCTGCAGGGCCCAATTCTCAGCTTGCGCAAAACATTGTGGCGGCTTATCTTGCCGGTAGCCGCTTTATTGAGCTGAAAACCGTGCAAAAAATGGACGGTGCCGAATTGCGTGCATGTATTTCTCGCCCTTGTATCAATGCCGAAGACGAGGGCTATAATGTGGAGTGGAGCACCGAGCTTTGTGTGCAGGAAGCCTATGACGAATATGTTAAAGCCTATGTGGCCCTTTGGGTTTTGGGCAAGGAGCTGGGCCTGTCTTCAGGTTGCGATTTTGTGTTCAACATGAGTGTGGGTTATGACCTGGACGGCATCAAAACCAAAAAAATGGACGACTACATCGAGGGCATGAAAGATGCTTCCAATGAACCGGTTTTCAAGGAAAGCCTCGCTTGGCTACGCGAAAACGAGGCTCTGTTCCAAAATGTAGACAGAGCCTATATCGATTGCATTTCACCCACAGTGGGAAACTCGATTACTCTTTCCACTTTGCATGGATGTCCTCCTGCGGAAATCGAGCGCATTTCAAAGTATCTTATGGAAGAGAAAAAAGTGCATACTTTTGTAAAATGCAACCCTACCCTATTGGGCTACGAAGAGGCACGGCGTGTGCTGGATGAAATGGGTTATACCTATGTGGCGTTCGACACCCACCACTTTGAGAACGACCTGCAATACAAAGACGGTGTTGCAATGTTGCATGAACTGCAGCGTTTTGCAAAAGAACGTGGTTTGCAATTCGGCGTAAAAATTACAAACACCTTCCCCGTGCAAATCCAGAAAAAAGAATTGCCCGGCGAAGAAATGTATATGAGTGGGCGCGCCTTGTTGCCGCTTTCCATCCATGTGGCATCAAAATTGGCCACCGAATTCGGCGGTGCTTTGCCCATTTCCTATTCCGGCGGTGCAGATGCCTTCAATTTGGTCGAAATGTTGCGTGTGGGTATTCGCCCCATCACCGTGGCCACCACCATCTTAAAACCGGGTGGTTATGAGCGCTTGCACCAGCTTGCGCAGCTTGCGGAACCTTTGGCAACCACTTTGCCAGAGGCCGTAAACGCAAAGGAACTTTCGCAACTGGCCCAAGATTTGTTGCAAAACTCTTTTTATCAAAAAGACAACCGACCCGTAGACAGCCGCAAAACAGACAGTGTTTTGCCCCTGTTCGATTGCTTCAAGGCCCCTTGCAAAGACGGCGGCTGCCCCATTGAACAACAAATTCCCGAGTATTTGCGTTTGGTTTGTACCGAGAAATATGCCGAGGCATTTCGTGTGATTGCCATCGACAACGCCCTGCCCAGCCTTACCGGCACCATTTGCAACCACAACTGCCAAAACAAGTGCACTCGTTTGGATTACGACCATCCCCTGCGCATTCGCGGAGCCAAATTGCTTGCAGCCGATGCCGCTCAAACGGCCTATACAAATGAAATTGCAGCATCCGCTTATCGTAGCGATAAAAAAGTTGCAATTGTGGGCGCAGGTCCTGCCGGCATTGCCGCAGCCAATTATCTGCGTCGCAACGGTGTTGCCGTTACGGTTTTCGAAAAACGTGAAAAACCTTTTGGCATTGTAGAATATGTAATCCCCGGTTTCAGAATTTCAGAAGAAACTTTGCAACGCGATTTCAACATGGCTGTAAAACAAGGTGTCGAGTTCTGTTTTGGCTGCGAAAAAACAAACCCTGCCGAACTTTTGGGCGAATTTGATTATGTGGTGGTGGCCATAGGTGCGTGGAAAGAGGGCCCTGCTGCCGTTTCCAAAGGGCAGGAGCTCACCTTGGATGCCTTGCGCTTTTTGGAAGACAGCAAGGCCGGCACGCATACAGCACCGCTTGGCAAACGTGTGGCCGTTGTGGGTGGAGGCGATGTTGCCATGGACTGTGCGCGTGTGGCAAAACGCGCCAAAGGTGTGGAAAATGTCACCTTGGTGTACCGCCGCACACGTCAATTTATGCCCGCTTCGAAAGAGGAAATTCAATTGGCCTGCGAAGATGGCGTGGAAATTTTGGAATTGCACGCACCTTCCAGCTTCGATGGTTCTAGCCTTGTTTGTGAAAAAATGAAACTTGGAGAGTACGACGAAAGTGGACGCCGTGGCATTGTGGGCACAGGCGAAATCGTATCTCTCGCGTTCGATAGCGTTATCTGCGCTGTGGGCGCTCGCGTGGACACTGCAATATTTGAAACCATGGGTCTTGCTATGGACACACGAAATCGTGTGCAGTTAAGCGATGCATTGGAAAGCAGTGTGCCCGGCTTATACATTGCGGGCGATTGCAAGCGTGGCCCCGCCACCATTGTGGCCGCCATGGGCGATGCAAAATGCATCACAAAGGATATTTTACAAAAGCTATCGCTTTCACATGATTTCGAACGCGTTTCTTTATCGCTCTCCAATGGCGAAGCCGCCTTCCGCAAGGGTATCATGCGCAAGGAATCTAAAGACAGAACCGACGCAAGCAGATGCCTTTCTTGTGAAAAAATATGCGAAATCTGCTGTGATGTGTGTCCGAATCGTGCCAATATTGCATTGTCATTATCGGAATTTGAGTGCGAGAACCAAATTGTGCACATTGATGGAATGTGCAATGAATGCGGAAACTGTGGCGTTTTCTGTCCGCACAATGGAAACCCATATCAAGACAAATTCACCCTGTTTTGGACAGAGGAAGACTTTGTAGATTCTCACAACCGCGGCTTTTTACCTCTTTCAAATGGGCAATATCGCTTGCGCCTGGAAAACGGTGATGTTTATGAAGGCACACTGGATTCTGTGAATGTGCCAAAGGAAATGGTCGCTGTCATCCAAAAAATAGAGCAGGATATGCCGTATATTCTACAGTGAGGTGAAGGCAATGGTCAGTTTTATCGTGAATGGTAAACAAGTAGAAGGTCCCGGTGACAAAAAATTGCTTCCTTTCTTGCGAGAGGATTTGCAAATCACGTCGGCAAAAGACGGCTGTTCCAGCGGTGCCTGTGGTGCCTGCACCGTGCTTGTGGATGGCAGGGCCAGCCGCGCCTGCGTGTTTACCTTGCAAAAACTCGAAGGAAAAAGCGTGGTTACCATAGAAGGGCTTAGCGCCAGAGAAAAAGAGGTCTATGCTTTTGCTTTTGCACAGTGCGGTGCCGTTCAGTGCGGTTTTTGCATTCCGGGCATGGTGATAAGCGCCAAGGCCTTACTGGACAAAAACGAGAACCCGAGCGGACAAGATGTGAAAAAAGCCTTGCGCGGCAACATCTGCCGCTGCACAGGCTACGTGAAAATTGAAGAGGCCGTGCTTTTGGCGGCTCAATACATGCGTGAGGGACGTCCCATTCCAAAAGAGACGTGTAGCGGCAAGCTGGGCGAAGATTTGCACCGTGTGGATGCCGCCGAAAAAACCTTGGGTACGGGCTTGTATGTGGACGACATCACCGTAGACGGCCTTTTGCACGCCTCTGCCGTGCGCAGCGCCTTTGCACGTGCACGCATTTTGAAAATTGATGCAAAAAAAGCATTGGAGCACCCCGACTGCGTGGCCGTGTATACGGAAAAAGATGTGCCCGGCAACAACAAAATCGGCCATTTGGCCTTCGTTTCGGACTATGACGTGATGATAGCCGAAGGCGACATCACACGCTTTTTAGGTGACGCCGTGGCTCTTGT
This sequence comes from uncultured Oscillospiraceae bacterium, assembly GCA_964371725.1. GTDB lineage: Bacteria > Bacillota > Clostridia > Oscillospirales > Ruminococcaceae > JAAYCI01. The sequence continues at coordinate 15,036 of CAYJNQ010000014.1, forward strand.
GGTGTGCACAAAGCGTGAAAGCCTCGATGAGGTAAAAGCCCTTGTCGACGTGGACTATGAGGAGCTTGTCGCACTTTGCAGCCCCCAAGAGGCCCTGGCCCCGGGGGCACCGAAGATACATGAAAAAGGAAACTTACTTTCGTGCGAACATCTTGTGCGTGGGGATACTACCGCGGCGCTTGCAGCATCTTGCCATGTGGTAACACAGCACTACTCGGTTCCTTTTACAGAGCATGCTTTTATGGAGCCGGAGTGCGCCATTGCCATGCCTGAGGGTGAGAATGGCATTTTGCTTTACACGGGCGGGCAAAGTATCTACGACGAACAGCGAGAAGTATCCCGTATGCTTGGGGTTGAACCCGAAAAAGTGCATGTACAAGGAAAGCTGGTGGGTGGCGGTTTTGGCGGCAAAGAGGACATGAGCGTGCAACACCACGCCGCCTTGGCTGCTTGGCATTTAAAGAAACCGGTCAAAGTTTTATTCAGCCGCGAAGAGAGCATCCTCATCCATCCAAAACGCCATGCCATGGAGATGGAATTTACAACCGGATGTGACGAAAACGGTTATTTAACAGCCATGAAGGCAAGCATTGTGTCCGATACCGGTGCCTATGCCTCTTTAGGCGGGCCTGTTTTGCAAAGGGCTTGCACCCATGCGGCGGGGCCCTATAACTACCAAAACATCGATATTGAGGGAAAAGCCGTTTACACCAACAACCCCCCCGCCGGCGCTTTTCGCGGATTTGGTGTGTGCCAAAGTTCCTTTGCCACAGAAAACAATTTGAACCTTCTGGCGGAAAAAGTGGGGATTTCCCCTTGGGAAATTCGCTATCGAAACGCCATTTGCCCCGGGCAAGAGTTGCCAAATGGACAACTTGCAGGTGAAGATACAGAGCTGAAAACCTGCCTTTTGGAGGTGAAAGAAACCTTTGAAAAGGCTCAGTATGCCGGTGTGGCCAGCTTCTTTAAAAACAGTGGTCTCGGTGTGGGCATTCCCGACGTCGGACGCTGCATCCTGTCTGTTGAAGAGGGAAAAGTGCACATTCGCACCAGTGCTGCTTGCATAGGGCAAGGGCTTGCCACGGTGGTGATGCAAATTGTATGCGAATGCACAAGTTTGCCCCCAAGCGACATTGTGGTAGAAGCGCCCGACACAAACCGTACACCCAACACCGGTACCACCACGGCTTCGCGCCAAAGTGTGTTTACGGGAGAGGCCACGCGCAGGGCCGCTGCGGCTTTGCAGGAGGCCCTCAAGGCGCAGGGTTCGCTTTCCCATTTAGAAGGGCAGGAGTTCTTTGGCGAATATCAAAGCGAAACCGACTCCATGGGTAGCGATAAAGCAAACCCCGTGAGCCACGTGGCCTATGGTTATGCTGCCGAAGTGGTGGTGCTGGATGAAGCGGGCCGTGTTGAGAACATTGTGGCGGCTTATGACCTTGGAACGACCATCAACCCAAAAGCGGCCGAGGGCCAAATTGAAGGCGGCATTGTGATGGGGCTGGGCTATGCGCTTACCGAAGATTTTCCGCTTGAAAACGGAAAACCGCTTGTCGGCTATGCCGGACTTGGGCTTTTGCGCACCACGGAAGTGCCTCCCATGGACATTCGCATTGTGAAACCGAAAAAACCCGCCTCATTGGCTTTGGGCATAAAAGGCGTTGGCGAACTGGCCACCATTCCCACGGCACCAGCGGTTTGTGGTGCCTACTATGCCAAAGATGGTATTTTGCGAAACAAACTGCCCATGGAAAACACTTTTTATCGCAAACCGAAATAGGCTTGCAAACAAACAAAGCGCCCTCGCAATAATTTGTGCTTTTGCATAGAATTTTGCAAGTGGCGCTTTTCAATAGCCTCAAATTTTGCTACAATATAGTATATAAACCTAAAATAAACCGAAACGAGGTGTTTTATGAGCAAGATATTGTTTAAACAAGCCAACATTGCCACAAGCAAAGAAGTATTTTGTGCCGATTTGCTTGTGGAGAATGAGAAGATTGCCGCCATTGGACAAAATTTGCCCGAAGAGGGCGCTCATGTTATTGATGCACACGGGCAATATCTTTTACCCGGAGCCATTGATGCCCACACCCACTTTGATCTGGATGTCGGTTTTGACCGTGCAAGCGACGATTTTTACACAGGCAGTATCGCTGCCGCCTGTGGTGGAACCACCACAGTGATTGACCATATGGCAGACGGGCCCGATGGTTGCAACCTGCTTCATCAAGTGGATGTATATCATAAGCTTGCAAAAGACAGCGTGATAGACTATGGTTTCCACGGTGTTTTGCAAGAGGTAAACGAACAAGTTCTCTCGGACATGGCACTTTTGCAGGGCGTGGGCATTAACAGCCTAAAATTTTACCTCACCTATGCCACCTGCCTTACCGATGAGGCAATGTTTGCGCTTATGCAACGCGCAAAAGAATTGGGCATTGTGTTGTGTGTACACTGTGAAAACAACGCCGCGCTTAGTGCCTTGCGCGAGCAATTTGTGGCACAGGGAAAGACACAGCCCAAATTTCACCCACTCAGCCGCCCTTCAGAGCTGGAGGCAGAGGCCGTTTTTCGTAGTCTTTGCCTTGCCAAAACAGCCGGGGATGCCTATTTGTACATTGTTCATCTCTCCTCGGAATTGGGGCTACAGGCGGCACGTTTGGCACGTGAAAATGGCCAAAAAAATATGTTCCTTGAAACCTGTCCGCAGTATCTTTTCCTAGACGATAGCCTCAATGAGGACGAAAACGAGGGTTTGAAATTCATCCTCTCTCCCCCACTGCGCACAAAAAAAGACAATGAGGCTTTGTGGGAGGGTTTGAAAAACGGCGAAATTGACACCGTGGCCACCGACCATTGCCCTTTCTTTTTCGCAACGCAAAAACAGCGCGGAAAAGATGATTTCACCCTTTGCCCGAACGGGATGCCCGGCGTAGAGCTTCGGCTGCCCCTTCTCTTTTCCGGCGGATTCATGGAAAACAAGCTCAGCTTACCCGAGGTGGTTCGCATTTGTTGCACACGCCCGGCTGAAATCTTTGGCATTGCCCCCCAAAAGGGCGACATTTGCCTTGGTGCCGATGCCGACCTCGTTTTGTTTGACCCCAATATCAAGTGGGCAGTGAGCCATGAAGCCCTACACGAGCACGTTGACTATACACCCTATGAAGGCATTTCGATGCATGGTCAGCCCATTTTAACCGTTTCCCGTGGCGAAATTGTGGCTGAAAACGGTCAATTTACCGGCACACGCGGCCGTGGCCACTATTTGCACCGCAAGCCCTATCAAGGCTAAACAACGTTTCCAAATTTTTATGTTCAAAAAACCCCTGCAACCGTGCGAATTCGGCAATTCACGCAGTTGCAGGGGTGCGTTTTCCTTCCGGTAAAGAAATTTTGCAAAAAAACCATCGAAATCGTGGTTAACACACGAATTGTCGATGGTTTTTGTGTGGTGCGCTGTCAGGGACTCGAACCCGGGGCCCGCTGATTAAGAGTCAGCTGCTCTACCAACTGAGCTAACAGCGCATGGTCTGGATTCCAAGGCTTCATGAACCATGGAATTATGCGCTTTTATAGTATACATGAAAAGAAAAAAACAGTCAATCCAAATGGAGCAAAAAATTAAATATAATTTTTTGCTCCAGGATGCAATAAAAGATGTTTTTTGTGCATTATATAAGTGAAAGGGGTGAAACTATGTTGCTTCTTTGTTTGAGCTCAGCAGAGAAACGCACACAACCTACAATCGAGCCTCGATACCTGGACGATTGTATTCAAAGAATGTCAAACGGAGACAAAGAGGCTCTGGCAGACCTGTATCAAGCCGCCAGTGCCGCCGTGTACGCTTTTTCCTTGTCTGTTTTGAAGAACACACACGATGCAGAAGATGTGTTGCATGATTGTTTTGTGCAGGTGTATGGTGCTGCTTCTTCTTACACCGAAAACGGAAAACCCATGGCTTGGATATTCACGATTGCCAAAAACTTATGCTTTGCGAAATTGCGTGTCCAAAAAAGATATGCCGATGAGGAAACATGCAACTGGCAAGAGGCCCTGCAACAAAATGAAACGTTGCAAAGCGAAGACAGAATGATGCTTTCTGCCTGTATGCGGCATTTAAGCGATGAGGAACGAAACATTTTGGTGCTGCACGCTGTGGCCGGTTTCAAGCACCGAGAAATTGCCGATATGCTTAGCCTTCCTCTGTCCACTGTGTTATCCAAGTATCGCCGATCCCTCAAAAAACTGAAAAATCTAATAGCGAAAGGAGAGATTTTATCATGAACAAACACTTAGATGAAAAAGTGAAAAATGCCTTTGAAAAAATAACACCGGATGTGCTTGATAAAATTCTTGCCGATTGTGACACACAGAAAGGAAACATCATGATGATAAATGAACCCAAAAAGCGCCCTAAAAAATGGCTTGTTGCCTCCCTTGCCACTGCAGCGTCCCTCGTTGCCATCAGCATTGCCGGCTTTTCTATCTATTCCTCTTATTATGCTGTGCAAACCACGGTTTTGTTGGATGTGAACCCGAGTATTTCCTTTACGGCCAACAGCAAAGACAAGGTAGTCGAGGCCAGCGCACTCAATGCAGATGCCCAAACGATTTTAAACGATATGAACCTTAGTGGTACCGATTTGAACATTGCTTTGAATGCGGTTCTGGGCGCCATGTTGCGCGAGGGCTACATCACGCAGGATGCAAACAGTGTCCTTTTAAGTGTGAATAGCCAAGATGCCGCTCATGGCATACAATTGCAAGACAGCTTAACGGCAGACATTCAAAACGTATTGGGGCAAGCCGGTGTAGAACCTTCGGTTTTGAGCCAAACTGTGCCCGTAGACGAAACATTATCCGCACAGGCACAAGCAAACAACATTTCAACCGGCAAGGCGCAGCTCATTGAACAACTGCTTGCCCAAAACCCAAGCTATACCTTTGAGACACTTGCCGCACTGAGTGTGAATGATTTGAATTTGCTTGCAGAATCTGTTCCCGGTGTTCATGTGGAAGGAAAAGCCAGTGAATCCGCTTACATTGGCGATGAAGCGGCACTTTCAGCAGCGTTAACACATGCCGGTGTGGCAAACGGTAGCCAAAGCAATCAAGAGATCGATTTGGACTATGAAAATGGACAAATGGTGTATGAAGTGGAGTTTGACGCAAACGGAAACGAATATGCCTATGACATTGCAGCCGACACCGGCGCCGTGGTGGCACATAAAGTAGAGCTTGGAGATGCCGAAACCCCTTCGAACAGTGCTCCTCAAGAGGTTTCAGATGATTTGATTGACGATGACCACGATGATTTAAACGACGACTTGGATGATGATGATTCCAGCGACGATGTAGACGATGACTTTGACGACAACCACGATTTGGATGATGACGTTGACGACGGAATAGACGATGATTACGATGACCGGGATGACTTCAACGACAGTGTTGACGATGACTTCGATGATGATTTCGATGACAACGATGATTTTGATGATGATGGTGATGATGACTGATTGGATTTCAACATGTGTTGAATGCATGCCGATATGCTGAGAGCAATAAAACACAGGGCTGCTTTAAAATGTTTTTAAAACAGCCCTGTGTTTTGGTTTTATGGTTTATTTTTTTTGTCCGTTCAAAATGGTTTTTAAAACCAAATTTTTTGGCAATAAGGGCAAAACACGCAACATGGCGCGCTGTGCCGGAAACAAGCCCGCACGCACCTCGCGTTTGCCAAGCAACATGGCGCGGTACCCTGCTTTGGCAACCGGGCCGGGAGAAACCGTTTTTTCAAACAATTTCGTGCCTTCCATGCCCGATGTTTTGGCAAATCCGGTGTCCACAGCACCGGGCAAAAGAACGGTCACACTCACCTTTGTATCAAGCAGTTCTTGAAACAATGCCTCGGAAAAAGACCGAACATATGCCTTGCTTGCAAAATATACGGCCTGCAAAGGCCCCGGCATCAAGGCCGCTGTAGATGAAACATTGAGAATTTTTCCTGAATTTCGCTCGACAAAATCCGGTAAAAACAGGCGTGTTAGCTCGGTAAGGGCCACTATGTTCACCAAAATCATCGCATGGTCTGCCTCCCAGGGGCGTTCGTGGAAATAACCTTGGCCGCCAAAACCCGCATTGTTTATAAGATAATCTATGCGTATCCCTTCTTTTTTCAGTTCATCATACAGCTTCTTTGCCGCATCTTGTTGTGTCAAATCAACCGCTTTCACCAGCACCTTCACATCGGCAAATGCCTCAATTTCTGCCTTCACCGCTTCCAATGCCGTTTGGTTTCGTGCCACCAGCACAAGGTTTCCGCCCATGGCCGCATGTTCCTTCGCAAATTCTTTTCCAATTCCACCGGAGGCACCGGTTATCAAGGCTGTTTTCATTTTATACCCCACCTTTTCTTGTGATTTGCTCTATAGCCGCGACAAAACAAAAGCAAGCCGTTCTTTGTACCGTTCTTTGTTTAGGCCAAGCGCCACACACACATTTGTGGTGTTTGCTTCCTTCTTCGTGAAATCGCAAATGGTTTGTGCAAACTGCTCCCCTGCTTGCAAGCCAACGCTTACACAGGCATCTTCCCAGTTTGCAATGTTCGGGTAGGCCAAACACAGCACCGCCGTTAAATCGTGCGGGAAGGCAAGTGGCCCGTGGCCAAAGCGCACACTGCTGTCTCTCATGTCTGCAAAGGCTGTTTGCACCTCTATGCCCACTTTTGTAAAAGGCACAAGATTTTCTGTATCCTCTTTTCGCAAGCCCATGCACATGGTCGCATCCAAACCCACCATTTTCAAAGGAATGCCGCTTTTCAAAACAATGTGTGCCGCGTGCGGGTCTACAAAGATATTGAATTCGGCAGTGGGCGTGACATTGCCAAGGGAAACACCGCCCCCCATAAATACAATCTCCCGAATATACGAAGCCAATTTTGGGAAAGCGAGCAGTGCTGTGGCCACATTGGTAAGTGGCCCTGTGGCCAACACCACAAGTTCACCTTTGTTTTCTAGGGCACACGTATATAAAAACAAGGCCGCCGCATCTGCGTGTGCCTGCACTTGCGGCCTTGGTAAACAAAGTGTTCCAAGACCACTCTCGCCATGCACATTGTCGGCATGAAACGGCATTTGAATCAACGGGGTGTTGGCCCCCATTGCAAAGGGAATATCCGTTCTTTGTGCAAGTTCCAGAATTTTGCCCAAATTTTCTGTGGTGTTTTGCAAGGGCACATTTCCCGCAACACTGCTCATCCCCACCACCTCAAACTCCGGCATGGATAGTGCCGCCAAAACAGCAACAAAATCATCTATACCAGGGTCACAATCTATGAAAACCTTTTGCTTCATTTCACGGGCTCCTTTCACAAAATCACTCGCTTTGCATTGCCTTCCTTTCAACAATTCGGTAAAATAAAACCAGATATTACATCCATAAAATATATCCGATACATCAAAAAAGGGGTTTGACTATGCGTATACTCAATTTTGGTTCACTCAATTTAGATCATGTATATGCCGTGGAGCATTTTGTAAGGCCCGGCGAAACCATCGACACAAACAGCTACCAGATCTATTTTGGCGGTAAGGGGCACAACCAAAGCATTGCCCTGGCCAAGGCCGGTGCCCGCGTGTGGCACGCCGGTCTTGTTGGCCAAGACGGGGCGGCGTTGCGGGAAAATTTAGAGCAAAACGGCGTGTGTGTGGATTTTGTTCACACTGTAAAACAGGAAACCGGGCACGCCATCATCCAAGTGAATGATATCGGGCAAAACGCTATTTTGGTGTGTTCGGGAGCAAATGGCACCGTGAACGCCTCCTTTGTAAGCGAGGTGCTCTCCCATTTTGCAAGTGGAGACATTCTGCTTTTGCAAAACGAGATAAGCTGTCTGCCATTTTTGCTTGAAAAAGCAAAAGAACGCGGATTATTTGTTGTATTAAACCCTTCCCCTCTCACACAAAACCTCATGGACACAAACCTTGCCCTAGTGGATATGTTTTTGGTGAACGAAGTGGAGGGGGCACAGCTGGCTTTTGAAACACGCGAAGAGTTTGTTTTACAAGCATTGCAACAGCGCTATCCAAATACTGAAATATTGCTTACTTTGGGCAAGAATGGCGCCTGGTATTCCAATAAAGGGAATCCCCTGTTTCAGGCTTCCTACAAAACCACCGCAGTAGACACCACCGCAGCCGGCGACACCTTTACCGGTTACTTTCTCGCCGAATATGCAAAAGGCACTTGTATCAAAGAGGCCCTGTCCATGGCTGCCATGGCTGCCTCCATCGCGGTTTCGCGCAAGGGTGCCGCCGTATCCATTCCACACAAAGCAGAAGTTCTCACACATTTACAACAACCAAAAGAGCCTTCTGAACACTGCTGATACAGATCTATTCCCTTATTTGGTTTGCACAGCATCACAGCACTTTTGACAAAAACTCGATAGCACGAGGCTCTTTTGGTTGTTCAAAGAATTCATTTGGGCATGCCTCTTCCAAAATTCTTCCCTCGTCCATAAACAAAATGCGGCTTCCCACTTCGCGCGCAAAACCCATTTCATGTGTTACCACGACCATGGTCATGCCCTCTTTGGCAAGATCTTTGATTACTTCAAGCACCTCGCCCACCATTTCCGGGTCCAAGGCAGAGGTTGGCTCATCAAACAAGAGCACATCCGGGTTCATACACAATGCGCGCACAATGGCCACACGCTGCTTTTGTCCACCCGACAATTGGCTTGGGTAGGCACCGGCACGCTCTTTCAGCCCCACACGCTCCAAAAAACCGAGTGCTTGTTTTTCGGCTTCTTCTTTCGATTTTTTCAGTAGTTTCATTGGGGCCAGCATCATATTTTGCAAAACTGTCATGTGTGGAAACAAATTGAAGTGCTGAAACACCATACCCATTTTTTGGCGGTGCAAATTGATGTTGCATGTTGGGTCTGTGATGTCGGTGCCTTCAAAACAAATTCGGCCACCGGTGGGCACTTCCAATAGGTTGAGGCAACGCAGAAAGGTGGATTTCCCTGAACCCGAAGGCCCAATGACCACCACCACTTCCCCTTTGTGAATTTGCTGGTTGATGCCGCAAAGGGCGTGGATGGTTCCGTTTTTGAAGCTCATTTCCAACTCTTTTACATCGATTAAAATTTCAGCGCTCACTGCTTCTCAGCCTCCTTTCAAGCTTACCCACAAGCCAAGTAAAGAACATCACCATAACCAAATAAATGAGTGCTGCACCAAACAAGGGGTAAAAATAGGAAAAGCTTGTTCCTGCTATGGTGTTGGCTGCATAGGTCAAATCAATCATGCCGATATAACCGGCCACAGCCGTTTCTTTAAGAAGCACAATAAACTCGTTGGCAAGAGAAGGCAGAACTGTTTTAAAGGCCTGCGGAATTACGATATATCGCATAGTGGGAATGTAGCCAAAACCCAAACTGCGCCCGGCCTCTGTTTGCCCTTTATCCACCGACATTATGCCCGATCGAATGATTTCAGCCACATAAGCACCCGAATTGATGCCAAAGGCCAAGGTGCCCACCACCAGTTTTTCCGCACTGCTTAGAAACACAAAAAAGATGATGAGAATTTGAATCATCACCGGTGTGCCACGAATCACCGTTAGATACACTTTGCAAAAGCCGTTTGCAAACGCCAAAAAGAACCAACGAAAAAAAGAAGCGGCGCCGCTTTTTCTGTTGTCTCGCAGGTTTTTTCCGGTTGTGTCCCAGCTTACACGCACCAAGGCCACCAAAATTCCCAAAAAAGTGCCCAACAAAAGGGCAAAAAAAGTGAGAAGCAAGGTGTTGCCAAGGCCGCGCAGCATCAACAGATAGCGCTCGTCATAGATAAATGCCTTGAAAAAATCATAACAAATGGTATACAGCCACTCGGGGCTGTCCAACATCCACTGTGGTGCTATGGATAAAAAAGATTCCTCTACAGATTGTTGCAAGCTGTATTCCCTCCCCCATATCTAGGTTCAAAAAGGGGTTGTTTCAAAAACATTTTGAAACAACCCCTTTTGATTCACTGCATTCGGTGTACAATATCTATACAGCAGAGGCATCCTCTGCCATAGAGTCATCCGTCATAGAGTCATCAGCCATAGAGTCATCAGCCATAGAGTCCACTTGAGAGGCCGACTCCTCCGGCATGGAATCGGCATCCATATCACCGGTGCTGGGGATGTATTTTTCAATAATTTCGGCCGTGGTGCCGTCGGCAATGAGTTCTTGTAATGCGCCGTTCACCGCTTCATACAGGGCTTCATTTTCAAGCCTCATGGCTGCAGCATATTGTTCTTCCAGGTATTCGGTTTCCAAAATATTCAGCCCTTCGCTGTTTGCTACAAAGTTTTTGGCCGGCTCATTGTCGATAACCACGCAGTCCACACGGCCTGTCGTCAGTGCCATCACGGCATCGGCGCCACGGCTGTAACGGTCAATGGTGGCAAGCCCCTCGTCTTCCAAATCCCAAGTGGTATACAAATCGCCTGTGGTGTTGCGTTGCACCCCAATGGTGTAGCCGCCCTCGAACAAATCGTCCACCGTTTCAATGGGCGAGCCTTCGGGCACAATGATGGCCTGCACACCCGTGGCATAGCTATCGGTAAAGGCCACTTCCTCTTCACGCTCAGGTGTCACGGTCATGCCGGCAAGGCCAATGTCCACGCGGCCGGTTTGGATAGCCGGAATGATAGAGTCGAACTCCATGTCTTCCACCACAAGTTCAAGACCTAATTTTTCAGCAATGGCACGTGCGATTTCCACGTCAATGCCCACCACTTCTTCGCCCTCATAAAACTCATATGGAGGAAAAGCCGCATTGGTGGCCATGGTCAAAACGCCCTCTTCGGCCGTTTCAAAAGCGGCGCCGCCCTCTGCTGTGGCCATACTTTCATCTGCACCACTTTCAACCACAGTGCTTTCAGCCCCACCGCTACATCCGGCTGTAATGGCAACCAAAAGCAATAAAGACAACATCAAACTGAACCTTTTTTTCATGATACTCCCCTTGTTTCTTTGTATATTTCACACTTGTGGTTCCTAAAAAATCTAAGTGAACCCATCCTGTGCTCGCTTACGCTATTATATCTAATTTCCCACTTTTTGGCAAGGCAAACCGCAGTTCAATTTGCTGGATTTTCACTTCATCCAGGGAACCATGGCTTTGGATAACTGTTTTTGTAAGTCCTGTGCAATTTTCAGGTCTTCACCTTTGGTGGTGTAATAGATTTTAACTTTTGGCTCGGTGCCGGAGGGGCGCACAATAACACTGTGGCCGCCTTGCAAATGGTACTCCAGCACATTGGAAGCAGGCAAATCCAGAGAAGTGCATTCACCCGTGGTGCAATTTTTGCTTTGGCCACTTTCATAGTCGCACAATCCGATGAGTGTGTGGCCGGCAATCTCTTTGGGAGGTGCTTCTCTGAGGCTTGCCATGATGCCACGCATGGTTTCCATGCCGGCAAGGCCCTCGAAAGCAAAGCTTTCGATAACCGAAAGGAAGCGACCGTGTTTTGCATAAAGCGCTTGCATGGCGGCAAACAGGCTGTTCCCCTGTGCCTTGTGATAGGCGGCCATTTCACAGATGAGCATGGAGGCAACAACGCCGTCCTTGTCTCGCACATGGGTGCCGGCAAGATAGCCATAGCTTTCCTCAAAGGCAAACACAAAACGTTCCTTTTCGTTTTTCGCTTCCAGTTTGGCAATTTCCTCGCCGATATATTTGAAGCCTGTAAGCACCTTCACCATCTCTACCCCATGGCTTGCGGCAACCATGTCGGCCATCGGGGTGGACACAAGGCTGCGCACAGCTAGCGCGCGCTTTGGTAAACTGTTTTGAGCACGGCGGCCGGCGCAGATGTAGTCAAGCAAAAGTACGCCCACCTCGTTGCCCGACAAGAGTTGATAGGAACCGGTTTCATCTCTTACAGCGATGCCCACACGGTCTGCGTCCGGGTCGGTAGCAAGCAATAGATCGGCGCCCAGTTTTTCAGAAAGTTGCAAGCCAAGCTCTAACGATTCGCGCACCTCCGGGTTTGGGAAGGGAGCCGTGGGAAAATTCCCGTTTGGCATCTCTTGCTCGGGCACCACGGTAACATCTTCAAAGCCAATGTCCGATAAAATGCGGCGTACAGGCAGGTTCCCCGTTCCGTTCAAAGGAGAATACACAATTTTGAGAGGGGTTTCTTTGGCAATGTTCGGATGGACACGCTGTTTTTTCACCTCGGTGAAAAAGGCTTCCAAAACCTTGTCTTCAATGTAGGTGACAAGACCCTCTGCCATGGCCTTGTCAAAGGGAATGCACTGTACACCCTCAAAAATATCGCAAGCTTCAATGGCAAGGAGCACGGCATCGGCCACTTCGGTGCGAATTTGGCAACCGTCGGCACCATACACTTTGTATCCGTTGTATTTGGCAGGGTTGTGGCTGGCTGTAACCATGATGCCGGCATCACACTGCAGTTGTCGCACGGCAAAACTGAGCGCCGGCACCGGCTCGAGCTGCGGGTAGAGGAAAACGGAAATGCCATTTGCTGCCAAAACACGGGCGGCCTCTTTTGCAAACAAATCGCTTTTTAGCCGGCTATCATAGGCGATGGCCACCTTGGGCGCCTGGGCGGTTTTCAGCAAATAAACGGCCAGCCCTTGGGTGGCCCTGCGAACGGTGTAAAGATTCATGCGGTTTGTGCCGGCCCCCAAAATGCCACGCAATCCCGCTGTGCCAAAGGACAAATCGATGGCAAAGCGCTCTTCAATTTCGCCGTCTTGGCCGGCAATGGCCTCCAGTTCTGTGCGCAAATCATCATCTTCCAAAGTTTGGGCAAGCCAACGATTGTATTTTTCTAAATACATGGTGCATTCCTCCATCCCCAAAAGGGTTTTATTGTGTGTTACGGGGTGCGTCTATGATAATACCAGCTTATAAGCAGGCAAAATGCAATAAAAATATAAAGGGCAATGGTGGTGGTCCACAACCAAGGGGGATATTCTGTGGCAAAAAAGGCACCACTGTCTTGTGCGTCAGAAGCCGTGCTCTCCTCTGTAACAGTGAGTGTGATTTTTCCCTGTTGCCCGTTTGGAGACGTATACATCACTTCGGTTGTGCCGGCGTTGCTCGCTGTGAAAACAAGCACCCCCTCTTCCAAATTGGCCGAAAGGTAGTGGTCGTCCCACACCCAGTTTTCAAGGGCGGTATCATCTTCGGTGGCCGGCTGCAAGCGAAATGATTGCCCCACAGAAACCGTGTTTGTGGGCAGGCCGCTAACTTGAACGGAAAGTTGATCCAATGCTTCGGAAAGTGCACTTGCCAAGGCGCTTTGTCGTGTGTCGGAAAGCAAGTTAATATTTTCCTGCCCTATTTCATCCAAAACCACCTGTAGGTTTTGCCAGCTTTCCTCTGTGTAGTGGCTGCTTTCCAAATTTTCAATTTCATCCAGTAATGTGGGCAAAGCCTCACCGCTTGACAAAACGGTCAAATAATAGGTTTGGGTGTGGGTGGTGGCATTGGTGCTGTAGGGCAAGGTGTAGATGATGCGGTATTCCCCCACCTGATTGGTGTCCACCTCTCCTACAAGACTGTCGTTGAAATAAATAACCGATTCCACTTCCAAATCTTCCGGCCGTGTTAAAAGCCAATCCGGGCTGCTTTGCACAAGGGTTTCATAAGAGGAGCCGTCATGTGTTTCCAGGCGATAGGGTGTTTGAAACGCCTCACCGGCCGAGAGGGTTCCCCGGTTTTCGTTTGGCATTGTAAAATACACTTTAGGGCGTTGATGTGCCGCGAAAATGAGTACATTGTCACGGTTTAGCAAACTGGGATATTCATCTGAAAAATCCAGGGCACAGTAGGCAAAGCTATCCTTGCTAAGCTGATAGTGAACGGGGAAAACAATTTCATCCAAAGAGGAACAACCATAGAACATTTCAGGGCTTACAACAAAATGTTCGGGAATAAAGACCGTTGTCAATGTGACACAGCCACGAAAAGCCGCATTTTCTGCCGTTCCCGTAAACTCTCTAAGATCCAAAGTGCGCACCGAAGGCAGTCGTTCGCGCAAAAACAAACCATCTTCCGGGCTCAATTCACCGTTTCCGGCGATGGAAAGGCGGGTGATGCCCTCTAAAACAAGCTCGGCATCCTGCTCTTCGGCGGCGGCAAGCGCACTTTCTAAACTTACACCGGTATCCACACGCACAGAATAGGCATAGGCAAAAACAGTGTGGCTTGGCAATAGAATTAAAAAGAAGAGTGCAGCCAGTAGAACGCAAACCAAAAAACGAAATTTCGACGCAGTGTTTATAAACAAGGGAAATCCTCCACATATTCTCAAATCGGAGTGAAGCAAGTTTCCGTTTTGAATTTAAAAAATGAATACACACTTGTTCATTCTAACAAAAAACGGCAATCTGTGCAATATTTATGTGGGCATAAATTGAATGTTTTCTTTTTTTGGTTTTCTAACCATGGTTTGGCACCTAAAATGGGAAAGAAAAAACAAAAAAACCGCCTTTTGGCGGTTTTTTGAATTCACCCGTTTGGGTGGCCAATTAAACGCGAATGTCCAAATGTTGGCCAAATGAAGGTGCCGAAGCGGCAGGCAACATTTGCAAGAGGCCTTGCATTTGTGTCTCACTTGCATCCATGGCTTTTTTGGTGACGGCCAAAGAAGCTTCCAGCATCACTTGAGACTGAGAGTAGGCCATCGACATGGCGGCAATATCCATTGAAAAAACCTCCTTTGTGAAAATTGGTGGGTACTTTGTTTAGTGGGGGGGATTGTTGCGTGGATCAAAAGTATAAGCCACGCGGCGCGATTTGTTAAAATACACAAGCCAAGCAATTTGGAAGGCAAGGCCCAAAAGACCAACCGCGAGTAAAACAACACCCACAACAGACAACAAACCAACGGGAAACTGGGGTGCGGTTGCAAGAAGAATCTCGGATATTTCTGCTTGAAATGTGCTGGAAAGCACCGCAAGAGCGATGCCGGAAATCACCAAGAGAACACAGGACAAAAGAGATACAACCGCTTGAAAATAAAACCAACCTTTAAATTTTATGCTACGCTGCACCATGTTGTACAAAATCATCACTGCGGGAAGCAAAACCGTTGCCGCAGAGAATAAAAATTGTAAAATGGAAAATGTGCCGGCCATGATGCCGGAAACAAAACTGAACATGGTGCTTACGATGGTTAAACAGTTGAGAACAAAATAAAACAGGAGCCAACCACCGAGAGGCACTTTTTGGGTGGGGTAACTGGCAGCAATAAAAGGTTCCCCTTGTAGGCCAAAAACCGGTTGCCCACAATTGCGGCAAGCTCTTTCTTCTTGGTTCTCTATCGGTGCACCACAATGTGTGCAATTCATTTGTATCATTTCTTGTATATCCTTTTGGGTGTCTTGTGCTTTGAAAAAGGCAATGCCTATCTTTGTAGTAAATTATAGCATAGAACTGTTTTCGAGGCAAGATACCTGTGTTTTTAAGCTCAAAAATCACACAAATTACACAAAATGACACGCGGCAACATCTAGATTTTTTTTTGAGGCAAATACCCCGTAAAGGTTGCTGAAGCCACCCGTGTTTCGGTTTCATCGAAAACCTCCACCTCATACACACAAAGGCGTGCGGTCAATTGTTTTGCCTGTGCCTCGGCATGCAAAACACCGCCGGTGCTGGCAGACAAAAAATGAATGTTACCATTTAAAGTGACCATGCCGAGTTTGTATACATTGGCGGCTACGGCAAAAGTGAAATCAGCCAAGGTAAACAAGAACCCTCCTTGCACACGCCCCAGTGCGTTTTTTTGGCTATCCGGAACATGAACACGGCAACGAGCCTGCTCTTGGTTTGCATACAAAATTTCTATGCCCAGCTGCATGGCAAACTTGTCCTGTTCAAAATGGCGGCGAATTTCTTCCAATGTATTCATTGTGCGTTTCCTTTCATATATGCAAATATCTTAGGATGGTTTTTTTGCAAGAGGCGTGTTATACTAAAAAAAAACAAGGATGGTGAAGAAATCGTGGCAACGCCTTTACGCAAATCGGCAGAGGAATATTTGGAAACCATTTTGATTTTGACAAAAGCAAAAACAGTGGTTCACTCGGTAGACATCGCCATCTATATGAACTATTCAAAGCCAAGTGTTTCACGTGCCGTGGGAAATTTGCGCAAAGCCGGTTATGTGAACATGGCGCAAAATGGTGAGCTCACTTTAACGCCAACGGGCTTGCAAAAGGCGAAAAATATTTTGGAGCGTCATCAGGTGCTCACCAAAATGTTTACGATGTTGGGCGTTCCTAAGGACATTGCGGCGCAAGATGCCTGCGAGGTGGAACATGTGATTAGCGATGATAGTTTTTCCTGCATCAAAGAGTATGTGCAAGCAAATGGGACAAGCAACGAAAAACGTGAAGACAAAAAGAAAAAGGGAAAAAAAGATAAAAAATAGAAAGCTAGCCGGCTCCACACGGGGTCGGCTATTTCTTTAGCATGTCGCGCAAACGCAAAAGCAAATACTGGATAAAAGCCATGCCTTCACGCAGATAGTTTTGTAAAAAAGTGGGTCGGTTCATGCCGGCGGGAAGGCTGCGTACATCTGTGAATCCGGCCTGTTTTGCATAACACCTTGCACGAAAACAATGGAAGGTATTGGTAATAACCGCAACCGGTTCGTTTGGCATAATACCATGCTGCCCAAGTATTTCCCGCGTATAAAGCAGGTTTGTTTTTGTGGAGATGCTTTTGTTTTCTTGCAAAACAACCTTTTGCGGCACACCGCGCGCAAGAAGCCAGCGCTGCATGGCCAGTGCCTCGGGAATGGCTTCACCGTACCCTTGCCCGCCAGTTACCACAATCACGGCATTGGGGTTGGTTTTGTGTGCGTGCAAAGCCACCTCTAGTCGGCGCTGCAAAATATCGCTTACCACTTCCCCGTGTAGCCCTGCCCCCAATACAATGAGCACCTTCTCATTGTATTTCGCTTTTCGGCTGCGGCCGGCAACCGCCAGAAAAACCATGAGCCCCCCAAAAAGAGCACCGAAAATCAAAAGCAGCACTTTGAGCACAAAACCGGGGCCGCTTTGTGTGAAATGATCCACTGTGGGCATGAAAATTGTGTACAAGGAAAAGCCTGCGGCAAGCACCCACATGGCAAGGCTACCCATGTTCCATTTTGATTTGAACAAAAGAACAATGGCTGAAACAAGAAAGAACGTAGCCAAAAGGCCAAAAAACACAATTTTTATCATGCACAGCATCTCCGTATTCACGCCCAGGCCGGAAGGCGAGGCATCCGTGTTGAGAACAAACCAAAACGATTGTAGCAGAAAGAACCTCACACGGCAAGTGGAAAACACTCTTTTGGGCTTGTAAAACCCCGCCCCATTAAAGAGAAACCCATTGCCGCAATGGCTGCGGCAATTCCACCTATAAAAAAGGCGGAATTGAAAATCAAAACATCGGTTCCCCATTTTTTTATAGGGCAAAACTAAGCGAAAGCATTGTAATTTTCTTTTTTTTTGGTATAATAAATAAGTTATTATATGAAGCATCACATTCACATCACAAAATAATTCAGCAAAAACAAGCGGGTTTGAATGTGCACGGATTGGTGAATTTGTATACACATCTTTTCAATAAAAAAAGGGGCATGCATGAAGGAAGTCTGTGTTATATTACCGTCTCTTAACCCGGACGAAAAAATGGTAGAGCTGGTTAAGGAACTTGTGGCCTACCCATTTTCGGACATCATCATCATCGACGACGGCAGTGATGTTGCGCACAAAAAACCATTTGAGGAAGTGGCACAGTTTGAGGCGTGCACCGTGTTGACACATGAGGTGAACCGCGGAAAAGGGCAAGCACTCAAAACAGGGTTCGAATTTGTGCTAAAAAAAAGAAAAAACAGCAGAGGTGTTGTAACCATTGATGGAGACGGGCAGCACCGTGTTGCTGACATTGCCGGCTGCGTAGACGCCTTTTTGCAAAAGGACAAAACCGTTGTGTTGGGAGCACGAGATTTCAACGACCCCCATGTGCCACCCAGAAGCCGCTTTGGCAACAAGGTGACCGCGGTCATGTTTCGCCTTTTGTTTGGCCTTGCCCTGCAAGACACGCAAACCGGCCTTCGTGTGCTTCCCTATGCCTGCCTAAAAGAGCTTTGCAAAGTGCGTGGGCAGCGCTTTGAATATGAAACCAATATGCTTTTGTATTTTAAAAAGGCGCGCATCCCCATGCAAGAAGTAGGCATTTCTACGGTGTATTTGGAAGAGAACAAATCCTCTCATTTTAACCCGATTTTGGACTCTTTGCGCATTTATGCGGTTATTTTCCGTTTTATGCTGAGCTCTGTTTCGGCCGCGGCTTTGGATATCGGCCTTTTTACCTTGCTCAACATTTTGCTTGGGCCCTTTTTGTCACGTGGGGCACGCCTTTTCAGTGCCACCGTGGCGGCTCGAATTGCCTCGGCACTGTTCAACTATACCCTAAACCATAAGTTTGTGTTTCAAAGCGAAAGCCCTGCAAAAAAAACCTTGCTACGTTATGCCATTTTGTGTGTGCTGCAAATGCTCACCTCTTATGGTTTGGTTTTTCTTTTTTCACAGGCGTTGTCTGCCTTTGTGGGGCTGGATACGGTCATCAAAGTGGTGGTTGACACCGTACTCTTTTTTATCAGTTTTCGCATCCAACAAGCGTGGGTGTTTGCAGATGAAGGCAACTAGTGTGTGTTCATTTGCAAGATGATCTGCAAAGCGTAAGGTCATCCATTTAATAAAATTCGGATTGGGATAACGCAACAGGAGTCAATATGCAATCAAAAAACACATCCAAGAAAAAAAAGGCGTATACACCAAAACATGCAAGCGCAGGCAATGCGCGCACAAATCAGCGGCGTGAGATGCGCTTTGCATCACAGCAGAGCACCGTGCCACAAGCACAAAGAGCACGCCCGGCACCGCAGCGCACGCCGTCATACAGCCCACAGCCGCAACCGGGTGATGTGCAGCCGCAAAATATACCACTGCCAAGTGAAGCGCCGTTACCGCAAAACCCACCACAAACTGAAAACCCAACACAAGGCCTGCCCAGGCAAAGCACACAGGCAGTGCCCCACGGGGAAAATGCGCCCTCTTCCAAAACGCGTGCAGCAAAAAAAGACCGTGCACAAAAAAAGAGCGGGCGCATTGCCGCGCGCATAGCGGTGTGTTTTTTTACACTGTTGTTTTTGCTTGTCGGTGGCATTATGGGCGTTATTACGGTGATTATGTATGGACCAAGCCCAACGGCGCGCGATTTGCTTGTCACCTCGGTTTTGGAGACGAGTGCGCTAAAATTTATTGCAACCATGTATTTTGACCAAGCAGAAATCGACACCATTTTGGCCAATAACAGCGTGCAGGTAAGCGATGCCGTCACAGATACCGATCTCATCCAATTCACCCCGGAAGAGGTTCCCGCAGGCGTGGAACCCCTGGTGATTGAAACGGTGAGCGGAGGCACGTTCAATGGAAAAATGATGATTGTGCAAGACCCGTCCCGCGTGATGGTGGGCACCTCGGCCGACACCTTTACAGGTGAAGCAGGCATGACGGTGCAGGAAATCATTCAACGGCATGGTGGCGTGGGCGGCACCAATGCCGGCGGCTTTTCCGACCCCGGCGGTGTGGGCAACGGCGGCACACCCCTTGGTATTGTTATGAGCGGAGGGGAGCTTCTCTGGGGCGGCCGTTCCACACCCTATGAGCTTATCGGCATTGACAATGACAACAAGCTTGTTGTGGGCACTATGACACCGGACGAGGCCATTTCCCGCGGCATTCGAGACGCTGTTAGTTTTGGCCCTGCACTGATTGTAAACGGCGAAATGATGGAGATAACCGGCAGCGGCGGTGGGCTGAACCCCCGCACGGCCATTGGCCAACGTGCCGACGGGGCGATGTTGTTGCTTGTTTGCGACGGCCGGCAGGCCAACAGCATTGGTGCCAGCATGAGTGATGTAGCCGAGGTTATGGCACAGTACGGCGCAGTGAATGCGGCCAATTTGGACGGTGGCTCCTCCACCATTATGTACTATGAGGACGAACTTATCAATGTGTCCTCTTCCCTGTATGGTCCGCGAGATATTCCCACCTCCATTGTGGTGTTGCCGGAAGTGGCATAAGGAGAGAGAAAATGCAAAAGACACAAAAACGGGAAAAGTCAAAATTTTGGCGCGTGTATACTGCGTTGGTGCTGGTCATCATAGCTCTTATAGCGGCCGGCCTTTTCTACCTTTGGCATGTGATGCAGGCCTATGAAGAGAGCACACCCGAATACGCCCTGCAAGTGGCCGCCGATTTTTTTAGTGCCGAGCAATATGAGCAATTGGCGGAAAATGCCGGCATTGTGGCCAGCCCCTATGAATCGAACGACATCCGGCGCGCCGTGCTGGAAGAACAGCTCAGCGGCGGAGAACTGCAAACTGTCCGCATGGCAGATGGTAGCACAGAAGCGGAGCAAAGCTATCAGGTGAAAGCCGGAGATTCGGTAATCGGCACGATGAAGCTTGTGTTTGAAGAAGAGGGTATGTTTGGCCACTGGACGGTGGTAGACCCGCAAATCAATCCCTCTTTGTGGGGAGAGCTTGTTGTGCGTATGCCACAAACGGCACAGTTGTATATAAACGATGTGCCTGCCGGTGCCGAAACGGTTTCGCAGGCAAGCCTGCCTTATGAAGCACTGGAAAAGTTGCCCGAAGAAATAGCAAGGCCCGTGCAAACGGAATATCTCATACAAAACTTGACCACAGCGCCTAATTTGCGTGCTGTGGACGAGTTTGGCAACGAACTTACCATCACCCTGCACGAAGACGCACCCTGGCTTGGCGCCGAGGAGCAAAGTGCAGAACCGCAAAACACCAGCCGACACTACGCCACGGTAGCCCTGCCCGGTACAACGGAAGATGTGGCCACCTTACAGGCCATGGCTTTGGAAGATGCCGAAAACTACTCGCGCTATCTTTCGAACGACAATTCTTTTACCACACTGGCCGCACGCTTGTTGCCCAACAGCACCATCTACAGCGAGATGCGCGCCATGGAAACCATGTTCTACACGCCGCATACCAGCGTGAGTTTTACAGATGCGGTGGCGGATAACATTCAACAGTACAACCAAGATATTTTCAGCATCGATGCGGAATATCTCTATACGGTGTTTCGCGGAAACGATGACCCCTACCCCTTTGAAACCAAGCTCACACTTTTGTATGTGCGTGATGGGGACGGCTGGCGCATCGGTGACATTCAAATTCGCGCTTAAGGCGTGATGCATAGGAGAAAATATGCGTAAACAGTTTGTTTGCTTATGTGCCCTGGTTTTGACAGTTGGTGCTTTGTGTGTGCCGCTTCCTTTGTATGCAAGCGAAGTTGTGCCTTTAGCGGGAGAAGCTTCCTTTGTACAAACGGAGATTACAAACGAAACCGGAACCCAGCAAACCACCTTGCAAGACGACAACACAACCAGTGGGCTTGATTTGCAAGAGGGGTCCTCTTTAACGCTGGTGCCAAGCGAGCCGGCGGCGGCCTTGTATATTGTTTGGGAGTTGTATCCGGCCGCCGGTTACACGGTGCAGCAAAACGAGGTGCACTTAGAGCAAAACAGTGGGTTTTTGCAGGAATATGTGCCCCTTGTCTTGCAGGCCGATGTGCCTGTGACCATCCGGTTTAACAGTGTGTGCACACCCGTGGAAATCCGGCTGCTTAGCGAAGGCACACCGCCGGAAAATGTGCATGCGTGGCAGGCACCACACGAGCGGGCCGATATTTTGTTATTGCCCACCCATGCCGATGACGAACATTTGTTTATGGGGGGCATCATGCCCACCTATCTTGACCGTGGGAATGTAAGTGTTCAGGTGGCCTATATGGTCAATCATAGCACAGAGCCCTACCGCCAGCAGGAATTGCTCGATGGCCTGTGGGAGGTAGGGATGCGTCATTATCCGGTTATCCCGGCTTTTCCGGACCAGTACAGCGATAGTTTGGAGCACGCCAAAACCATTTATAGCGAACAAGAAATTATAGATTATGTGGCGGGGCTTTTCGAACGCTTTCGCCCACAGGTGGCCGTGGGGCACGATTTAAACGGTGAATACGGGCATGGTGCACATATGCTGTATGCCGAATGTTTGCTAAAAGCCACCGAACAAAGCGCTGTGCCACCACAGAAAGTGTATCTGCATTTGTACGGCGAAAATGAGATTGTGATGAACACAAATACACCGCTTGAAAGTTTTGGCGGTCGCACGGCTTTTGAAATGGCAGAAGCCGGCTTTTCCCACCACCGCTCTCAGCAGTCCTATTTCACCGTGGAAGCCGAGGGGCCCTACGATTTGCGCAAATTTGGCCTTGCCAATTCACAGGTGGGCACAGACAGCGATAACGATATGATGGAAAACATCATCCCCTATGCCGAACAAGACCGCATCGCGCAAGAGCTGGCAGAGCAAGAGGCCGCCGCTGCTGCCTCGGCCGCGGCGCAACAAGCCTCCGCCCTAAGTGCGGCTCAAAATGCGCCTGTTGCAACCGCTTCGGTGCCCGATTTGCAAGAAGAACAGGTGCAAAACACAAGCTTGTTGCTTGTGCTGGTAGCACTCCTTACAACCTTGCTTGTACTGGGTATTCTGTTCTTTGCCTTCAGAAAAAGCCAAAAGAACAGCAAAGGCACAAGAAGAGGGCCTCCGGCACACAGAAAATAAAAAATGTTTATCAATGGGACATCCGCTAAATCTTTTTGGCAGGTGTCCCATTTGGTTTTCTGGCTATGCTCCCTGTTCTGTGTTATAGTGAAGGGTATAAACAACAAAAAGAGATAAAACTTTTGCCCAAAATATGCAAGAATGTTTACAATACTCGCAATTCTTACACGACAAAAAATAAGAGAGGAATCCACCATGAACATTCAAGAAATTTATGAGGCATTTGACAAAATAGGCTGCCTTAGCTTTGCCACCGTGAATGAAGCAGGCGAGCCGGAAAGCCGAATTGCCCATCTGAGGGCCTATGATGATGAGGGCATCTACTTTATGACCATGTTCACAAAGGCCTTTTACAAGCAGATGATGCAAACACACCGTGTCTCTATTTGTGGCCTATGTGCCAACACCGAAATACAGCATGACGAGCAGGGAATGCCCGTTTTTAGTGGTGGCTATGCCATTCGGATGACCGGTGTTGTAAAAGAGGTTCCCATGGAGGAAATCCAGGCTAAAAACAACCCAATGTTTGATTTTTGCATAAAGGATAAGCAGCAATATCCGGCCATGGTGGTGCTCTGCATCACGGCAGGGCGTGGAGATATTTTCGACTACGACTTCAAAAAAGAACAAAGGGACCATAAGCTTGAGCGCATCTATTTTTCCTACAACGGCATAGCCCCTGTGTACAAAGGGTTGCACATCGACCAAGCGCGATGTATCCACTGTGGGCTGTGCAAAAAGAAATGTTCCTTTTTAGCCATTTCCGAGGAAGACAAAACCTATACGATTCTTTCGCACCGTTGCGATGAATGCGGCGATTGTTTTTTGGTCTGCCCTGTGCAGGCGATTTCCCACGAAAGGGTGTAATGCGCATGAATTCGCTAGAGAAACTGTTATGGCTCAATGCTTTTTTGTTGCAAGAGATGCCGCAACACACGGCCCAGGCAGAAAGATTTCCGAAAACTTGGCCGGAGCAAAGGGCTTTGCTTCGCTCTTTGATGAATGTACGCCCGCCTTTACCCCTGCAAGAGGCCTTTTTACAAGTGCAAGACGAAGTGCTTCGCGAAGAGGTACAAAAAAAAGGGGTTGTTCTTTTGCAAGAACTTGCACCCGTGCAAAAGAACCTGTATATTTGGCAAGGAGACATCACAAGGCTTGGTGTAGACGCCATTGTCAACGCTGCCAACAGTGCCTTGCTCGGCTGTTTTATTCCCTGCCACACTTGCATCGACAATGCGATACACTCGGTGGCCGGGTTACAGCTTCGAAATGAATGCCACACAATCATGCAAGAGCAAAACCATGCAGAAAAAACGGGCGATGCCAAAATTACAGAAGGCTATAACTTGCCAAGCTCTTATGTTATTCACACCGTGGGGCCTATCGTAGAAGGAGCATTGCAAGATAACGACCGTAAACTTTTGAAAAATTGCTATCGCGCTGTTTTGGAACTTGCCGTGCAAAAGGGAATTGAATCTCTTGCTTTTTGTTGCATATCCACAGGGGAATTTCATTTCCCCAATAAGCCTGCAGCCGAAATTGCCGTGAAAACCGTTCAAGATTTTCAAAATGAATACCCAAGTGAAATGAAGGTGATTTTCAATGTTTTCAAAGACATCGACGCCGCTCTCTACCATGAACTACTCACAAAAAATTAAGCGTGTTTCAGAGCTGCTAAGCACCTGCGAAACCATTGTAGTGGGCGCCGGCGCAGGGCTTTCGGCCTCGGCAGGCCTTTTGTACACGGGCGAGCGTTTCGAAAGGCTGTTTGCCGACTATATCAAAGCTTATGGGCTGCACGACATGTACTCGGCGGCCTTTTACCCTTACCCGAGTGAGGAGGCTCTGTGGGGATATTGGAGCTTGCACATCTATCACAACCGCTACGCCGCCGTGCTCAATTCTACTTATGATAAACTGAAAAAAATGGTGGAAGACAAAAATCACTTTGTCATTACCACCAATGCCGATCATTTGTTTATCCAAAGCGGCTTTGACAAAGAAAGGCTCTTTTATACGCAAGGTGATTATGGCTTGTTTCAATGTTCTGTGCCCTGCCACCAAAAAACATACGACAACAAGAAAGAAATTTACGAAATGGTGGCACGGCAAAAAAATTTAAAAATACCCGGTGAGCTGGTTCCCCACTGCCCGCGCTGCGGCAAGGTGATGACCCAAAACTTACGTAAAGACAGCACCTTTGTGGAAGATGAGGGCTGGCACAATGCACAAAATCGCTATGCGAATTTCTTGCAAGAAAACCAAAGGAAAGCCGTGCTCTATTTAGAGCTGGGCATAGGCGGCAACACGCCGGGCATCATCAAGTATCCTTTTTGGCAATATGTTCACCAAAACAAAAATGCACAGTATGTATGCATCAATTTGCAAGAGGCCGCAGCGCCAAGTGAAATCATAGACCGTTCTGTGTTGCTGCAAGAGGACATTGGAAGCGTGTTGCAAGACCTTGCAACATCAAAAATATAGTTTCTTCGATAAAGTAAAAAACACTTGCTTTTAACACAAAAATAAGCTATACTATTTTAGTACGCAAAAGTATGTATTTTAAGCAACATACTTTGATCCCCGTGCTCTCTTACGCTGGATAAATGGCGGAGAATACGGCAACCAGATGAGGTGATAAGAATGAAAGAGGGAATCCATCCGAAGTACGATGCATGCGCGGTTACATGCGCCTGCGGGAACCAATTTGAAACTCGCTCCACCACCGATAAAATCCATGTAGAGGTTTGCAACAAGTGCCATCCTTTCTACACCGGTAAACAAAAATTGGTGGATACGGGCGGCCGCGTTGACCGTTTCAAAAAACGTTTCAACCTTTCGGAAAACGCCGGAAAATAAAAACAGCAAAAAACCGGTGGCCTTTGGGCTACCGGTTTTCTGTATGAAATAGAGGATTGCCATGAACGCCTATACCAGCATTGCCCAACTTGCAACGGCCAGCATCACCGAGAAAAAAAGCGAATTCATTGGAAACATTGCGCCCGTTTGCAGCGAAGAACAGGCCATTTCTATGTTGCGCCGTGTGCAGGCACAGCACCGCACAGCCAACCACAATGTCTATGCCTATCGCCTGCGCGAGGCGGCTATTCAACGTTGCTCCGATGACGGTGAACCCGCCAAAACAGCCGGCCTGCCCGTTCTATCGGTTTTGGAAGGTGCCGGCATCACCGATGTGATTTTGGTGGCCACACGCTATTTCGGCGGCACCTTACTTGGCACGGGCGGCCTCGTGCGTGCTTACACAAATTGCGCCAAAGCCGCCTTGGAAGTGGCTACCCTTGTGCATATGCGCCCCTGTGTGCAGCTGACGCTCACCCTCCCCTACCCCCTGTACGAGCAGGTGAATCGCCTGTTTTTGCAAGCGGGTGCACGCATTGAAGAACCCGTATTTGCAGACAATGTGCAAATACGGGCCGTTTTGCCATCCGGAGAGGAGCACGCCCTTGACGAAGCATTGCGCGAACTCTCTCGTGGCAGTTTGCAACTTTTGGTGAGCGAACCATTCCACATGGCTTTTTAGCCCGAGTTCACATTGTGTGTTTCCCTGCATAAAACAGCTTAATCTTCGTAGAAAAATGCCTCAATTTGGGGCAGCAACTCTTTTTCGGTGTGCATATAGGCAATGGGAAAGTTTTCGCCGGTGCTCTGAATCAATTCTTGCACCATGCCCTCACTAAAAGCACCGCAGCACTCCACAAGACCCACACCCTCTGCCATAAGTTCAGGTAAGCGGTGTTTTGCCTCGTCTAAATTGCGCACCGTTTCTATGCGCGTGTTGCCGCCTTCCATTTCAAATAGGGCACAATCCACCTCGGGGCGATAACCCTCATCCATCATCATCATCACATAATCTTGATGGTTTGCTTCTTTCCCCTCTTGCCCGCACGCTCCCTTTCCAAAAAATCGGTCGAACAAAGCATTTTGAAAAGGATAATGCACACAGGCTGAAATCGGCACAGACTGCGCACACTGGCGGCGCAGCTCGTCTACCATTTGCGCAGAAAAAGCACCGCAACACTCGATTACGCCCACACCCTCTTGCTGCCATTGCAAAACGGCACGCTTTGCCTCTTCAAAACTTTGCACGGTTTCCACACGAGAAATAAAGCGTCCCGGCTCAAAACGGCAACGATGTTGTGGCTGATAACCGCCGCCCAAAATCATGAAAACAAACTGCTTCATATACATCCTCTTTCCTTCTCTTTATTCTCACATCACTTGTCTCAGTGTAGCACATGCGTTTTTCTATTTCAATGTTTCCAAAGGGAGATTGATTTTTATGAAAGTGTTACTTGTTGCCATTCACTCCAAATACATCCACTCGTCTTTGGCTGTTTGGTATTTAAAAGCCGCCGCGCAGCCCTTTGCGGACATCGTTGTTTTGGAAAGCACCATCAAAGCAAACAAAACAAAACTATTGCAAGAAATCCGCAGAGAAAACGCTGATTTGGTTGCTTTTTCCTGTTACATCTGGAACATATCTTTTGTGGAAGAGATGGTTTTACATCTAAAAAAGGAACCTCCCGCACCGCTTATTTTGTTGGGCGGCCCCGAGGTGAGCTACCGCACTGAGACTATCTTTTCAAAACCTACCGCACCCGACTACATCCTTTGCGGCGAGGGGGAAGAACCGTTTTCTCAACTTTTGCAGGCACTAAGCTCCAAGCAAAATGTCGCCGGAATTCCGGGCTTATGCACAAAACAGACACAGGCACAGCCCCATATTTCTCAAAACGACCCACCTTCGCCTTATTCGGCCGAATATTTTAATAAGTTAAACGGACGCATTGCCTATATTGAAACCAGCCGCGGTTGCCCCTATTCCTGTAGTTACTGTCTATCCGGGCGCATGGGAAAAGTGCGTTTTTTTAGCCTTTCCGAGGCAGAAAAACACCTGGAATTCTTGGCAAACTCCGGTACACAAACCATCAAATTTGTGGATAGAACCTTCAATTGTAACAGCAAAAGAGCTCTGCATATTTTACGATATTTGCTTGAAAAGAACCCGGTTTATCGTGGTGTTTGCTACCATTT
>CAYJNQ010000014.1:42861-44126 GCA_964371725.1 uncultured Oscillospiraceae bacterium
GAAATGGCCGGAGACCTGCTGAACCCGGAAATGCTTGCCGTTTTAAATGCAGCGCCCAAAGGGCTTTTTCAAGTGGAAATAGGGGTGCAAAGTTTCAACGAAGCCACCCTTTGTGCTGTGCAACGCAAAACAGACCTTGCACTTGTGTGCGAAAACTTGCAAAACTTGCTTTGCAAGGGGAATGTCCATGTGCATGTGGACCTCATTGCCGGCTTGCCTTTTGAAGACTTTGCCAGTTTTCGAAAAGGTTTTGATTCCTTGTTTTCTTTGCGCCCCCACAAATTGCAGCTTGGTTTTTTAAAGCGTTTGCATGGCAGCCCATTGGAACATGAGGATGTGGGCCGGTTCTCGAAAACGCCACCCTACCAAGTGATTGCCACCCCTTGGCTTAGCGAGCAAGAGCTCTTACAATTGCAACAAGCCGAGGACGCATTGGACAGGCTCTATAACAGCGGACGCTTTAAAAGCTTGGTGTTTGCCGCACTTTTTGCAAAACACAGCGCTTTCGATTTGTTTTTGGATTTTGGCACAAAACACAGGGCCTCTTACGGAGAAACACCCGATGACTACGCCACCAAAGCGCTTGCCTACTTTTCGGGTCTACTCGGTGAGGAACCCACACGAGACTTGATGAAAGAACAATGGCTAAAAGTGAACAGTTCAGGCCGGATGCCGGCCTGTTTGCAAGACAAAACCCAAAAGGGGATTTTGAAAAAAACCGAACAAAACGATCCACGAAAACCATCTATCAAGCGCTCAGCGGTTGTTTTATATGGCACAAATGAAATTGTATATGTGGATTACACAGACAAAGACCCCGTAACGAAAGAGTATTCGGCAAAAAAAATTCCTTGGATTTAGCCGTTTTTTGCTTCACATTTATCTTGAAACAGTATCGGGACATAATTCGCTTTGGGGATCCAATGACTTGTCTTGCTGTACTGATTGTTTTGCAGGTTTGGCTTGATACTTTCGTAAAATGATTTTCGGTGGTGTCCATGCTTTCAGCCTCCTTTTGTGGCCTTTTTGAAAGCCAGCCTAAATTCTGTAAGAAGAAAAACAACCATCATTCTGTGTGAAACACAAAAAAAACATATTAACATTAAATTTCATTTGTTTTGTGCGAAACATATTAGGTGTAAAGCGTTGGCACCCATGCATGGCATATACAAAAGAGACTGACAAATCTACGATTTATCAGTCTCTTTTGTGGTGGAGATGATCGGGATCGAACCGACTACCTCTTGAATGCCATTCAAGCGCTC
>CAYJNQ010000015.1:0-37323 GCA_964371725.1 uncultured Oscillospiraceae bacterium
CGGCAAGAACACACAGTTTAAAAACCCCTTGCGAAGTTATTTTCGCAAGGGGTTTCTTTGTTTTTTAGATGATGAGCCCGGTGGTATGTTGAAAAAAACAATAGGCTCTTTCCTTTACCATTTGGCAAACAGCATCGCCCTTTGGCTTTTGGCTTGAATCCGCTTGCGGGCCCGCGCATAAGACCTTGGAGCGCTGCCACAAACCCCGCCTGCTTTTTGAGAAAAGCAGGGGCAAAAGCTTTTCCTAAAGGGCACGAAGAACACGCGTGCACACAGGAGAAAGGCGTCAGGGCAATTTTTTTTGAAGATGACGCCACGCGGGGGCGGGCTACCATGCCCCAAAACAAAGCAGCCGTGCTTGTTTTTGACAAGCACGGCCTTTATTTTCGTGTAACCCTAGCGGCACAAACAGAGGTGCCGTGCACCGCCTCGCTGGCCTGCGGCGTATGACTTTTAAAAACATCGCCCTTCGGCTTTTGGTTTGAAGCCCCTTGCGCTAGGTGTGTTCTTTAGAAAAAAGTTTGTCCACTTTTCAAAGTGGCGGGGTTTGGGGCGGTGCCCCAAGGTCTTGCACGCGGGCGGTGCCCCAAGGTCTTGCACGCGGGCGGTGCCCCAAGGGCTTACCCCTTAAAATAGGCATCGAAGCTCAAAAAACACTCCTCGTCACCGCCGGAAAAGCGCACGGTGCCTTTCCCGGCCTTCTTGGCGGCATACATGGCCATGTCGGCCAGATGGATCAGGTCTTTGGCTGTGGTGGCGTCTTTTGGGTGGTGTGCCACACCCACGCTGCAACCACAACGCATATCGGTGCCTTCAAAGCGGTAGGTTCTGCAAAAAATATCCAAAAGAGCGTCCAGCTTTTGTTGCATGCTCTCTTTGTCGAGCTGTTCTTCAATCAAAACCACAAACTCGTCTCCACCGTGGCGGTAAACCCGCAAGGTGTCGGAGGAAAAGCGTTTTAAGTTTTCCCCAATGGATGTGAGCAAAACATCTCCGGCGTGGTGGCCTTGTGTATCGTTGATAATTTTGAAGCCGTCCAAATCGCAAAACAGCATGAAAAACTCATTTTCCTCGGCTTTTTCCGCTTGCACCAATTTTTCGATGTCTTCAAACAAACTGCGGCGGTTTGGCAGGCCGGTTAAATGGTCGAAACGGGCCATTTTTTGGATGAGCATCTCGTTGCGCTTGCTTTCGGTGATGTCTACACTGGCCACAAGGTGGGCGAGGCGGCCGTCTGTCCACTGAAAGGCCGAGCTGAACACGCGAAACCAAGAGTTATCGAACGGGCGCTCATAGTCCCAGCTATAGGCTTTGGTGGGCTTGCCTTCTTCGTCCAGCAGTTTTGGCTGGGGGCAAAATTCGCAAGGGGCATCTTTGTCGTTAAAAATGGTTTGCCAACATTTTTTGCCCAGCATTTTCGAAATGCCGCCATAGGGTGCCGCCATGGATTTATTCACATAGAGCACATCATGGGTGTAGAAATCGTTCACATAGATGTCGATGCCCACATGGTCCAGCACATTGCCAAGCGCTTGCTCGGTGAAGGCGATGCCTTTTTTGAACATTTCCAGTTTGAGCTGGTTTGCAAGCAGAGAGAGCACGGCCGTGGACGTTTTGATATCCACCGCTTCATTGCGCACGGCCTTGCGGCGGTCTGACAAGCCCACAAAGCCCGCAAGCTGGAAGTGCTGGTTTAAAACGGGAATCAAAATAAGCAAATTCACGTTTAAAATTTCTTTTAAACGTTTTTCCAGTGGCGTTTTGGGTGTTTCGCCATAAACAATGACAACGCGTGAGGACGACAGCTCGCTAAGCAACTCCAGCCCCAAAAGGGATTTTAGGTTTATCACTTCGGGGGGGCAATCCATGTGTACGGCCTGATGACATTCCTGCCGATAAAAACTGCCGCTGTAATCACCCTCATAGATGAACGCATGGGAAATGTTGAAAAAAACGCAGGTATCCCGTAGAAAATCTGCCTTGGAAAAGGCGTCTTCGTTGGCAACACTGATTTTTTCCATCATTTCTTGCCAGAATGCATCATTTCTTGTGGTCATGGTGCGGCTCCCCTCGCGTGCAAAATCATACTGCAAAATGAATCTATTCATTATATATCAAAAGTACACTTCATTGCAAACACTTTGTAAAGAAATGGTAAAAAATTTGTATAGCAATAAAAAAAGGTTGTCTCCGTTGTGCTTGGAAACAACCCTTTTTTGTACATTTCAAGAATTTGGCCCATGCTTAATACGCAACCCAAAGCTAGCGTTTCACATGGCTGGTGCCGCGCTCAAGCAGATAGGTGGCCTCAAGGTCTGCAATGTGTAGCATGGCGCCCAATGGGTGCTGATGCCATGCCTCGCCGATGGCGTAGCTGCCGCCGCGCACGGCCTCGTCGAACCCGCCCATGTGCCAGCGTATGGCAACGGCCTCGGCCGGCTTTAGGCGCAAAAAGCGCTCGATTAAAAACACACTCTTTTCACCGTGCCCATAGGGAAAGGCATCTTGCACGGTGTAAGTGGGCACCTTGCTCCAAGTGCCGGTTTCGTCGTCTTTCACGTTGCGAAATCCGGGTTTGTAAAAATTGGTTTTGCACAAATCGTGCAAAAGCCCACACAGGGCAAGGCTTTCCGCCGCCTGCCCCGAATCTCCAAAGCGGTGATACAACACCTCAAACACATTCACGCTGTGCATCACAAGCCCGCTTTCGCACGCGCCATGAAAACGCGTGGAGGCCGGTGCCGTGAAAAAATCGGTGCCGTGCA
Source organism: uncultured Oscillospiraceae bacterium (assembly GCA_964371725.1). Taxonomy (GTDB): domain Bacteria; phylum Bacillota; class Clostridia; order Oscillospirales; family Ruminococcaceae; genus JAAYCI01. The sequence continues at coordinate 2,766 of CAYJNQ010000015.1, forward strand.
TCCACTGCAAAAGCTCTTTGGCGCCTTCGCGCCGGATATGCTCTTCAAAATAACCGATAAACTTTTCCTTATCGCTCATTTACAGTTCCAGTTCTTCCAAAATGCCCTTGAGCACGGTGAGTTCATCGTGGGTAAGGCTGATGCCCTTGCCCATTTTTTTGCTGTCCGGCGCCCAATCTCGAATGTCGTATTTCGGCTCGCGGTCGTTCCAGCTTACCAAGTTGAGTTGGCGGCTCCAGCCATTCGGGTTTTCGCTTAGAATTGCAATTTTTTCTGTAATTTCATATTTAAATTCAGCCATGGTTTATCTCCTCTGTTTTGTGTTTAGGGGTTAATCGTGCCGAACACGATAGCTTAGGCTCATCAAACTGTCGCTTAAATGTACATTTTCCACAACAAGCTCCGGGTCGTCTGAAAAATCGTAGTGGCTAAAATTCCAAAACCCACGAATGCCCAGTTTCTTCAAGGTGGGCATAAACTGGTTGGCCGCTTCTTCGGGCACACACAAAGCGGCCACATCCACGCGGTGCTCACTGCAAAAAGTTGGAAGCTCGGCCACATCCAAAATCGTAAGGCCTTCCAGCTCTTTGCCAATTTCGGCGGAATTTTTGTCGAAAAAGGCCATAAGCTTGAAGCCCGAAGCTTCGGTGGCCAAAAAGTGGCTCATGGTGCGGCCAAGCCGCCCGGTGCCGATTAAAATAACCGAAAGGTCATTCTCGCCTATCAGTAAACCGCCCAATCTTTCGCATAAATTTTCTACATTATAGCCAATGCCTTGCTGGCCGAAACCGCCAAAGCAGTTGAAATCTTGCCGCACTTGGCTGGCGGTGGTGCCCAGCATCTTCGCAAGCTCGCTTGAGGAAACCGTGGCAACACCATGCCGATGCAAATCGCAAAGATAGCGATGATAGCGCGGCAGACGTTTGATGACGGGAAGCGGGACTTTGCTGTTCATGAAATCCTCCTCTTACAGTGAAGCCGTTGTCTCCATCACGTAGGCGCTGAACGCAGCCGTGGTAGCGCCGCCCTCTCGGCCTGTGATGGTGTGTTTTTTCTCTTCAAACATGCAGATGTCCAAGGCGCGCTCCAGCTTTTCGCTTTCGGCTTTTTTGCCAATGTGGGCAAGAAGAAGCACGGTGGCACGCAGCATACTGCCGGGGTCGGCATATTGGCCGCGGCCTTCTGTCATCATGCGCGGGGCCGAGCCGTGAATGGCCTCGAACATGGCATAGCGCTTGCCAAGGTTCATGCTGCCGGCCGTGCCCACACCGCCCTGGAACTCGGCCGCTTCGTCTGTGATGATGTCTCCATACAGGTTTGGCAGAACCATCACCTGGAAGTCGCGGCGGCGTTTTTCGTCCACCAATTTTGCGGTCATAATATCGGCATACCAGCTCTCGCAGTCGATGCCGGGATAGTTTTCGGCCACCTCACGGCACACGCGCAGGAATTTGCCGTCGGTTTCTTTGATGACGTTGGCTTTGGTAACGCAGGCCACTTTGTTTTTGCCGTTTTTCTTGGCAAAATCGAAGGCGAGCTGCGCAATGCGGCGCGAGCCCTCGGTGGTGGTGATGGTGAAATCTACGCTGATGCCGTTTTCGGCTTCAAAACCAAGGCTGCCCACGGCATAGCCGCCCTCGGTGTTTTCGCGGAAGAAGGTCCAGTCGATGCCTTGTGCGGGCACCTTCACCGGGCGCACATTGGCAAACAAATCCAGCTCGCGGCGCATGGCCACATTGGCGCTTTCAATGTTCGGCCCCTGGTAGGAGGCGTCTGGTGTGGTGGTGGGGCCTTTCAAGATGACATGGCAGGCTTTGAGCTCTGCCAGCACATCTTCGGGAATGGCTTTTCCCACGGCAATGCGGTTTTCTATGGTTAAACCATCAATGGTGCGAAACTCAATACGGCCGCTTTCCACCTCGTCTTTGAGCAAAAAGCGCAACACATCTTCGCTGGCTTTGGTGATAACCGGGCCGATTCCGTCGCCGCCGCACACACCAATGATGAGTTTGTCGAGGTTTTCATAGCAGATAAAATCTTTTTGCTCGGCCATGCGCTGCACGCGCGCTTCTTGCAAATCCAAAATGGCATCGAGTTTTTTTCTGGCTTCTTCACGATTAAGCATGTAAAAAATTCCTCCCGTTTTTTAAAATTGTCGTTAGCCCTGTTTTTCTTTTGTGTAGTTGAGCAAACCGCCGGCCTTGATGATGTCTGCCTGGCGAGGGGAAATGGTGCACAGCATGGTAAATGTTTCTCCGGTGCGCTCGTTTGTAAGTTGCATTTGCCCGCTTTCGAGCCCGTTGTGGATGCCACTTAAGGTGAGTGTGTCGCCCATTTCCACGCCGGCAAGACATACCTCGTTTTCGAACTCCAAAGGCAGAAGGCCGGCGTTTACAAGGTTCGCCTTGTGGATGCGCGCAAAACTTTGCACCAAAACGGCGCGGATGCCAAGATACAAGGGCACAAGCGCCGCGTGCTCGCGGCTGGAGCCTTGGCCGTAGTTGGTGCCGCCCACAATGTAGCCGCCGTCCTCGCTGTCTTTTGCACGCTGCGGGAAGGCCGCGTCCACACCCTCAAAGCAATATTGCGAAAGGTGGGGGATGTTGCTGCGGTAGGGAAGCACTTTGGCACCGGCCGGCATAATGTGGTCGGTGGTGATGTTGTCTCCCACTTTCAAAAGCACGGGCAAGGAAAGTGTGTCCGGCAAGGGTTTTGCCACGGGCAGGGGTTTTATATTTGGGCCGCGTTCAATTTGAACGCCCTCATACTCGGTTTCGTTTGCCGGCAAATCGATGAGGTTGTCGTTGATGCTGAATTGCGCCGGCATCTCAAACTTTGCAATGGGCGGCAAGGTGCGCGGGTCGGTGATGGTGCCGGAAAGGGCGCTGGCCGCCGCGGTTTCGGGGCTAACCAGGTACACCTGCCCGTCGGCCGTGCCGCTGCGTCCTTCAAAATTTCGGTTGAATGTGCGCAGGGAAATGCCGGCGGATTGCGGGCTTTGCCCCATGCCGATGCACGGGCCGCAGGCGCATTCCAAAAGGCGGGCACCGGCGGCCAAAATGTCGGCCAGGGCGCCGTTGGCGCTGAGCATTTCCAGCACTTGGCGGCTGCCGGGCGAGATGGTGAGGCTGACGCTTGGGGCCACGGTGCGCCCTTTCAAGATGGCGGCCACATTCATCAAATCGGAAAGGCTAGAATTGGTGCAGCTACCAATGCACACCTGGTTCACTTTTGTGCCGGCCAAGGCGGCAATCTCTTTCACGGCATCGGGGCTGTGCGGGCAGGCCGCCAGCGGTGTAAGCGTGGCCAAGTCGATGGTATAGCTCTCGTCATACACGGCGTCGGCATCGGGGCTAAGCGGCGTGTAATCGGCCTCGCGCCCTTGGGCTTTCAAAAAGCGGCGTGTTTCTTCGTCGGCCGGGAAAAGCGAAGTGGTGGCGCCCAGTTCCGCGCCCATGTTTGTGATGGTGGCGCGCTGTGGCACCGAAAGCGTTTTCACACCCTCGCCCACATATTCAATGATGCGCCCCACGCCGCCTTTTACGCTTAAAAGGCGCAGCACCTCTAAGATGACATCTTTGGCGCTGACAAAGGCCGGCAAAGCGCCGATGAGTTCAATGCGCACGGCCTTGGGATAGGGGATGTAGTAGGCCCCGCCGCCCATGGCAACGGCCACGTCGAGCCCGCCCGAGCCGATGGCCATCATGCCAATGCCGCCGGCCGTGGGGGTATGGCTGTCGGAGCCGATGAGGGTTTTTCCGGGCACGGCAAAACGCTCTAGGTGCACCTGGTGGCAAATGCCACAGCCCGGGTGCGCAAAACGAACCCCGATTTTTTTGGCAATCGTGCGCAAAAAAGCGTGGTCGTCTGCATTCATAAAGCCGCTTTGCAGGGTGTTGTGGTCCACATAAGACACACTGAGCTCGGTTTTCACACGTGGAATGCCCATGGCCTCATACTCCAAATAGGCCATCGTGCCCGTGGCATCCTGCGTTAAGGTTTGGTCAATGCGCAGGCCCACCTCGCCGCCGGGTTGCATTTGCCCGTCTGCAAGGTGTGCCGCGATAATTTTTTGCGCCATCGTCTGTCCCAAAAATCATACACTCCCATCTAAAAACATAAGATTCCAAAGTTTGCACTTGTTTACGCTTATATACTTTACTTTATTTAAGGCTGTTTGTCAATTTTTTTACAGGCCGAAAAGTGGAATGTGCGCAAAGTGAGCCCCGTGGAGATAAAAGGCTTTTCGCAATGTGGAAAATGTGGTAAACTATATACGTTCATGCGCCGCTGTAGGGGGGTTCTTAACGAGAAAACGGGCGCAGAGAGGAAGACGATATGAGCATTCTCAATGCGGTGTTGCAGGGGGTTTTGCAGGGGCTAACCGAATTTTTGCCCATTTCCAGCAGTGGGCATCTTGTTTTGTTTCAGCATTTTACGGGGCAGTCGAGCGAAGGGAGCCTGTTTTTTGGCCTGATGTTGCATTTGGGCACTTTGGCGGCCGTGGTGGTGGCCTACTACAAAGAAATTTGGGACTTGCTTAAGGAGCTGGGCCAAATGGCAAAAGAACTGGTGCGCGGGCAATTTCGCCTGAAGACCCAAAACCCGACGCGCCATCTTTTGTACATGCTTTTTGTGGCCACCTTGCCTTTGGTGCTGGTGCTGCCCTTGCGCGGTTTGGTTTCAAGTGTTACGGGAGACAGCGACATCATTGTGGAAGGCGTTTGTTTTTTGATAACAAGCCTGCTTTTGTTTGGCGCCGTGAAAGCCAAACCCGGTAAAGCCGGTGCCGAGCGTATGCGGGTTTCCCATGCACTCACGGTGGGTTTTCTGCAAGGCGTGGCCGTGATGCCGGGCATTTCACGCTCGGGCGCCACTTTATCCACCGGTCTTGTGCTGGGGTTTCAGCGCGAATTCATGGTGCGTTTTGCCTTTTTGTTGTCGATTCCGGCCATTTTGGGCGGTGCGGTGGCAGAACTGTTCGATTTGGACAGCGCCGGCTTGCAGGTGGGGGTGTTGCCCCTTTTGCTTGGGATGCTTTCGGCGGCCGTGGTGGGTTATCTCTGCATTCGGCTGGTGCGCTGGCTTGTAAGCAGCAATCGGCTTGTGATTTTTGCCTGGTACACGCTTATCTTGGGTGCTGTGGTGGTGCTCTTGGGCATCATAGAGTTGTTTACGGGCCCCCTTGGCGCGGCGGCCGAAGTGGCCGAGGCCGTGTCCTCTGCGGCACAGAGCCTGCCGGCAGAAAGTGTGCCGGCCGCATAAACGGCCCTGTGTTTTCCCGGGGGTTCCATCGAATGGGATACAGAAAAAATTCAGAGAGATATAATGGAGTTGTGAGGAGAATATGTCGGCTGCAAAAAAACAAAACAGGGCGGGGAAAACAAAATCCGCCCCTTCAAGGATAGACCCGAAGTGGAGCATTCTTCTGTTTGGCATCGGGGCGCTTTTTTCCCTTTTGGCCTTCATCCCGGGCGAAAGCGGCTGGGCCTTTGTGCGCGAAAACATCTGGTTTGGCGTGTTTGGTGTTTCCGGCTGGCTCATAGGGCCGTTTCTGGTGTTTCTGGCGGTGCTGGTTGGGCTTGAAAAAAGCATTCGAGGCTGGATTGTGCGCGGTGTTGTGTTTGCGCTGGTGCTGTGTGGCACGGCGCTTGTGTTTGGCGGGCAAAGCTTCGACGGGCTCTCGTTTGGCGAGACGCTTGCGGCCTTGCAACAAAACGGGGCCGAGCATGTGTTGGGCGGCGGGCTGCTGAGCCTGTTTTTTGGCTGGAGTTTGCTGAGCCTTTTGGGCGAAGTGGCCGCAAGGGCGCTGATGGTGCTGTTGTTTGTGTTGGCACTCATGCTGTTTTTCAAAATAACGCCCGCCCATGCCGTGCATGCCGTGGGGGGCTTGTTTCGCCGTGTGCCGCGCAGGCAAAGGCGTGAAAAAACCGAGCGTGCCCAAAAAGCGGTGCAAGAAGAGGAAGAACTTTACGACGACGGCTACACCCAAAATAGGCCCGTGCAAGGCGGCAAGGCCATGCCGGCCCTGATGCCGCCGGCCAGGCGCAAAAAACCGGCTGTGGACATCGACCTTGGCCCCGAGGCCAAAACCAGCGAAGAGGGGCTTTGCGCACACGGTGAAGTGGCGGTGGGGCCCGGGGGCACCTTTGGGCTGAACCCCTTGCAAGCGGCGGGCGAAGAGGAAACCGCAGCCTTCGATTTGTTTTCGCAAAATCCCGGGGCGCAAAAGACGAATGCCGAGACGGCGGCGGAAGACTTGCTTTTGTTTGGGCAAGACGACCCCTACCACAAAATTGGGGGCATAGGCTCGAAACTATCGCCCGAAAATTTGCCGAATGTGGAATATGTGGGCCCTGCCGACGCACCTGAGTTTGATTTGTTTGGCACGCCGCCAAAGGGTTCGAACGAGGCGGGGGTAAGCACGGCGCCCACAGAGGCAACGGCCGCGAAAGAGCCGGCCAAAGAGCAGCTTTTGAACCGCGAAGAAGCCGGCGAAAAAGTGCCCACAGAAGGCGCACACGACCCCTCGGTAGAGGCTATGATAGACCGTGCCGCAGAGGAAAAGGCCAGCGCCAAACGCGCCGAAACACCGTTCGAACCGCAAAAAGTTTCGGCAAACTATGCCTATCCGCCCCTGGATATGTTCGACATTGTGCCCATGGAAATGACCGGCGACATCCGTGGTGAAATGACGAAAACGGCCGATTTGCTTGTGAGCACACTCTCTTCTTTTGGTGTGCAAACGCGCATTTTGGATGTGTCGCGCGGGCCCAGTGTCACACGGTATGAGGTGCAGCCGCAGGCCGGCGTGAAAATTAGCAAAATTACGGGCCTTTCAGACGACATCGCGCTCAACTTAGCCGCCGCCGGTGTGCGCATCGAGGCGCCCATTCCCGGCAAGCCCGCCGTGGGCATTGAGGTGCCGAACAAAATCAAATCCATGGTGTCGGTGCGCAGTATTTTGGAAAGCGAGGCATTTCGCACGGCAAACAGCCCCCTGCCCATTGCCCTTGGCATGGATATTGCGGGCGAAAGCGTGGTGGCCGACCTTACAAAGATGCCGCATATGCTTGTGGCGGGTTCCACGGGCAGCGGTAAATCCGTGTGTATCAATGCCACGATCATGAGTTTTCTGTATCGCAATTCGCCCGAGGATTTGCGCCTGTTGCTCATCGACCCGAAAGTGGTGGAATTGGCCGAGTACAACGGCATTCCGCACCTGCTTATGCCCGTGGTAACCGAGCCGCGCAAGGCCGCCGGCGCCCTTGGCAGTGCCGTGGCAGAGATGGAGCGACGCTACCATTTGTTTGCCGAAAACAACGTGCGCGAAATCGCCTCGTTTAACAAGCTTGCGCAAAAGACGGGTGAATTTGAAAAACTGCCCTACATCGCCATTGTAATTGACGAATTGGCCGATTTGATGATGACGGCCGGCAAACAGGTGGAGGACTATATCTGCCGCATTGCGCAAAAGGCACGTGCGGCCGGCATGCATCTCATCGTGGCCACCCAACGCCCGAGCGTGGACGTCATTACGGGCATCATCAAAACAAACATCCCCAGCCGTGTGGCCTTTTCCGTGGCAAGCCAGGTGGATAGCCGCACCATTTTGGATGGAGCCGGTGCCGAAAAACTGCTTGGCATGGGCGATATGCTGTTCTTGCCGCTGGGTGCTTCAAAACCCGTGCGTGTGCAAGGCACCTATGTGAAAGACAAAGAGATTTCGGCCGTGCTGCAGTACATCAAAGACAGCAGCGAAGCAAGTTACGACGAGGGCATGATCGAGGAGATGGAGCGCAGGGCCGCGCCCGAAACATCGGATAGTGACAGCGACGACAGCGAAGACATGCTGCACGATGCGGTGTTTATCAACGCCGTGGAAGTGGCCTTGGAAACCGGCCAAATTTCCACAAGCTTTTTGCAACGACGCCTGCGCCTTGGCTATGCGCGTGCCGGGCGCATGATGGACGAAATGGAACGTTTGCACATTGTGAGCCCGCCCGAGGGCTCGAAACCACGCCAAGTGCTCATCGACCGGCAGCAGTGGCTGGAAATGAGCTTAAACCACAGCGAGTAAGGACAAAAGATGAAACAGCCCCGTTTGCCCATCAATTTAAAAGAGGCCAAGGCCTTGGGCTGGGAAGCCCTGGACTTTGTGTTTGTGAGCGGGGACGCCTATGTGGACCACCCAAGCTTTGGCGCGGCGCTTCTTTCGCGCGTGCTCTTGGCCGAGGGCTACCGTGTGGGCATTTTGCCACAGCCGAATGTGGCGGATGGAAAAGATTTTTTTGGGCTCGGTGTGCCGAAATATGCCTTTTTCGTGTCGGGCGGTGTGGTGGATTCCATGGTGGCACACTACACGGTGGCAAAACGCCGCCGCCACTTCGACGAATACAGCCCCGGCGGCAAAGCGGGCCTGCGGCCCGACCGCGCCGTGAGCGTGTATACCCAAAAACTCAAAGAACTGTTTCCGGAAGTTCCCGTTGTCATAGGCGGCATCGAGGCCTCTTTGCGCCGTTTTGCCCACTATGACTATTGGAGCGATGCGGTGTTGCCCTCCATTTTGGAAACGAGTGGGGCCGATTTGCTCTCGTTTGGCATGGGCGAGCGCTCTTTGCGCGCGGTGGCGGCAAGGCTTGCGGCGGGCGAGCGCATTGAGGAAATTCGAGATGTGCCGGGAACGGCCTATCTATGTTCCTTTTCTGAATTGCCGGCCAAGTACAAAGAGTGTGCGGGCTATGCCAAAGTAAAGGCAGACAAAACGGCCTACGCCAAGGCAACGCGCCTGCAACACGACGAGCAAGACCCGGCCTCGGCCCTGCCTTTGGTGCAAAAACAAAGCGAAGGCTATCTTGTGCAAAATGTGCCGGCCCGCCCTTTGGAACGCGCAGAGCTCGACGCCGTTTACGCCCTGCCTTTCACACGGGAAGCCCACCCCCAGTATGCCGAAAAAGGCGGCGTGCCGGCCTTGGAAGAGGTATTGTTCTCGCTTGCACACAACCGGGGTTGTTTTGGCGGGTGCCACTTTTGCGCCATCACACTGCACCAAGGCCGCCGCGTGACAAGCCGCAGTGAAGAAAGCGTGGTGCGCGAAGCCGAGCGCATTGTGGCCATGCCAAATTTCAAGGGCTACATCCATGACGTGGGCGGCCCCACGGCCAATTTCCGAAAGCCGTCCTGCCAAAAACAGCTAAAAAACGGCGTGTGCAAGGGGGATAAACATTGCCTTGCCCCTGTGCCCTGTGGCCATTTGGAAGTGGACCACGGCGAGTATCTGGCCCTTTTGCGGCGCTTGCGTGCTTTGCCCGGGGTGAAACGGGTGTTTGTGCGCAGCGGCATTCGCTTTGATTACCTTTTAAAAGACAAAGACGAGCGTTTTTTGGAGGAGCTTGTGACACACCATGTGTCCGGCCAGCTTAAGGTGGCGCCGGAGCACTGTGCCAAAAGCACGCTGAGCGCAATGGGAAAACCCTCCATCGAAGCCTATGAACAGTTTGCAAAACGCTTTTATGCCCTTTCCAAAAAGGCGAAGAAAGAGCAGTATCTTGTGCCGTATCTCATGTCGAGCCATCCCGGGTGCACCTTGCAAGATGCGGTGACGCTGGCCTTGTGGCTGAAAAAAAACAAGATACGCCCCGAGCAAGTGCAAGATTTTTACCCAACACCCGGCACCATTTCCACCGCGATGTACCACACGGGGCTGAACCCCTATACCCTAAAGCCGATGTATGTGGCCAAAACGGCCGAGGAAAAAGCCATGCAGCGTGCTCTTTTGCAAACCCATATGCCAAAACAGCGCCCGCTTGCCCAATCGGCCTTGCTCAAAGCCGGCAGAGGCGATTTGCTTTCGCAACTGGTGCCCGGCGCCAAAGCGGCCGCCGGGGCACAGCCAAAAACAAAGCCGACCGGCAAAGAGCAAACGAAGCGTAAAAACCACACAAAACCCAGAGGGAAGCGCCGATGAGGGCGAAAAAGAAGAGCAAACGAAAAACGCAAAGAGCGCAAAGACTGCCCAAAAACCGTGCCTTGTTGGCTGTTTTGAGCGCAGCCGTGTTTTTGGTGGTGGCGGCCGTGCTGGCAAACCCCACCATGCGTGGGGATGTGTACGGGGTTTTGGGCGTTCAGCAAGAGGCGCCGAGCTTGCAAAGCATGGAAACGGAAAGCGAGGCGGCGTTTTTACAGGAAGACGGGGTGGCCGTCGTCACTTTTTTGGATGTGGGGCAAGGGGATGCCGTGCTTTTGGAATGCGGTGGAGAATATGCCCTGATTGATGCGGGGCCTGCCGCGGCCAAGGCCGATTTGCTGGCCGACTTGCAAATGCTCGGTGTCGCCTCGCTTCGGTATCTTGTGATGACACACCCGCACGAAGACCACATTGGCGGCATGCAAACGGTGCTGGAGAACTTCGCGGTAGAAAATGTGCTGCTGCCGGATTTTACGAAGGCCGAACTGCCCACAACGGCCACGTTCGAAGAGCTGATGCAAAGCTTTTTGGAAAGGGAGTTGCCAAGTGAAGTGATGCACGAGGGCGCGCAGTATCCCCTTGGAGAGGGCACGCTTGAGGTGCTTTGCGGCAGTTTGGAAAACGAGGAAAACTACAACCTGCTAAGCCCCGTGTTGCTGTTTGAAATGGGGAACTTTCAATATCTTTCGGCCGGGGATGCCGAACGCGAAAACGAGGAATATGCCCTGTTGCACGGGGTGCCGCTTGCGGCCGATTTGTTCAAGGCTTCGCACCATGGCAGCAGCACAAGCAACACCTTGCCTTTTATGCAGGCCGTGCAGCCGGCCCTTACGGTGATTCCCTGTGGCGAGGACAACCGCTATGGGCACCCGCACCGCGAAGTGCTGGATATTTTTGCGCAGGTGCAAACCCAAACCTTGAGCACGGCCGAAAACGGGCTGGTGCGGGTTTTGGCAAATGGGCAGGGGCAGTTGCAAGTGCAGGCCGAAGTGCCGGTTGCGGCCTAGCTTGGGTTCACACAACCCGGCCATAGCCATTGGGGCAAGAACGGCGTTGCCACGGGCCGAACAAGGCCGAATTTTTCTGTTCACAAAATCATCTTTTTTCCCACACGTCCCTATGATACAATCATCCAAAGGGAGGAGCACCATGTTTTTTTCTGTAGACAGGGTGGAGGGCACACGTGCTGTGCTGATAGACGAGGGGAAAAACCCCTTAGAAGTGCCGCTTTCCATGTTGCCAACGGGCGCAAGGGAAGGGGATATGTTGCTTTATCAAAACGAGTGTTTTGCCTATGCGCCACAGCGCACCCTACAGCGGCGTGAAACCATGGCAAGTGTGTTAAGCGGGCTTTTGCGCCACGGAAACGAAGAGCGCGAAATTTGTGAACAAGAAGGCGAAACAAAAAAAGGAGATATAAAATGACGCAGATAAAAAGCAGGAAACGCGCTGGGAAAGGCGTGAAACCGCCCGTTCTGCCGGTGGGCGGTGCCCCCAAGAAAACGGCACCGCACTACACCGTGGGCGAAGAAATTTTCAACTCGGTTTCACATGGCGTTGGGGCGGTTTTTGCCCTTGTGGGCGGCAGTGTCATTGTGACGCTCGCCATTTTGTATGGAGGCGCCCTCACGGTCACAGCCTGTGTCATCTATGCGGTGTCGCTGTGCCTTTTGTACACCATGAGCACTTTGTATCATGCGTTTCCCTTCCCCAAGGTGAAGGCTTTGTTTCGTGTTTTTGACCATTCCTGCGTGTATTTGCTCATCGCCGGCACCTACACGCCGTTTATGCTCATCACCTTGCAGGGCAATGCAACGGGCATGGTCATTTTCATTGTCAACTGGTCAGCCGCCGTTTTGGGCATTGTGCTCAGTTCGGTCAATTTGAAGAAATTCTCCAAAATATCGTTGGTTCTCTACCTTGTAATGGGCTGGAGCGTTTTGTTTGCCATCGGTGATGTGGTGCAAAACCTGGCCACGGGCGGTTTGGTGCTTTTGATGTTGGGCGGCATTTTCTACACGGTGGGCGTGGTGTTTTACGTGCTGAAAAAAGTGCCCTACATGCATTCTATTTGGCATTTGTTTGTGTTGGTTGGCAGTGTTTTGCACTATGTGTGCATCACGGTGTATGTGGTGTTGGGCGCATAGAACGCCTTAGAAAACAAGCAAAACGGGAAAGGGGAAGCGTGTTTTTTGAAAGCGGCAATTTACACCCTTGGGTGCAAGGTGAACCAAAACGAGAGCGCGGCCATGGAAGAAATGTTGCGCATAGCCGGCTATGAGGTGGTGCGTGCACACGAAATGGCCGATGTGTATATTGTGAACAGCTGCACGGTGACCGCGGAAGGCGCGGCCAAAAGCAGGCGCTGGCTGCGCGGAGCAAAAAAGAGAAACCCCGCAGCCGTTACGGTGTTAAGCGGCTGTTTTCCGCAAGCTTTGCCCGAGGAGGCCCTGCGCTTTGAGGCCGATGTCATCACGGGAACGGCGCAGCGTGCCCATTTGCCCGGCCTGCTCGAGCGCTTTTTGCAAACGAAAAAGCCCATTGTGGACATCCGGCAGCAAAGCAAGCAATATGAAATTTTGCCCCCTGCGCGTGCCGCGGGCAAAACCCGTGCTTTTTTAAAAGTGCAAGACGGCTGCAACCGCCGCTGTGCCTATTGCCTGATTCCGGCGGCGCGCGGGCCTTCGCGCAGCCGGGAAGAGGCGGATATTCTGGCCGAGGCACAGAAGCTGGCCAAGGCCGGCGTGCGCGAAGTGGTGCTCACCGGCATCAATTTGCCAAGCTACGGAAAAGACACGCAAACAGACCTTGCCGCCTTGGCGGAGAGATTGTCTGCCGTCGAGGGGCTTTCGCGCATCCGCCTTTCCAGCCTCGACCCGGATTTGCTTACAATAGAACACATCGAGCGCTTTGCGCGCCTGCCAAAGCTATGTCCACATTTTCATTTAAGCTTGCAAAGCGGTTGCGAGGCAACCTTGCGCCGTATGCGCAGGCCCTATACGCCCGAAATCTATCGGGCGGTTTTGCAAAATGTGCAAGCGGCCATTCCCGGGGCGGTTTTTACCACCGATGTAATTGTGGGGTTTGCCGGCGAAAGCGAGGCCGAATTTTTGGAAAGCTTGCATTTTGTTTCTGAAATGGAATTCCTGAAGGTGCACGTGTTTCCCTTTTCGCAGCGCCCGGGCACGGCGGCGGCTGCGTTCGAAAACCAGGTGCCAAAGGCCGAAAAAGAGCGCAGGGCGAAAGAGATGCGGCACATGACCGAGGGCGTGCGCCGGCGCTTGCTTTTGGAAAAAGAGGGAAGCCTTGCCAAGGTGCTTTTGGAAACGCCGATAAAAAAGGACGTTTTTACGGGGTATACAGAGCATTATTTGCCGGTTCATTGCACGGCGCCGGGCGCAAAACAGGGGGATGTGCTTTGTGTGCGCTTACAGGCCGGCGAGGGAGAAAATTTGCTGGCCGTGCCCGTGCCCGGATAAGCTGTTTTTTTGTGTGGGAAGGATTGCCTAGAAAAATATCACAAATATGTAATGTTTTTATTTTTCTTGGGTTTTGCCCCTGCAATTTTGGGCAAAAGCGCTGTTGACACAGTGACCAAGAATAAGATAGAATAAGAGCAAGAAAATGTAAATTGCTTACAATAGAAGGGGGAATGGCCTTGAGCGTTCGTGTGAACACAAGTGTGCTGGAAACCTATGTGAAAAGTGCGGAAGTGACCAAGATTTTTCCGCAAATAGGGCTGGCGCACGCGCAACTGCATGAGAAAAGCGGTGCCGGAAGCGAATTCACCGGTTGGGTGGATTTGCCGAAAGACTACGACAAGGAAGAATTTGCCCGCATTGTGGCCGCCGCAGAGAAGATAAAAAAACACAGTGACGTGTTGGTGGTGGTTGGCATTGGCGGCTCTTACCTGGGCGCGCGTGCCGTTGTGGAGGCCGTGCAAGGGGCGCAGTATAATTTGCTGGCAAAAGACACACCGCAGATTCTGTTTGCGGGCAATTCTGTGAGCCCTTCGGCGCTGCAAGATGTGATAAAAGCCTGCGAAGGGCGCGATTTTTCCGTGAATATCATCTCCAAATCCGGCACCACCACAGAGCCGGCCGTGGCATTTCGCGTTTTGCGCAAAATGCTGGAGGATAAATACGGGAAAGAGGGCGCAAAAGAGCGCATCTATGCCACCACAGACAAGGCAAGGGGCACGCTGAAGGCCCTGGCAGACGAAGAGGGCTACGAAAGCTTTGTGGTGCCCGACGATGTGGGGGGGCGTTTTTCGGTGCTCACGGCCGTGGGGCTGTTGCCCATAGCGGTGGCCGGTGTGGATATAGCAGCCCTTATGAAAGGCGCCGCCGATGCCATGCAAGCGCTCTCGGTGTGCGATGAAAACAACGATTGTTACCGTTATGCCGCTTTGCGCAATGTATTGTATCGCAAGGGCAAACATGTGGAAGTGATGGCCTGCTACGAGCCGGATTTCGCCATGATGAACGAATGGTACAAGCAATTGTACGGCGAAAGCGAAGGCAAAGAGCAAAAAGGGATTTTCCCGGCCAGCGTTATTTTCTCCACAGATTTGCATTCCATGGGGCAATACCTGCAAGACGGCGGGCGGTTTTTGTTTGAAACCGTGGTGGACGTTCAAAAACCGCGTACGGATGTTTCGATTCCCGCGCTGGGCAGCGATGCCGACGGCCTTGGATTTTTAGAGGGAAAAGAGCTGAGCTTTGTGAACAAGAAGGCTTTGCAGGGAACGGCGCTTGCCCACTGCGACGGCGGTGTGCCTGTGATTTTGCTGGAGGTGGAGGATTTGTCTGCCCACAGTGTGGGTTATTTGATTTATTTCTACGAGAAGGCCTGTGCCATTTCGGGGTATTTGCTGGGCGTGAACCCCTTCGACCAACCCGGGGTGGAAAGCTACAAAAAGAATATGTTTGCCCTTTTGGGTAAACCCGGATTTGAGGAAGAAAAAAAGAGGCTGGAGGCCCAGCTTGGGCTTTAGATAGCGAAGAAGAAGCAAAAAACAAAGGAGGCAGGCGACATGATCAAACTGATTGTCGGAAGCAGAGGCTCGGGAAAGACCAAACAACTTGTGGAGCGAATCAACGAATCCGTGAAAACAAACGACGGTAGCCTTGTTTGTATTGAAAAAGGCATGAAGTTGACCTACGATTTAGACCATAAGTGCCGATTGATTGGAATTGATGAATACAAGGTACAAGGTTACTCCATGTTGTTTGGTTTCATCGCCGGCATTGTGGCCGGGAATTATGATATCAACGAAATTTACTTGGACGGTGTTTTGAAAGTGGGCGAGCAAGACCTGGAAGGTCTTGGCCAGTTCTTGCATGACATCGACAAGCTTGCCCCAAAAATACAATTTGTCATCACGGTTTCTGCCGATGAAGTGAGCCTGCCTGCCAGCGTTACCAAATTCCTTTAAAAAACAGGAAAAGGCTGTGGTGCACAGTTGCAAGCGCCACAGCCTTTCCGTTTGCTCATAAAGCGCCATTGTGTTGTGAAACGGTAAAATGTCGCGCTCGTTGCATATTCCGGATATGCGCCTTTGCGGCGTTTTTTGTTTTTGGCGTGGGCACTTTCGAGCTACCCCGCCTTCTTTTCCTATTTTTTTGAACAGAACTTCAAAAAATGGGCAAAAAACAAGCCCACAATTAGAAGTGTTCACAAAAAAAGAGAAAAACAATTGTGTGTGCTTCGAGAAAGTGCTATAGTTTTGTACAAGCTTTGTGTTAAAAAGAGCCGATTCAAGGGCTGTTTTTTGGCTGAATAACAGAAAATTTAGGAGGATAAAAGAATGCGTAGAAAATGGACTATTTTGGCAGCAAGCGTGCTGTGTATGGCGGTGCTTTCCGCCTGTGGAGGCAGTGAGGCCGCTTCGTCTGCCCCGCCACCGGAACCGGCCTCTTCGGCGGCACCGGCCTCTTCGGCGGCACCGGCTTCTTCGGAAGCAGAGGTGGCTTCGGAAGCAGAGGCTTCTTCCATGGCAGAAGTGGTGGAATTGAGCATCGATTTTGAGCTTGCGAACATGAGCGGCGCCGATTTGGTGGATATCCGCGTGTCGCCCAGCACAGAGGAAGAATGGGGCGACAACTTGCTGATGGACGACGAAGTGTTGCCCGATGGCAGCAGTGTGCCGGTGACGGCCGAGGTGATGGAGGTGGCCGGTGTTACCTACGACCTCAAAACAGTGGATTCGGATGGCGACGAGTATGAGTTTTACGACATTGCCCTGCCGGAAATTTCTGAGTTGACCATTCATGTGGAAATGGCGGAAGACGGAAGCTATTCCAACTATATAGAGATGGTTTAACACAATGAAAAGAAGCCTTTGTTCTTGGCGGTTTTGCCAAAAACAGAGGCTTCTTTTTGGGTTGTTTTCCGGTTTCTACTCGTCGCTTTTAAAGGCCCAAAGGCGCTGCAAACAGTAATTTAGCACCGTAAACACCACCTGAATGCCCAAAAGGCGCAAAAGGATGTATAGGATATTCGGCAGGGATGGAAACCAGTTTTCGTACATCCAAGGAACGATGATTTCGTTGAGGCCGCTGGACAAAAGAAAACAGGCGGTGATGATGGCGGAAAAGCGAAAGATGCTGCGCCCCAAAGGTGCTTTGCTTTGGAAACTGTACTTTCTGTTAAAATAAAAACTGGGCACAGAGCACAGGGCATACATCACGGCGGTGGAGGCAAACAAACCCCAGTTTGCAAAATAGGTAAGCAAGAAACTGCCCGCATAGGAAACAAGGGTGTTTAGGCCGCCGATGATTAAAAATATCAGCAGGCTGCGATCCCAAAAAAACGAAAGAAGTTTGCATTCCTTTAAGCGTTTGAGCATCATGGGGCTACTCGTTGCCGGCAGCGTCGTCCACAAGGCGGATGCTCGCAATCGACACTTCTTCCAAGGGGCGGTCGGCGCCGTCGGTGGGCGTGCAGGCAATCTTGTCCACCACATCCATGCCACTTACCACGCGGCCAAAAGCGGCATAGTCGCCGTCTAAAAAGCAGGCGTCACCGTGGGTGATGAAAAATTGGCTGCCGGCGGAGTTTGGGTCTCCACTGCGTGCCATGCTGATGACGCCACGCTCGTGCGAGAGGTTGTTGTCCCAGCCGTTTTTCTTGAATTCACCGGTAATTTGATGGCCGGGTCCACCCATGCCGGTGCCCGTGGGGTCTCCGCCTTGAATCATAAAATCGCGGATGACACGGTGGAAAATAAGCCCGTCGTAGAATTCGTCTTGCACCAGTTGCTCGAAGTTTTCGGTGGTAAGCGGTGCGGCCTCGGCGTCCAGTTGCAGCAAGATGATGCCGCCGTCGTTCATTTTGATTTCAACCATGTTTGTGTTCCCTTCTTATTTGTGTATTATTTTTTTTGCGAATGTCCAAAATTGGGTTCATCCTCTGTTTGGCAAAGCGTGCCAAACAGATGGTAGAGCTCGGGCAGTGTTTTGGAAAGGCTAACCGGGCGTTTTGTGTGCCGGCTGTAGTAGCAATGGCGGCTTTCGCCCTCGCAACACAGCTCCTGGCTGCCTTGCCTATACACGCGGTAGCGCATGGTTAGGCGCGAGGGGGTAAGCTGGGTGAGGGTTACCTCTATGGAGACTTGCTCTGCAAAACGAACCATGGCCAAATAGCGGCAAGAAACCGAGAGTACGGCAAAATCCAGGCCAAGGTCATTCACTTTTGCATAGCCAAAGCCAATTTGCTCCATATAGTGCACGCGTGCCTCTTCAAACCAGCGAATGTAGTTGGAGTGATGAATGACACCCATTTGGTCGGTTTCATAAAAATTGGCCTTGCGCTGAAAGGGTTTTATTTCCACGGCGGCTCCTTTGCATACAGTTGGTTTCCCTCGAATTGGATTGGTGCAACTAGAGCTACTATATCGGAAAAAGCGCATTGCTGTCAAGTGGCAAAGAATGGGTATTGTTTGAGGGGGGCGTTTCTGCTATAATTAGGTTGGTATAAGAAGATTTAGAAACCGGGTGGGGGTGCTTTGCGTGATTCAAAATTGCATGGTGGAGCAGGTGCAATCCATGCTGGAAGCAGAGCTTAGCCAGCATGCGCATAAATATGAAACGCTTTGCCAGTGCCCGGCTTGCAAAGCGGCCATCCAAGCGGCGGCCCTCAACCAGATAAGGCCCTATTACGTCACCGGCGTAATGGGGCAGGTGCACCACACCTTTCACAACAAGGTGCGGCAGAATGTGTCCGATATTTTGGTGGCGCTGGGCAGGGGTATCGACGAAGTGCAAAGGAAAGACCCAAATGGGCATATGAGTGTATAAAAACAGGCACAAATAAGCGGAAAAGGATGTTGGCGATGTTGGCGTTACCACAAGAGTATACGGGTGCCATGTGTGAACTGAAAAGTATGGACGATTTTTCGGTGGGCGTTGGGCGCTTAATTGAAATAGACCATGATGCCATTGGCATTGCGGCGCTGGAAGGCGAGCGCATTCCTCTTTTGCAGTATCGCCGCCGCATGAAGATGCTGGTTCGAAAAGGGGATTTGTTTAGCATTATGGTGGGCATGGTGTACCTTTCCACCAACACCTTTGTCCGCTTTGAAGAAGTGGTGGCCTTTGAAGCCTCGGAACAGCGCAACGCCTTTCGCGTGCGCACACAGTTGGAGGCCGCCTTGTATGAGGTGGAAAAAGAGCCGAAGGAAGGGCAAGAGCCGCAGATGGCGCAAGAAGCCAAGCGGATACCCGTAGAGGTGATGGACCTGAGCTTGACGGGCACGAGGTTGCTTTCGGAGGTGGAACTGAAAAAAGGCGTCGACTATCAGCTGGAGTTTCGCCTGATGCAATCAAGCCTATCTTTTTTGATACGGGTGCAAAGAGAGGTGGCAAACAAGGCACACCGCCGCCAGTATGGTTGTAGTTTTGTAGAGATGAATGACAAACAAAGCGACATTTTGTGCAACAAGCTGTTTGAACTGCAGCGCATAGAGAGAAGCAAACGAAGAAACCGCAACACGGTAAGCTAGGTGGTGCCATATTGAGGGAACAAAACGAACAGCAAATTTTCGCACTGGATATCGGCACCAGAAGCCTTATTGGCATTGTGGGCCACAAAGAGGGCGATTTATTCTGTGTGCAGGCATATGAGGAGCTCTATCATCCAAAGCGTGCGATGATAGATGGACAAATTGAAGATATCAACCAAGTGGCGCGTGTGGCACAAGAGCTGAAACAGCGCCTGGAAGAAAAACTGGGCACCGGCCTGAAGCGTGTGGCGGTGGCCGCCGCCGGGCGTGCGCTTAAAACAAGCCGCGGCATGCACAAAATGGCTTTGTCCGGCAAGGCTGTGGATGCCCAGCTTGCCTATGAGCTGGAGAGCGCCGCCGTGAACGAAGCGCGGGAGGCGCTGAGCCTGAACGAGGACGAGAGCCAATACCACTGTGTGGGGCATTCTGTGGTGCGCGCTGCCATAGACGGCTACACGTTTTCCAATTTATTGCAGCACAAGGGCCGCGAGGCAGAGGTGGAGGTGATTGCCACCTTCCTGCCCGGAGAAGTGGTGAGTAGCCTGCGCCGCTGTATGGATTTGGTGGGGCTTGAAATTGAAACCCTTACGCTTGAGCCCATTGCGGCCATGCGTGCCGTTTTGCCCAAAGACATTCGGCTGTTGAACCTGGCCATGGTCGACATTGGCGCGGGCACATCGGATATTGCCATCACGAAAGACGGTACGGTGGCCGGCTACACCATGGCCACCGTGGCGGGCGATGAAATTACAGAAGCGGTGATTCGTCATTGCCTTGTGGATTTTGAAACGGCCGAACAGGTGAAGTTGGCCGTGGCAAGCGAGGAAACCGTAAGCTTTACCGATATTTTGGGGCACACGCAAACCCTGGCCTGCGAGGGGATTTTGCAGGCGATAGAGCCCGGCGTGGAAATGTTGGCCAAGGTGATTGCAGACCAAATTGAAGAGTGCAACGAAAGCGCGCCGGCGGCGGTGTTTTTGGTGGGCGGAGGCAGCCAAACGCCCGGCCTGTGCCGAAAACTGGCCGAAAAGCTGGGGCTGGAGGCAAACAAGGTGGCTGTGGCGGGCACAAAGTTTTCCGGGCGCTTGCTCAACGAAGATGCAGGGCTTGATTTGCCTGAACACGCAACGCCCGTGGGCATTGCGCTGTTGGCGGCCGAGGAAATGGCGGCAGGGGGCAGCCTTGTGCAGGTGAACGGGAAAAATGTGCGCTTGTTTATCGGCGGCGAGGGCATCAGCGTTATGGATGTTTTATTGTTGGCCGGTTATCGTCACGGCGATTTGATGGGGCACAATGGGCGCTCGGTGGTGTTTTGGGTGAACGAAGAGCGAAAAGTGGCCTTTGGCACACCCCACAGCGTGGCGCAAATCACGCTCAACGGGCAGGAGGCCGGCTTGACGCAGCCGGTTTACGGTGGCGACATACTGGAATTGGGAGTGGCCCAAAATGGCGAGGATGCCCGCCCGATTGTGGCCGATTACTTGCCAAACGAGCCGCGGTTTTCGGTGTTTTTGAACAACCAAGAGTATCTTGTGGGCAGTGCCGCGCTTTTAAACGGCGTGCCCGTGCACGAACAACAGGAGATAAGCGACCAAGCGAAGCTGATTTTAACACAGATAGAAACGGTGCAAGAACTGTGTGATGTTTTAAACATCGATGTGCAAACGCACAGCATTTGGTGCAAAGGTGCCCCGATGGACCCGGCGCAGAAACTGGCCCCGGACGATGTGCTGCGTGTGCAAACAATGGAGGAAACCGTTTGGGAAGAGCCGCCGGCAAAAAGCGAAGTGGCGGCAGGCGAAGCGCGAGAGCCACACCGAGAGGAGTCGCCGAAAGCGGCAGGAGAAGTGCAAGAGCCGAGCCGAGAGGAGGCGCCGAAAGTGGCAGGCAAGGCGCAAGAGCCACACCGAGAGGAGTCGCCGAAAGCGGCAGGAGAAGTACAAGTGCCACACCGAGAGGAGGCGCCGAAGGCGGCAGGCAAGGCGCAAGAGCCACACCGAGAGGAAGCGCCGAAGGCGGCAGGCGAAAGGGAATTGCCCGGCAGCAGCTTGCGTGTGCAGCTCAATGGCCGAACCGTGGAATTACCGCCCAAAGCGGACAAAAGTGCACACACCTTGCTTGATTTGTTGCCTTTGATGGACATTGACCCACAAAACCCAAAAGGGTGGGCGCAAATTCAAAAAAACGGAAGGGATGCCGGCTATTTGGAAACCTTGGCAGTGGCAGATGTTGTGGAAATTGTATGGAAGGAACAAAAAACAACATAGATGAGTGCAACTGCTTTGAAAACGTTATTTGCAAATGAAAAATAAAACAGTGAAATTAAAATAAAATGCAAGAAAACAGTGGTGTTTTTGCACGCCGTTTGTTATGATAGGAAGTAGAAGAAGAAGACCAGCCTGTAAAGGGGGAGCCTCATGCGTAGACAATCTGATATTTTGCTGGAATCCGGCACCAACGAATTGGAGATTATGGAGTTTTCTGTTTCGGGAAAACTGTTTGGCATCAATGTGGCCAAAGTGCAGGAAATCATGAAGGTTCAGTCTGTGAACTCAATGCAGAAATCGCATCCGGACATTGAGGGTGTGTTTAAGCCGCGCGATGTGGTGATCACAGTGGTGGATTTGGCACATCACCTGGGGCTTGGCAAAAGCGAAAACCCCGAATTCGACATTTTCATCATCACAAATTTCAGCAAGGAGACCTATGCCTTCCATGTGCATGAAGTGGTGGGCATCAACCGCATTTCCTGGGAAAACCTGAAAAAACCGGACGACATCATCTACGGTGGTGACGAAGGGGTGGCAACGGCCATCACGGCTTTTGAAGGGCGCCTCATCACCATTTTGGATTTCGAGAAAATCATTCGCGAAATCAGCCCACGAACGGGCATCAATTTGGAAGAGGTGCACGTGCAAGAGGAAAACCAAGTGCCCCTTTTGGTGGCAGAGGATTCCATGTTGCTTCGAAACCTGCTGGAGCAGGGCTTGGATAAGGCCGGCTACAAAAATGTAACGTTTACAAAACACGGCTTGGAAGCGTGGGAATATCTAAACAATATGCGTGCAAACGGCTACAAGCCAGACGATTTTGTGCGCATGATTATCACCGATATTGAAATGCCGCATATGGACGGGCACCACCTTATTAAGCGCGTGCGAGAAGATGAAGATTTCCGCCACATTCCCATTGTCATCTTTTCTTCTCTCATCAACGAGCAATCGAAGCTGAAAGGGGAAGACCTTGGGGCAACGGGGCAATTCTCGAAACCGGAATTGTCGGAACTGATTCATTTTGTAGATGGTGTTTTATTCAACAATCAGTAGTTTGTAGAGGCTGAAAAGTATCATCAGTTTGTTTTGGAGGAGTGAGCATTCGTGAGTACCAGCATTGTGCGTCAACCGATTATCGGTCCGGAAGGCGAAGCGGTGGCCTATGAGCTCTTGTATGAAGACAAGGGGATTTCGCTTTACAACCAGCAGGATATGATGTCGGCCAACATGATTGCCGATTTCCTGCTGCATATGGATACATCGAAGTTTTTGGACGAAAAAAAGGCATTCATCACATTTACACCCAGCCTGCTTGAAAAAGACATCCCGCAAATGATGTCGCCCAATCATTTGGTTATTCAAGTGGACGACACGGTTTTGGTGCATCCCGTGGCCCAAGAACTCTTGGAAAGTTATCACAGGCAGGGTTTCCAAATTGCCATCAAGGGGTTTGAGTTTTCAAGCCGCTATTTTGCCATTTTGGATATTGTGGACATCATCAAGCTCGATTTGTCGAGGCCGAACCATTCGCTGAGCAGCATTCTAGACATTGGCAACAGCTTCCAAAAAACGGTGATGGCCGAGAACGTGAACACAAAGGCCGTGTTCGATTTGGCCGAGCAATACGGCATTCGCTATTTGCAGGGAACCACGGTGGCCGAAAGCATGTATTCGGCGGTGCCCAAAATGGAGCACTTGCAATCGAACTTCTTCCAGCTGATTGTGGCCGTTACCAAGGAAGAGGCCGATGTGGATGAGATTACAGATGTGATTTCGCGCGATGTTACGATTACATTTAGCTTAATCAAACTTGTGAATTCGGCCTATTTCGCCCTGAGAAACCCTGTGCGCAGTGTGAAGCAGGCCCTTGTGGTGTTGGGCATTGACCAACTGAAACAGTGGATTTACTTGCTTAGCTTTAAAGGCAGCGACGGCAAAATTCCGGTGGAGCTTATCAAAACCAGCTTCTTGCGCGGGCGTTTTTGCCAAGAAGTGGTGGCATCTATGCCGG
This sequence comes from uncultured Oscillospiraceae bacterium, assembly GCA_964371725.1. Taxonomy (GTDB): domain Bacteria; phylum Bacillota; class Clostridia; order Oscillospirales; family Ruminococcaceae; genus JAAYCI01. The sequence goes on from CAYJNQ010000015.1 coordinate 26,021, forward strand.
AGTTTTCCATCAGCCCAAGCGAAGCTTACCTCATGGGCATGTTCTCCACCTTGGGCTTGCTCATGGGTTTGCCGCTGGAAGAAGTGGTGGCAAAGTTGCCCATTTCCGACGAGATGAAACAGGGTATTGTGGAAGGCGAGGGCCCTTGTGGCGATTTGTACAATTTGACCATTGCCTTCGATTTGGCCGATTTCAAACATATAACACCGTATATGGAGGCCCTTGGGCTGGAGCGGGATGTGGTGAACGAAAAATATGTGGAGGCGGCAGAGTATGTGAACGGCATTTGGAACAGCCTCATGAGCCCGCAGCAACAAGCATAAACCACACAGAGAACACACAAAGCCCCTCAAGGCACCGCTTTGGGGGTTTTGCTTTTGTAAAAATAGAGCCTGTAAACAGAAACATGCACCCGGAACCGTTTGGCCGTTTTGGGCAAAGACTGTGCCCAAAAGTCTTGCTTTTTCACATGGGAACGCCACGATTTTCGCCTTTTCTTTGCCCAAAAGGGCTTGCGTTCTGCGGGGTTCTGTTTTCTGCAAGCAGGCTGTGGAAAAGAGGCAAGATATGGCCTATATCAAGGCGGAAATCAAAATAAAAGAAGTGTTTAGAACGGTGCCGGTGCAGCTGTATTTTCCAACCGATTTGCCACAGGAAGTGGGCAACCGTGTGCGCGGTGTGCTCACTTTGCTGCACGGGATGTCGAACACGGCAAGCGATTGGGTGACGATGTCGGCGGCGGCACGCTATGCGGCCGACAATGGCTACATTCTGGTTATGCCGGATGCGGAAAATTCTTTTTACACAAACATGCACGGTGGGGCCCCTTTTTTCGACATCCTTACCGCGTATTTGCCAAAACAGCTCGAAGCCATTTTTAAAATTCCCACACAAAGGGAGCAAAACCACATTGCGGGGCTTTCCATGGGCGGCTACGGCGCCTTGCACATCGGCCTGCGCTTCCCCGAGAGATATGCACACATTGGCAGTTTTTCCGGCTGTGTGGACATGGCGTTTTTGCTGGAAAGTGCCCAAAATGCGCCCGAGGTGCCGGAGACGGCTGTGTTGCAAGGGGCTTTTGGAAAGCAGCTGCAACTCAAGGCAGAAAACGACCTGTTTAACCTTGCAAAACAAGTGGCCGCTTTGCCCCAAAAAGAAAAACCAAAGTTGTTTTGCACCTGTGGAAAACAAGATACCGGCGCCTTGATGGTAGAGCAAAACAGGCGCTTTCAGCAGCATGTGCAAAACCTTGATTTGCCCGCCGTTTTTGAATACTGGGACGGTGTGCACGAATGGAATGTGTGGGACAGAAGCCTTACGGCGTTCATTGCCTGCATCGAGGGCAGCGATTATGCCCAAAGAAAACAGCAAGATTGGAGCGCTTCGGCAAGCGACACCCTTTGACGAACAAGGAGAAACCTACAATGTCGAAAAACCCCTTGGCAGACAGACTGCGCCCGAAAAGCTTGGAGGAAGTGGTGGGGCAAAGGCATCTGCTTTCTCACGAGCAGGTGTTTTATCGGGCCGTGCAAGGCGGCGATATTCCCAACATGGTGTTTTACGGGCCTTCGGGCGTGGGCAAAACCACCGTGGCGCGTATTGTGGCGCAAAACAGCGGCATGCAATTGCACAAACTCAACGGCACTTCGGCCGGCACGGGCGATATCCGCGAGGTGATTGGCAGTGTGGGCACATTTGGGGCACAAAACGGCCTGCTTCTCTATTTGGACGAAATTCAATATCTCAACAAAAAGCAGCAGCAAAGCCTTTTGGAGTTCATGGAGGATGGGAGCATCACCCTGATTGCCTCCACCACGGAAAACCCCTATTTTTATATTTACAGCGCCCTGCTTTCTCGCAGCACGGTGTTTGAGTTTAAAGCGCTTTGCGCTGAGGACATCTACGAAGGGCTCTTGCGCGCCGTGGATAAATTGCAAAAGCTGGACGGCGTGCCCATAGAGGCAGAGGAACAGGCGCTTGAAAAACTGGCACAGGCGAGCGGCGGCGACATGCGAAAGGCCCTAAACGGCCTTGAATTTGCCCTGCGGGCGGCCGCTGCCGAGCAGGGTGTAAAAAAAATACGCCTTGCCGATATGGAACAGGTGGCGCAGCGCTCCAGCATGCGCTATGACCGCGCGGGAGACGAGCACTACGACATTGTGTCGGCCTATCAAAAGTCCATGCGTGGGTCAAACCCCGACGCGGCCTTGCATTATTTGGCGCGCCTTTTGGAGGCCGGCGATTTGCCCAGTGCCTGCCGGCGGTTGCTTGTGTGTGCGTGCGAGGATGTGGGGCTTGCCTATCCGCAAATTATGCCGCTGGTAAAAGCGGCCGTGGACATCGCTTTGCAAGTGGGCATGCCCGAAGCGCGCATCCCCTTGGCCGATGCCGTGGTGCTGGTGTGCTTGGCGCCGAAATCCAACACGGCCTATGAGGGCATCAACCGGGCACTTTCGGATGTGCAAAAAGGCCTGAGCGGCCCCATACCGCGCAGTTTGCAAAACAAGCACTTCGACGGGGCGGATGCCGCCGTGAAAGGGCAGTTTTATCTGTATCCGCACGCATACAAAAACGCCTATGTGCACCAGCAATATCTGCCGGACAATCTGCTTTCGCAAAGCTATTACAGCTATGGCGAAAACAAAACGGAGCAGGCATTCAAACAGTATTGGGAGCAGGTGAAAAAACAGGCGGGCAATTGAAAGTGAGGCGGCAACATGGAGGACAAAACCCTGTGGCAGTTGATAGGAACCTTGAGCCTACAAGAGAAAGCCTCGCTGTGCAGTGGGGCCGATTTTTGGCAGACAAAGCAGCTGCCCCAAAGAGAAATTCCCGCCCTGCGCATGGCCGACGGGCCACATGGTTTGCGCTATGAGGAGCCGAGCGAAACCGCGCCGGGTGGCATGGACAGCCGCGAGGCCAGCTGCTTTCCCTCGGCCTGTGCCTTGGCCTGTTCTTTTTCGCGCACGCTTTTAAAGCAGGTGGGCGCGGCCATTGCCGAAGAGGCAAGGCAAAACGGCGTGGGGCTTTTGCTGGCGCCGGGTGTCAACATGAAACGCAGCCCCCTGTGCGGGCGCAATTTTGAATATTATGCCGAGGACCCCGAGCTTGCGGGCGAGCTGGCCGCGGCTTTCATCGAGGGGGTGCAAGGGCAGGGCGTGGGCGCTTGCATCAAACATTTTGCCGTGAACAACCAAGAATACTTGCGCGCAAGCATCGACGTGGCCGTGGACGACAGGGCCCTGTTCGATTTCTATTTGCGCGCTTTTGAAATTGCCATTCAAAAAAGCAAACCGGCCGCCGTGATGTGCAGCTACAACCGTTTGAATGGCACCTACACCGCCAACAACCGCCGGTTGCTCTTCGATATTTTGCGGTTGCGTTTTGGTTTTCGTGGTGCCGTTATCAGCGATTGGGGGGCCGAATACAACCGTGTGGCCGGTGTAGAGGCCGGGCTTGATTTGGAGATGCCGGCCTCCGACGGCGAAAACGATGCCAAAATTGTACAGGCCGTGCAAAGCGGTGCCCTTTCGGGCTACGCCCTGGATACGGCCTGCCTCAATGTGTTGCGCCTTGTGTTCAGCCATGCAAAACCGCCGGTGGAAAAGGCCGTGCCGCCGCCCAAAGCGCACCACAAGCTGGCGGTGAAAGCGCTTGTGCAAAGCGCTGTTTTGCTTAAAAACGAGGGGCAATTGCCGTTTGAAAAAAATGTAAACCTTGCCGTAATTGGCGAAATGGCGCACACCCCCCGTTACCAAGGGGCGGGCTCTTCGCTGGTGCACACAAGGCATTTGGGCAGTTTTGCGCAGGTGCTGGAGGCAAACGGCGTGTCGCACTGCTATGCACCCGGCTACACGGGAATGCAAGTGCGGGAAGACAGCCTGGCCGCCGCCGTGCAAGCCGCACAGAACGCGCAACAAGTGGTGCTTTTTTTGGGCTTGCCACCCCTTTTTGAAAGCGAAGGTTTCGACCGCGAACACCTGGCGCTGCCAAGTGCCCAGTTGCGCGTTTTGGAAGCCGTACGCGCCGTGAACGAGAACATTTGTGTGGTGCTTTGTAATGGGGCACCCGTAACCGCGCCATGGCTGCAAAGCGTGAAAAGCCTGCTTTGCGTGCATCTTGGGGGAGAGGGGCTGTTCGAGGCCGTGTACAAGCTGTTGTTCGGCGAAGAAAACCCCTCGGGCAAGCTGGCCGAAACATGGCCTTTGGCGCGGGAAGATACCCCTTGCCATGGCTGTTTTCCCATGGGGCCGCAGGCCGTTCACTATAGGGAAAGCCTTTATGTGGGGTATCGCTACTACAACACGGCCCAAAAAGAGGTGCTCTTTCCGTTTGGGCATGGGCTTAGCTACACCACGTTTCACTATGCGTGCACCCAGCGCCTCAACGCCGAATCACAGGAAGAACTGTGCTTCGCCTTGTGGGTGAAAAACACGGGGCACGTGGCCGGGGAAGAGGTGGTGCAGGTGTATGCCGCTGCAAAAGAAAGCCGCCTTCACCGCCCTGTTCACGAGCTGGTATGTTTCGAGCGCGTGGCTTTGCCGGCCGGGGATGAAGCCTGTGTGGTGCTTCGCATTCGGGCGGAAAAATTTGCCGTGTATGACAAAGTGCGCAAAAAACGTGTGGTGGAAGCGGGCGTGTATGAGCTGCAAATCGGCTCAAGCAGCCGAGATATCCGTTTGCGCTACCCGGTGCGCTTGCAGGGGTGCACGCTTGAGCCCGCCCACATCGATTCAAGCGAGGGGCCCTACGGCGCGGTGGCAGACAACCGGTTTCAAGAGGCAGACTTTGCACGGCTGTATGCGCGCCCGATGCCGCAAAACAGCCCGCCGCAAAAAGGGCACTACACAGACACAACGCCGCTTGGGCAGATGCAAGACGGTTTCTGGGGGCGCACGTTTCTGCGCCTGGGTAGGCATTTTGCCAAAAAGGAAACACACTTTTCACAAGATGTGGCCGTGAATGAAAAGGTGGTGCATCATGTGATGCAAGACATGCCGCTGAAAAACCTGCCCTTGCTTACGCAGGGGCGAATTGGGCGCGAGGGTGCAGAGGCCATGTTGGCCCTGTGCAACGGGCACGGCGGTTTCTTGAGGCTGCTGAAGAGTTTATACAAAGCGAGAAAGGGGCACGATAAAGCATGAGAAACAAAAGCGATGCCGCAAGCATTGTGGAACGTTTGAAAGAGGCCTACCCGGAGGACATCTGCTCGCTTGAGTATGCGAGCCCCTGGCAGCTTCTGGTGTCGGTGCGTTTGTCTGCCCAGTGCACAGACGCGCGCGTGAACCTTGTGACGCCGGCCCTGTTTGCGCGCTATCCCGACGCAAAAACCATGGCAAAAGCACCGATAGAAGAGCTTGAAACGCTTATCAAAAGTTGCGGGTTCTACCACAGCAAGGCGAAAGATTTGAAAGCGGCGGCCGAAAAAGTGACAGAGCAGCACGCGGGCGCTTTACCAAACACGATGGAAGCACTTTTGGCTTTGCCCGGAATCGGGCGCAAAAGCGCCAATTTGATTTTGGGCGATGTGTTTGGCGTGCCGGGTGTGGTGGTGGCAGACACGCATTGCATTCGCATTGCAAACCGCCTTGGTTTTATAAAAAACAAAGACCCTTTGAAAGTGGAAATGGCCTTGCGCAAGGTGCTGCCGCCCGAGGAATCGAACGGGTTTTGCCACCGCTTGGTTTTACACGGCCGTGCCGTGTGCACAGCGCGCCGCGCACACTGCGAAGAATGCGTGCTTACGCAGTTTTGCCCAAAAAAGGGGCTGTAAAAATGCGTGAAAAGGCGCTGTTTCAAGTATTGACAAATCGACAAAAGTGTGGTATATTACTTTAGCCGCATGGTCTGGGTAACAAAGTGGCACCAGCCCACCCTGCACCGGCGAGCCCTAGGAAAAAAGAGGAAAAAATGATGTATGCAATTATCAAAACCGGCGGTAAACAATACCGTGTGGAAAAAGGCGACGTTTTGTTCGTGGAAAAACTGCCGGTGGTAGACGGCGACAAAGTGGTGTTTGAAGATGTGCTGGCCGTGGGCGAAAACGGCAGTGTGAGCATGGGTGCCCCGTTTGTGGAAGGTGCCAAAGTGAGCGCTGATGTTTTGAAAAACGGCAAGGGCAAAAAACTGAACATCATCACCTACAAACCGAAAAAGGGCAGTGTGCGCCGCGTGGGTCACCGTCAGCCCTACACAAAAATCGAAATCACCGACATTTCGGCAAAGTAAAGGAGGAGGAAGAGAATGGCTCATAAGAAAGGTGTAGGTTCAACCAAAAACGGCCGCGATTCCGAGTCCAAGCGTTTGGGCGTAAAACGTGCCGACGGCCAGTTCGTGCTTGCAGGAAACATTTTGGTGCGTCAGCGTGGCACACACATCCACCCGGGTGTAAATGTGGGCAAAGGCAAAGACGATACCCTGTTTGCCCTTGCAGACGGCAAAGTCAGCTTCGAGCGCTGGGGCAGAGACCGCAAACGTGTGTCTATCATCCAATAACAATATGTTGTTGCCGGGCCCACAAGGGGCCCGGTTTTTCGCATACAGAAAGACAATGAGGTAAACCTGTGTTTATAGATGTGGCAAAAATTCGCGTGGAGGCGGGCAATGGCGGCAATGGCTGCGTGAGCTTTCACAGGGAAAAATATGTGGCCAACGGTGGGCCAAACGGCGGAGACGGTGGCCGTGGCGGCAATGTGTATTTGCAGGCCTATGACCATGTGTCCACGCTTTTGGATTTTCGCTACAAGCGCAAATTCGCGGCGGAGAACGGGCAGGATGGCGGCACCAAAAATTGCAGTGGCAAAAATGCCAAAGATTTGGTGATTCGCGTGCCGCGTGGCACGTTGGTATACGAGGTGAAAAGCGGGGATTTGATGGCGGATGTGAGCGGCGACGAGCCCGTGCTTTTGGCAAAGGGCGGGCGTGGTGGCTGGGGCAACAGCCATTTTGCCACACCGCAGCGCCAGGCACCGCGTTTTGCAAAGCCGGGCCTTGCCGGCGAGGGCTTCGATGTGCGCCTTGAACTCAAACTCATTGCGGATGTGGGGCTTATCGGGTATCCGAATGTTGGAAAAAGCACGTTGATTAGTGTTCTTTCGGCGGCGAAACCCAAAATTGCAAACTACCCCTTCACCACCTTGGTGCCCGTGCTGGGCGTGGTGCAGGTGGGCCCCGAGGAAAGCTTTGTGGCCGCAGACATTCCCGGGCTTATCGAGGGTGCCGCAGACGGTGTGGGCCTTGGGCATGACTTTTTGCGCCATGTGGAGCGTTGCCGCTTGCTTTTGCATCTTGTGGATGTGTCCGAGTGCGAGGGCAGAAGCGCGATAGAGGACTACAAAACCATCAACCGCGAGCTGGAGCGCTTCAGCAAAAAGCTGGCGCAGCGCCCGCAAATTGTGTTGGCAAGCAAGTGCGACATTGCAAGCGAAGAGCAAATAGAAGCGTTTCGTGCCTTTGCAAAAGAGGAGGGATTTTTGTTTTATCCCATTAGCTCTGTTACACAAAAAGGCATTGCCGCCTTGCCAAGGCAGGTGTATGAGGAACTGAAAAAACTGCCGCCGGTGCCCCCTTACGAGCCAAACTATGTAAAAGAAGAGATGAAGGCCCCGCCCAAAAGCTTTGCGGTGCAAAAAGAGGCAGAGGGTGTGTTTCGCATTGAAGCGCAGTGGCTGGAGCGCATTTTGGACGGCAGCGATATGGAAGATTATGAGAGCCTGCTCTATTTCCAAAACCAACTGGAAAAAGAGGGTGTGGTGGCAAAACTCGTGGAGATGGGTGTGCAGGAGAACGACACCATTTGCATTGCAGAATACGAATTTGACTATGTCTTTTAGGAAAAAGGAGCACAGCATGCTGCCCAAAGCACAAGGCAACATCGATATCCGTGAGCGTTCGGCGCTTTCTCTTGCTTTTGTGGGGGATGGGGTTTTGGAGCTTTTGGTGCGCGCAAAACTGGTGGAGCAAAGCCGCAGCGGCCCGGCTACATTGCACAGGCAGGCCGTGGGTTTTGTGTCGGCAAAGGCGCAGGCGAAATTGCTTTGCGGCTTGCAGCCGCTTCTTACAGAGGAAGAGGCGGCCGTGGTGCGCCGTGGGCGCAACGCCAACAAGGCCACTGTGGCCAAAAATGCAAGTGTGGGGGAATACCGCGCCTCCACGGGGCTGGAAGCGTTGTTCGGATGGCTGTATTTGCAAAATCGAAGCCAGCGGATTTACGAATTGTTTTCATTTCTATGGGAAGAATATGCGCAAAATGCCGAAAACAAGCCCGCTGGTTTGAAATAAAATTTTTGGCATGATATAATATAAGTTGGACGCAGAAGAAATTAGACAAGCCGATGAATAAAGGAGAAACAGCGTGTCCGGTCACAGCAAGTGGAGCAACATCAAGCGAAAAAAAGAGAAAACAGACGCTCAAAAAGCCAAGGTGTTCACCAAAATTGGCAGGGAGATGAGCGTGGTGATTCGTGAGGGCGGCGCAGACCCGGCAAACAACACGAAATTGCGAGATTTAATTGCCAAGGCAAAAAGCCTGAATGTGCCGAACGACAACATAAACCGCGTTATCAAAAGGGCCGAAGGCGGCGAGCGAGACGACTATGAAAACATTGTGTACGAGGGATATGGCCCTTGCGGCATTGCCGTGATGGTGGAAACCTTAACCGATAACCGAAACCGAACCGCGGCCAATATGCGCCATTATTTTGATAAATTTGGCGGTAATTTGGGGCAATCGGGGTCGGTGGCGTTTCAGTTTAACCAAAAGGGAGTTTTGGTGCTGGAAGGCGAGGGCTTCAACGAAGAAACCCTGATGGACGATGTGTTCGAAGCGGGTGCCGAAGATTTTGATTTGGAGGGCACGGTGTGCGAGGTGACGACACCGGTGGCGGCGCTGCAAGCCGTGAAGAGCGCACTGGAACAAAAAGGATACCCGGTGTTTTCGGCAGAGCCGGAGCAAGTGCCGAGCAACCGCCTTGTTTTAAGCGGCGAGGAGAACCTTAAAAACTTTTCACGTCTTTTGTCTCACCTTGAGGATGATGAGGACGTGCAGGAAGTGTACCACAACATGGAGAACGAAGAAGATTTAGACATATAGGGAACGGATGGCGGCGATGCCGCTGAATTCTGCCGACGAGGAAGCGGCGGAATTTGGGAGAGAGGCCTCTGAAGAAAGGCGGAGAATTTCATGGAAAGAGTTTGCGACAACTGCATGAACCGGGTGCCCATTGGCACCGAAGCGTGCCCACAATGCGGCATCGCTTTCACAAATTCAAACCCGGGTGGCGCCTTGCCAAATGGCTGGGTGTTGGCCGGGCGCTACACGGTGGGGCGTTATGTGGAAATTGACGGCGAGGGCATTTTCTATTCGGCCATCGACGGCAACACCCTGCAAAGGGTGCAACTGAAAGAGTTTATGCCCGTGACCCTTTGTTCCACGCGTGATGAAACCGGCGCCATTTTGGCAAAACCGGGCTGTGAGATTTTGTTTAAAACCACACGCATGGATTATGCGGAAATGTATGGCGTGTTGCTGCGCATGGGCCTTGTGGAGGGGCTGGTGCAGGTGCTAGACGTGTTTGAAGAAAACAATACGGCCTATGTGGTGTTGGAGAAGGTAGAGGGTGCCACGCTGGCCGAAACCATGACAAGACGCGCGGCCCCCATGGAGCAAGCGCAGGCTTTGTCTGTGCTGCGGCCCGTGCTCATTGGCGTGGCGGCCATGCATTCGGCCGGGGTGGTGCATCGCGGCATCTGCCCGGAAAACATCATTTTGGAGCGTGGCGGCACGGCGCGCCTTGGCGGTTTTGGCACCTTGGCGCTGCGCCAACAAGGCAGCGAGCTGAAGGCAAGGCTGTATCCGGGCTTTTCTGCGCCCGAGCAATATGCGGCCAGTGAGTTCGAGGGCAGTTTCACCGATGTGTATGCCCTGGGTGCCGTTTTGTATCGTATGCTTACCGATGAAGTGCCCAATTCGGCCGATGAGCGCCGCATTCAAGACCATTTGCCCGCGGCACGCGCGGCAAACAAAGAAGTTCCCTCCTTCCTTTCCTCCACCCTTTCGCAGGCCATGCGCACAAGCTCGGACGAGCGCATTCAAACGGTGAAAGATTTGCGCCTGGCCCTAACCGGCGAGGGCGGCCGCCAAAACCGCGGCAAAAAGAAATCCGGCGGGCTTTCGCGCCAGCAAATGATTGTGGGCGGTGTTGCGCTGGGTGCGGTGCTTTTGATTAGCATCATCATTTTGGTGGTGGCCTTGCAAGGCGGCGGGGTAGACGATGCCTCCTCCTCGGTGGCTTCTTCGTCCGGCAGTGCCAGCGTGAACAGCCGCACCTTGCCCAATTTTGCAAGCATGGAGTATACCGAAATTATAAACGGGGATGCCTATGAGGATTTTGTATTTGCAACCCCCACAGAGGAATACAACGATTCCGTTCCGGCCGGGCGCATCATTTCGCAAACGCCGGCCGCCGGCACACAGTGGGACGGTGCAACCCCCATTCAGTTCGTGATAAGCCTTGGCCCCAAAACCGAAAGTATGCCGGACCTTACGGGCAAAACGGTGGAGGAAGCGGCCTCTATTTTGGAATCTCTCGGCGTGCGCTACAGCGAGCAAACCGCCCCGGATTCGGGCGATGTGGAAGCCGGCAAAATTGTGAGCACAAGGCCGGCAGCGGGTGAAAGCGTGACAAGCGGCGACGAGGTGACTTTGTATGTGTCGGACAGACCCACTGAGGTGACGATGCCGAACCTGATTGGGCTTTCCCCCGGAGATGTGCAATCGCAAATGCGAACGGCGGGCCTGAACTACAACACGGTGGTGCAGCAGAATACAGGGCAGGGTATTCCGGGGGCTGTGGCCTCCACAAACCCGGCGGCCAATGCCACGGTGAACCCCGCCACCACAACGGTAACGGTTACCACCTGGGGCGATGTGTCCTTGCCCAACCTAACGGGCATGACCATGGCACAGGCACAAAGTACCATCGACAATTTGCGCTCTACGCCCAGCGGTGTCAGCGTGAGTTTGAGCGTGGTGTCGGGCGACCCAACCGGAACCATCCTAAGCACAAACAAAGATGGGCAAACCATTGTGTCCGGCGATGTGATTCAGCTAAATATGACAGCCCCGGCGCCAACGCCAACGCCGGAGCCGGAGCCCACCCCGGAGCCAACACCGGAACCGACACCGACCGAATAGGCCGGCGCCGGAAAGTGTACAGAAAATAAAAGGCACGGCCCTGCCCACAGAATGTGGACGGGGCCGTGTTTTAAATTGTGTGGCCTGTTGTAGAACGGGAGTGGAAAAA
>CAYJNQ010000015.1:37423-41244 GCA_964371725.1 uncultured Oscillospiraceae bacterium
CCTTGGATACGTGGATGTGGCTTATCCGGGGCAACAGATACGAAATATTTCAAATAAAAAGATACCGATACGGTGGAAGGAATCCATGCGGATTGGAGGCGCGCGGCCTAGCCGTTGTTTTCCAAGAAGCATAGACACAGTAACGGCGGTATTGGAAGTGTTTGGTGCTGCTTACAATCGCTTTGGTCTTGCAAAAATGCTGTATTGAGACAGAAGAAAACACAAAATCTTGCGGGTTGCCTTTTCGGTTCTCGATTTCCTGCAAAGCAACACTTTTTGCCACACCCGCGAGAAAAAAGCTCTTGACAGGGAAGGAAAACCGTGATACCATTTGTGAAAGAGATGTGATGGGAAGAGACTTTGTGCTTCTCTCATACGAAGGATGTATTGGTTTTTAGTTGTAAAAAAATAATTTTATGGAGTGTCACGAAAATGAAAAAGAACAGATTGATTGTAAGTGTTGTCCTTGTCCTGCTTGTGGCGCTGATGGTGCCAATGGCCACTATGGCCGCAACGTCGCCAGAAGTGATTCCGCCTGTGCCAACAACCCCTGATTCTTCGACTACGACACAAGGTGCCTTTACCTTCGCAAATGTGCCGGCCGGTTCTGAAATGGGTGTTTCCACCTATAGCGCAGCCGAAGTGGCTTCCCTTCAAGCCGCCGCAGGCCCGATTGAAGCAGGATATACCTTTTTTGATTCGAGAAACCTCACCTTAACAGATGCCAGTACAGGCGCAGTTATTTCCGGCATGCTGGGCCAAGATGTGACGGTGAGAGTTGACCATCCCGAAGTGAAAGCCGGCGACAAAATTATGGTTGTTCATCTGCCCAGTGGCGGTGGCGTTTCCAAAATTTTGGCAACTGCTTACGACGGCTATTTCACCTTCCCGTCTTCTCACTTCTCGCCCTTCCTTTTCTATATCAACAGAGCATCTACAACCACAACCACTACTACCGCTACAGTTTCTCCGCAAACTGGTGTTTATGCTTAATTTTTCAAATGTGCTTGCGTGTTTCTGATGCAATTTAAAGGGGTAGAAACCTTCTTCATGAGGGTTTTTACCTCTTTTTACTCAAGTGAGGAAGAATGTGCGATAAATTGCGAATGCGAATGTTTAGGAGAGCATCTATGAGAACAAAAAAAGATTTTTCTGTCCGTATTCAAAGCTTGGCCGCAGTGTTGGCAGTGTTTCTTCTTTTGGTGGCCTGTGGTGGCGATGAAGCCGTATCTTCTGCGGAGGCTCCTTTAGAAATTAACGTAGTGGCACCGGATCCGTTTCGGGATGACCTCAGTTTTACGGATCTGAAAGCAGTGAACGAAGATACCATTGCCTGGGTAGAAGTGCCGGGCACGGTGATTGACTATCCGGTTATGCGCGGCGTTGACAATGAAAAATATCTCACCACCACGGTGGAGGGCGAATATGACCCGTATGGAGCGGTGTTTGCCGACATGCAAAATTCGGACGATATGTTGGTGAATGTGGGTGTGTTGTATGGGCACTATACCCCGGACGACACCTATTTTACCCAGCTACACAACTATGAAGATCCCACTTATTTTGCCGAAAACCCCGACATGTACTTGTATACACCCAGCCGGCAGGAAAAGTTTGAGGTGGTGGCAGCCTTTTTCACCGATAACCGGAATATCCTTTACGACCGCAACTACAATGACCCAGAGCAACTACAAGAGTTCATTGATTGGCTGGGCAACAGCGGGGATGAAGCGGCCAATTTGAATTTAGAGGGTCTTTTGCCCACAGATCGCTTTTTGGTGCTTTCGACCTGTGTGGCTGAAGAGGGTGGCGAAACAGAGCGTTATATTGTGGTAGGAAAGATGGTGGAACAGCGTGTTGTGGACAGCACAACTTAAGGCGATGAGCACACAAAAAAAGTGGCTTTTAGGTGCAGGGGTTGCATGGTTCATGATGCTGTTAATACTGGGGTTTTTGGTTTGGTTTTTTACAAGTTGCGATATTGGTCTTTTTGAAAATGAAAACCCAAACAGCGTTACCCAGCCGCCTATAGACCCCGCACAACTGCGTTTAGAGCATGAGGGTGTGCAGTATGCCTTGAATCCGGATGTGCATGGTGTGCTTGTGATGGGCTTGCAACAGCAGGAGCTGGAGAATCCCTTGGTGGGGCCGCAGGCAGACACCATTATTTTGTTGACGATGGACGAGGAAAACAACACGGTTTCTTTGCTTTCTGTGCCGCGGGATTTGGTGAGCACTTTGTTTTATCCACAAGTGGAAGGCGTGGAGGAGCGTTATACGGAAATAGGCCCTTTGTGCAACAACTATGCCTTGGGCGGCAATCCGGAAATTACCGGGCGTCCGCTGGACGGGGGGCTTTTCACAACGGCTTCCCTTAGCCACGAGCTGTTGAACACCCCGATACCTCGTTTTGTGGGTGTGAAGATGCAGGTCATCAGTGACATTGCAGATTTGCTGGGCGGCATAGAGGTGCCGCTTACACCGGTGTTTGCCGAACAGTTTCAAATTCCGATGGCCGAAACCGTTCGCATAGGCGGGGATTCGGTCGAGTTTTATCTGCGCTATCGAGACCAGTCTTTGCCGGACGGTGGCACGGCGGAACGTGCGGCACGTCAAGAGGCTTTTTTGGCAACCATGCTGGACGCTGTCATTGTGGGGTGCAGAGAAAGCCCGAAGTTTATTTTTTGGATGTTTGAAATTGTGTTCAACAATCTGACAACGGACATGAGTTTGCGAGAAATGGTATATGTGGCATATTTTGTGGTAATGGCAGACGAGATTGAGTTCAACAGTTTGCAAGGGGAGATGCAATCGCTTGGATTCAATATGGATGATGAGGCGATGGAGGATTATATCCGTGAGCTGTATTATGAGCCGGTGACAGAGTGAGTGTGTACGCTTGCGGTGTTCTGCTTTGCAGGGCACCGCATTTTGGGAATAGAAAAATAGTTGCGATATTGTGCGCGAAAGTGGTGGAATAAGAAATTCGAAAACCCGCAAAACAGAAGAGGGAAAAAAGTGCCCAAGATGCGGCAAGCGCGAGGGATAAGCTGAAAACGGAAAGAATCGCTTCAGAACACGACAAAGAGACAAGCGTACGGGCGCTCAAAATAGAGGATGTGGGTGCAAGTGGCCGAGGGGTAGGGAAAAGATTGGGAATGAGCAAAGGAAGCGGATGCAACCCAAAAAAACGAAGTGATTGTTGAAAAGCCGGTTGATTGAGAAGAAAGGCGGGTCTGAAACACGCGAAAATGTCTAGATCATGGCGGTGGGAAGCCGAAACCCACACCCAAGGGTTGGCTTTGATGTGGCCAAGGATCAATCACCGAAAAGAATACAGGAGATGGTTGATGAAGCCGCTGCGGCTAAAAGGTATGGCATGGAGGGATGCCTTGGATATGTGGGTGCCGTTTATGCGGGGCAACACATGCGAAATGATGCAAACAGAAAAGATACCGATACGGTGGAAGGAATCCATGCGGATTGGAGGCATTCCATGCCGGTGCCGGCGCGGCCTGGCCGTTGTTTTCCAAGAAGTATAGACACATTAGCTGCAGTATTGGAAGTATTTATAGCTGCTTACAATCGCTTTGGTCTTGCAAAAATGCTGTATCGAGGCAGAAGAAAAAACACAAGGTCTCGTGAGTTGCCTTTCTCGGTTCTTGATTTTCTGTAAATCAACGCTTTTTGCCACACCCCGGAGAACAAAAAGCTTGCATTTTGGTGCCGCATCGTCTATAATAGTAAAGCAGTGTGCAACGAAAATAAGGAAGCTTAGCTCAGCTGGTAGAGCACCTGCTTGACGTGCAGGGGGTCAGGGA
>CAYJNQ010000016.1:0-39811 GCA_964371725.1 uncultured Oscillospiraceae bacterium
TTTCTATCGAGGGATTTTAAGTCCCTTGTGTCTGCCGATTCCACCACAGCGGCATGAAAACTGTACCTGTATATAATACCGAAAATACAAAAAAAAAGCAAGTCATTCATTGGGCGAAGTATTGCAAAATGCATTGATTTGCAGAAAATCGAGAACCGAGAAGGGGCACTCATGAATTTTGGTGTTTTTTTCTATGCCGATGCTGATTTTTATAAGACAAAAACGTTTGCAAACACCGGTCGCCTACGGACGAACCGCTCTAAGGCTCACATCATCCACAAGCTATTTGAAACCCGACGAGTTTAAAAATTTGTTTCCCTTCCCTTTTACCCCGCCATTGTTCTCATTAAACCACCGGTTGTCTCCGCGTGTTGCCGCCGATGTCCTCTCCGATATAAGTTCAGAAGTGTCTGCACACAATGGTTCATAAGCCAACACCAGCGAATCCTTCCATTTGTAATGCATATTTCTTCTCTTCCAACGTAAACCCTCTACCCAGCTGAATTCTTCCTTTATCCAAACACTTGACAAATAAATAGAAAAAACGAAACTATGTGCCAAATAAAGATAATAGAATATAATAAGCACAAGCAAAAGCCCCAAATGCACGCAAAATTCTTGCGGAAAACGCATCTTGGGGGGCAAACCCTTGTATGAATTCAGTGACAAGCAAATCAGATCTATCGATTTCAGATGAGCGGTGGGACAAAAATACGTCCCAAAGATCAAAATGCGGTGTACACAGCTGTTTCAAAAAAGGGATGTGGCAAAACCGTTGCGCCTTGCTTTGAGAGCGTGTACCATCTAGTCCGAATATCGTTTTCTGACATAGAAACGACATTGATGATAGAACCACACCCCTATCTACAATTTTTCCATGAGTTTTATAGAATATTAGGATGAACCACCCGTTGGCGTATCGCTGAGGGTGTATTTTCGCAAGCGTCTCACGCCGAAAATCTTTGACGAAATCAACGAGCTCATCATCCAATCTGCCATCGAAGCGGAAAAGGCCGGTGAAGACGATGACGAGAACGAAAAGGGCGGTGCACTGATTGTGGATGCCGATTGTGCGTGGCAAGGCAATGAAATCTGTGGGATTTGGAGGAAATTTAGACCTCAGTATTGCCGATGGTTACGCAAGGCCGAAGATATAAAATTTTGACATTCATGACGATTTTATGTATTTTATTCAAATGAAGAAACAAGCCGTGTGCCCAAAGCGTGTATTGGCAGACACCATAGAATTCATGCTATCACACCACAACAACGCATGGAAAGCATCGTGCCAAAACAGCTTCTTTTTCCATGTCTGTATCCAAGATGAATGTTTGAGCTAGAACTTCATCATTTCGTGCATAAACCGAATGGGATACTCCTCATTTTTTGCATGTACAGGCTCACCGGGCACGCCATCCATGCTATGCTGCACTCGCGGCGGCAGCTTCTGCGGCGGCGGCTTCTGCGGCGGCGGCTTCTGCCTCCGCGCGGGCTTGTGCACGCTCTGCAGCATTTAGATAATACATACCATCACGTTGCTCTTGTGGGGCAAAGGCGATATAGCTTTTGCCCTGCTGTATTTCCAATTCCTGCCCATCTGTATCATAGAAACGCAAAGCGTCGGTCGGACTGCCTTTCTGCCAGCGGAGGGGTGTGACGCGACCACCCTGGAAATAATAACCTTCCCCGGAGGAAAAGTCGTATTCCAAGTAAGGGCTATCTGCTTTTTTTCCAACGGCTCCAAACAAGAGAAATACATTTTCAAACAAAAGGGGGGTACCGGTAAGTTCATCTGTCTGTATAGAACCATAGGCTGTTTTCGTGTACAGGCCGATCGTCTCATCATAGTGAACCGCAGTTGATGTAGCCGCATTGAATGAAAAGTAGATGTCTAGCGCCTCTTCCCCTTCAGGTAAATCAGACTGTGCAAAATTAAACAGCATCCGAACCTCTCCAATTGGGTTAATCCCCATGGCGCCGGCAGCATTCCAAACAAGATTCGCATCGGTATACCAACAATTTTCGTTATATCGATTGCCACCGGCATCGGTGGCACGCGTTGAATCATAATGAAAACCCGTTGTGCCTACATAAGTTCCGTTCACATCCTGATAGGACAATACTTGAAGCAAATTTCGGGCATAAGTGGAAACGCCTGTATGTACCAATATGGCATTCGATGGCAGAGCAAGCTGCAAAAATGGGTCAGTCGCATCAGCAACAGGCCCCACCACGGGAACCGTTCTAAAGTCGCCAAATAAGGCCAGTATGTTCGTGCTTCCCAGTTCGTTTAAACCCTCCACGATCACATCACTGCCGGAAATACCGCGAAGCGGCAAACTTGCCGAGTTGTTCGCCAATGTAACTGCAACCGGCCGTTGACCCTCTACAACCCCATCAAGGCCAGCCTGCCCTGTGAGTGGATTGAGAAGCCCGGCCAGCGGCAAAGGCGTTTGTTCGCTTGAGGCAGTTGCCTGTGCAAAACCCGAGCTTGTGGCATCCCCACCTGGCAAAGGAATTTCATTTTCCACTGTACTTTGGTTTACAGGTGCACTGCATGCTACCAATGAGAAAAATAGCAGCATCGCAGTCAGGAAGGCTTTTATCGCCTTGATACTCGCCGCCTCCTTTCAAGAGAAATTCCGGCTTTCGGCAAGGCCGAAAGCCGGAGGAATTTTAGTCTTCTGTTTCGGTTTCATTTGGGTTGATGGTGCCACCTTCGGCCACTTCGCTGGCCGTACCGGCGTTTACAGCGGCATCAAAATCCTCAAGAAGCGTATCGTCTATCATCGCCACATAGGTGTTGCCCGGGTTCAAGTAATTTGTTGTTTCTGTGGTGTCGTTCACAAAAATTTGTAAGGGCTGTTGTGGGGCACCTTTTTTCCAGCGAACCACCTCATAGTTTCCACCATTGAAATAATATCCAATGCCCGAGTCAAAACCCACTTGCACAAGTTCTGAATTCGCATAATTGTGCATCACAGTGAACAGAATGAGCAAATTGTTGAAACCAAGTTGTTCGCCATTGTTGTCATCAATGGCAGGCGACATTCCACTCGAATCGAATTGACTCATCATGTAGCGGTTGGATGCCGAGTCATATTCAAACAAGTTGCGATAACTTTCTGAGTGCACCACTGCCACACTCGGGGCGCTACCACCTTCCAGAACCCGTGGTTCCTCATTATATGGAGTAAAGGCAAACAGCGTGCTGTTATAGGTGCGTTGATCATCTAAGTCGTATTCTTCCACGGCTTGTGCAACCGTTTCGCCGTCGGTATATTCGGTGTACTCCAGCGGCATGCCGGCACGATCCGGGTCACGCCAACTGATGCCCAGGTCCGGTGTGAGGTCAAATTCTTCATACTCCTGGTCTTCAATCATCTGAATAACAGGCTGATTTTGGTTGGGCCCGTCGTGGAGATAAAAACCATAGGATGGCACAAGCATTTGGAAAAATTGGTCACGTGCAGAGCGCACAGAGCCAACTTTCGGCATGGTTGTGTAATCATCAAATACGGCCATAAAGCGTGTGATACCACCTTCCACACGCATTTCGTACACCACTTCGGCATCTGATAAGCCGCTTGTTGGGCGCGAACCGATGATGTTGTTCACCATCACGCCGATAACACGCTGTCCTTCCGGATAATCCGGCCCTTTTTCAAGGCCGGTTAAGTATGCGGCCTCCAGCACTGTTTCTTCCTCCAGCGCCTCACTTGCGCCAGATGTGGAGGTGGCTCCCGGGGCCGGGATATGGCTTTCCGCTTCAGATTCACTTTGTCCACAAGCTGCAATGCCCAAAACGAGTAGGGTAACCAGAGTTAAGCAAATACATTTTCTTATTAGCATCTTTGTTTTTTGCATTTTTCCATCTTCCTTCATTGTTTAAATTGGCACAGCATTCTTAAATACCGATTTTAGCCTTAGATGTATCATTCTATAATATTTTTTTTTGTTTGTAAACCTTCAATCGATGGCCATAGAAAAAAAAACAAAAATCGGGCGCAGAAACCTTGGTAAAATGTTTTTTTATCGTCAAATATTGCATTGGAATTTCAATTATAACCAAAATATGAATTTTTTTAAAGGGTTTTGTGGCACAGCCCGCTTACAAAACCGGCGGTGGCAAATAGCCACACAGTTGAATATTTACAGGCGATTGACTATCCGCAAAAAAATCCTCATCATCTTCTGCTGTATAGCTTTTCAGGCTTTGTGTTGGCTGTGCACTTTGTGGCAGAGACAAGTGCACAGAGGTCCCCTTTCCAAATTCACTTTCTATCGTCACAACACCGCCCATGGCCTTTGTCGCGCCATGCACCAAGGTCAAGCCAAGCCCCAATCCGGGACGTTCCTGTGTGTCTAAGTACGGCGATGCCGAATAATAGGGTGTAAACACATAGGGGAGAGCCTCTGTTCGGATGCCCAGCCCCTCGTCAACGACAGACAGCATGACACGATTTTTCAGCCTTTTCAAACGCACTGTCACGCAGTTCCCTTCGCGCGTGAATTGCAGGCTGTTTCGCAGCAGATTGGTAATTGCATGTGCCAAAAGGCGCGGGTCGCCTTTCACTATAAACATGCCTTCTTCTAGCTCTGTGCGAAAAGAGACATGGCTGTTTAGAAAGGCACGTTGCGCCTTTTTACAGAGGTTTTCCACAAAACCATGCAGTTCCAGTTCTTTTTCTCTTGCAAAAGAAGACTTTGTTCTAAAAGTATGGTAGACCTCTAAATTATACGCCAAGCGTAGTAAGGTATATTCTTTTTTTTGCATAGAGAGCAAACATTCTTCAACGAAAGTTTCATCGCTTTCACTGAGCCTGCAATGTTCTAAGCGACGTGACAGAGCTTGAACCGAAGAAAAAAGGTCGCTTATCGGCTCTCGTAATGCTTGGCTCAAAACATCCATGCGCGCTTCACCCTGCCTTACTACAAACAAACCGTTTGGATGTACCAAAACTTCTGCACCAAGCATATGCAAAGCGGACTCTACTCGCTCTGTGATTGGCAAGTTAAGTTGAGGTAGCTCCTCTTTTTTTGAAGCAATTTCGCCGGCAAGGTTCCTTAACAACCGCTTGATTGCACTCAACCCATAGTCTGTATCACCGATGGCAGTAGCTACATCATTCATCCAAAAACAGCCGGTTTTTTCCAGCCAAAAACATGGATAATCAACAGCTTGAAAAGCTCTATAAAATTGATTTGCCTGCGTTTTTTCATTCATATCACACACTTCTTTCCACTCATCATTTTCTATCTTACTCTTGTTTATTTTGGTAGTATTATACACGATTTTGCGCATTTTGTCGAAATATGTCGTTTTTTGTCGTATTTCTTTATGGGGACACAAGAAAATTTGGGCTCCTTCGTAAACAGGCTATACACTCAATGGATAAAAAAAATCTTCATTGAAATGAAATACTGGGCAGTATTCAGCAATTCGCGCGTGTGCCCTTGCAGTTTGGGAAGGCTTGTTATAAAATAGGAATATCCACAGGGAGCAAATTCAATTCCACATGGGTTTTTATTTTGTTCTCACAACAATTAGGGAGGTCTTTTTTATGGGCATTCAAGTTGGTATTAACGGTTTCGGACGCATCGGGCGCCTTGTGTTTCGTGCGGGTCTCGGCAACCCAAACATCGAGTTCATGGGCATCAATGACCCATTCATGACGCCGGAGTACTGTGCTTATATGCTGAAGTATGACACTGTGCATGGTCGTTATCAGGGACAGGTAAGCCACACAGCCGATGCCATTGTGGTAGATGGGAAAACCATTCGTTTCTTTGCAGAGAAAAACCCCGCCGACATCCCCTGGGGAAAAGCGGGCGCCGAATATGTTGTGGATGCCACCGGTATTTTCTATACCAAAGAAAAAGCACAGGCACATCTTGATGCCGGCGCAAAAAAAGTGGTTTACACCGGCCCTTCCAAAGACGATACACCCATGTTTGTTTGTGGTGTAAACTTAAACACCTATACCCCTGATATGAACTTCGTGTCCAACGCTTCCTGCACCACAAACTGCCTTGCACCTTTGGCCAAAGTCATCAACGACAATTACGGCATCGCCGAAGGCCTGATGACCACCGTTCATGCCACCACCGGCACGCAAAAAACAGTGGACTCTCCCTCGAATAAAGATTGGCGTGGTGGCCGCGCTGCCGCCGGCAACATCATTCCCTCTTCCACCGGTGCCGCCAAAGCTGTGGGTAAGGTCATCCCCGAACTCAATGGCAAACTCACCGGCATGGCTTTCCGCGTTCCTACCTTGGATGTGAGCGTTGTAGATTTGACAGTGAATCTGAAAAAGCCAGCAAGCTATGAAGAAATTTGTGCCACACTGAAGAAAGCTAGTGAGGGTGAGCTCAAAGGCATTTTGGGCTATACAAATGAAGAGGTGGTCTCCAGCGATTTCATCGGTTGTGCCCTCACCTCTATTTTCGACGAAAAGGCCGGCATCGCCCTCACAGACAGCTTTGTGAAATTGGTAAGCTGGTATGACAATGAGTGGGGCTATTCGAACAAAGTTCTCAATCTAATCGAGCATATGGACAGTGTAAAATAGTTTTTTCTTTTGCAGCCCGTGAACAACGCTCTTGTCCATAACGCGTATAACAGAGCCACCTGCTCAAGACAATGTGCTTGAGCAGGCTTTTATATCATTTTTCCTATTTTTCCCACATGAAAACTATGATATAATTGCATGCGCATCCCCCATTTCTCAAAACACATTCATTTTGCTTGCCCATTTTATTATGGGGCTCAAAGGTGTCTGTTTTGTGATTATTTTGTCAAAGTTATCTGTTTGTCAATTTGTTGTTCGGCACCTTCTCTTCTATAAAAAGTGCAAATTCCTATCATCACCGAGATTCACTTTCTAGGGTTTCTTCCCTTGTGAATTGTGTGAAAAATGAGTTGTTTGCACATTTACGCCCCATCCATGCTTGTTTTTTGCGAGGCTTTCCTGTATAATTTCACTCATGTTAGCTTAAATTGAAGAAAGCAATTTGTACGGCATTTTTTGTTTAAGGAAACGGAGCAGCTATTTTGGAACCATCCGATCGCCCCAAAAAATTATCTATACAAATAATAGAAGATGAGACGGAAGTGCCTCAGCCGACGCCCTCTTTTCCACCTGAAAGCAATTTGGAATTGTTTTCCCAGCGTGATACCGGAAGGAGCCGCCCTCCCATCGACATTCCTTTAGATACAGAGCCTATCCAAAACCAGCAGAACATGATAGAGCGTCGCAAAGCTTTGCGAAAGAAACGCCGCATACGCAGAAATATTCTGCTTGCTTTGGCTCTCATTCTTATCCTGCTTTTGGCATGGGGGCTCACTTCTCTCATCAACGCCATTTTTGGGCAGGATGAAGAGGCTGCATCTGTGCCGGAAAACGCCCCTTCTCTTGGCGACGCGGCCTCACTTGCAGCCATGCCCCTGCCACAAACGGTAGACAACACAAGTTGGAACTTTGTGGGGCCTGTGGAACAAACCACAGAACAAATGCAATTGCTTACCCCGGATTATCGGATGCTTTCCCTGCCGGAGAACGGCCGGGTAGAGATGCGATATTTTGACACAGTCACCTTTGTGGGAGATTCACTTACACAGGGTTTTCAAATTTATGAACAGGGCATTGCAAATGCCACCTACTGCGCCTACATTGGCGTTGGTCCACGGCAAATGTACGACGGCTCCATCCAGCGCCGCCAAGATGGTGAGCAGGAGGTTCCGCTGGAGGCCTTGGCCTCTTATGCCCCTCGAAATGTCTATATCCAGCTGGGTGCAAATGCCATGGTAAGCATGGATGATGCAAGCCTGCTTGCCTATTATCAGGAGATGCTCAACGCGTTTCGGGCCACACTTTCACCAGACACAAACTATTACATACAATCTCTTACACCTGTGCGCCCAGACAATGACCCGGAGTTTGACATTGCGCGCATCCAGTCTCTCAACAACCAGTTGGCCGTTTTGGCCTTTCAGAACAATGTGTATTTTATAGATTTAACCGAGGCACTCGGCGGAGATGACGGCTATTTACGCGAAGAATATGCCGCTGGGGACGGCTACCATTTAAGCCCCACCGGCTATGGTGTTTGGGTAGATTACCTGGTTACACACACAGCCTATTCTCCTCTCACGCCTTATTTAGAGGGCAGTCCCTTCTATAATCCGGAAGCTCTTGCGGCCGCAGAAGCCGCTGCTGCAGAAGTCGCCGCCGCAGAAGCCGCCGCCGCAGAAGCCGCTGCTGCAGAGGCCGCCGCCGCAGAGGCTGCCGCCGCAGAAGCCGCCGCCGCAGAGGCCGCCGCCGCAGAAGCTGCCGCCGCAGAAGCTACACCGACTGAATCGGCAGTGCCGCCGGCCTAGAAGAAACGAAACGGGTGCATGAAAAGCCCCGGAGTTTTTCAAAAACATTGCGCGAACACATATCCCCTTGGTGTCGTTCACCCTGCGTGATCTTCAAGAATGGCATCATCCGATTTTGGCAAAAAAACTGAATTTGGGCAAAAATCCAATTGTTTTCCCACAAACAGGTATCCCCCGGCAAAGCCGGGGGATACCTGTTTGTGGTTTCGCACAGTTCAATTGTTTGCCGCCACCTGTAAGCAAATCGAGACCTTATATTCCGGCAGTTTTAGGTCGGCAATGGTCACTTTTCTTACCGGTTCGTGTCCGTCTGTAATCCATTCGTCCCAAGCCTGGTTAAAATCCCCAAGCTCAGCCAGATTTTGCACAACCACGTCTGCGCACAAAATACGGGTTTTATCCGTGCCGTTTTGCGCCATCAATCTATCCAGTTGCGAGAATACATCCATGGCCTGTACACGCATATCAGCTGTCAAATCCACCGTAGCAATACTGCCAATATACAAAACGCCCCCATAAAGCACACAAGTGCTGCAGCGCCCGTTTCCACCGGCGCGCACAATTTCATTTTTCCCTAGTTTCACTCAAATAACCCCTCATCCAAGTCGTCGTTGTAAATTTCAATGTAATCGGCCTTTTGCTCGTTGTAATGCCGTATAAACAACACCAGTGCAAAAACCGCTCCCAAGGCCAGCATCACTTTTAACAATGTTTTAAACACCATGCCCATTTTCATCACACTCCTGACTTTATTTTATAATACACCCGCCAAAGGCAGGGCTTATACAAGTTGGCAAATAAAAAAACACCTTAGAAATCAACAATCTGAAATTGCCCTGCATAAAGGGGGCTCCACAATGCCTGTTTTTGGGGCACCGGAAAAGCGCTTCCATAATTCTGCCGTAAAACGTCTTCTTTGAAAAGATTCGCATAGAATTCACTTCCAAGTGCACAGGTTATCCCCACGCGCTGCAAATGCTTTGCAGAAAAGCAAAGGCTTGCCCCCCAATACCACCCCTGCTCGTCTTCGCCCGAATGCCTTTGCAAAATTGGTGTTTGCAAAGTTTCTTGTGATGATTGTGTATAAAAAAGAAGCTGTGCCGAATTTGAAAACAACTGCAAAACCAAGGCGCAGTCCTCGCGGCCACTTACACAAAAACCCAGTGCACTCGATGGCATGGGGTTTTTTTCAAAAGCACTTAGGTTCAGCATCAGTGTGTTATTCAGTGCATACATCTGGGCTTGTGTGTATAGATTCTCTTGCTGTTCACACCTTGCAAAATGTTTCACTTTCAGTGCCGGCAAAGCATCGAATGCTTGCGGTGTATCGCTTTTTGACACCGATAAAACAGGCATCCTCTCACCCCTTTTTTTAAGTATAACACAGACAAAGAAAAATGAATAGAGTCCTTCATGCAAAGCTTCCTTTTTCATTGCAAAAATTTGTCTGTGTCCCACTGAATCTCTTTATGTTTTGGTTGACATCTTCTTATATGGCGTATTACAATATAATATAGTTTCGCAAAATTTAGATTCATCTTTTATAGAACGGGCAAAATGGACTGTTTTCTGATAAGAAAATTCGTTTTTTGCTTGGCATTTTTTATTAAGGAGGATGGGAATGCTCAAAAAGCTTTTGGCTTTGGGACGAGGTGCCGCCGTGCCTCATCGCAAAGGAACCGACAACATGGACACCATACAAATGCCACTTCCCAAGGAAATTAAATTGCTGATGCAGCAACACATCGGTGCCCCTTGTAAGCCGGTTGTGAAAAAGGGAGATACCGTTTCGGTGGGGCAAATGGTGGGTGAGCCCACAGCTTTTGTGGCTTCGCCCATCTATTCGGGTGTCTCTGGAACGGTGAAGGCCATAGAGCCTGTCATGTCTCATGCAGGAAAACTGATAGATGCCGTTGTTATTGAGCCGGACGGGTTACAAACCCTTTCTGAGGAGGTAAGCCTGCCAACCATTACCGGCCGGGAAAGTTTCATAGAAGCTGTGAAGAAAAGTGGCTTGGTTGGCCTTGGCGGTGCCGGTTTCCCCACGAGTATCAAACTCTCACCCAAAAATTTGGATGAAATTGACTACTTACTCATCAATGCAGCCGAGTGCGAACCCTACATCACCAGCGATGACCGTGAAATGCTGGAGAACAGCGAAGATATTTTACTTGGCATTGCAGCCGTGCAAAAACACCTTGGTATCAAAAAGGCCATCATCGGCATTGAGCGCAACAAACCCGTGGCCATGGATTTGTTTTTTGGGCTCACACAAGGAAACGATGCCATGGATGTGTTTGCCCTGCCCAGCCGTTACCCGCAAGGCGCGGAAAAAGTGCTCATCGAGACTGTTACCGGACGCGAAGTTCCCGCCGGGGGCCTTCCGGCCGATGTGGGCGTGATTGTGCTCAACGTCACTACCATTGCGGTTTTAGGGCGTTACCTTGCCACGGGAATGCCTCTCACCACCAAGCGCCTCACGGTTGATGGCGACGCCGTGGCAAAACCGCAGAATGTGCAAGTATACCTTGGCACAAGCATTGCCGAAGTGATTGAGTTTTGTGGAGGATACAAGACACAGCCGGGAAAAATTTTGCTGGGCGGCCCCATGATGGGCACCGCTTTACCAAATGATGAACACCCTGTTATCAAGCAAAATAACGCTGTTTTGGTGCTCTCGCCCGAGGCAGCTTTCCTGCCAAAACCCGGCCCTTGTATTCGTTGTGGAAGGTGCATCAATGCCTGCCCGATGCGTCTTTCACCGGTAGAAACAAATGAGGCTTATGAAACCAAGGATACAGACCTTTTGAAAACATTGAACGCCGACGTATGCATCGCCTGCGGTGTATGTAGTTTTGTATGTCCTGCAAAACGCTACGTGGCACAAAATGCAAACTTGGCACGGGTGTATTTGATGCAGGAGGTGGCAAAAGAACGTGGAAAATAAATTGATGGTGGCAGCGTCCCCCCATATCGGCTCGCATACCTCTACACGCAAAATCATGTTGGCCGTTTGCATCGCCCTGCTTCCCACCTTGGTGGCAGCCGCCCTAATTTTCGGCCCGCGTGTACTCCTTTTAACCGGTGTCACCGTTTTGGCCTGCGTTATTTTTGAGGCCCTGTGGTGCAAATGGCGAAAAGAACCCCTTCCCATCGGTGATTTTTCTGCCATTGTAACCGGCCTGATTTTGGCCTTCAACCTACCTCCGACCCTCCCTCTTTGGATGGCCGTTATCGGTGCCTTTGTGGCCATTGTGGTTACAAAACAACTGTTTGGCGGCCTTGGTCGCAACTTTGCAAACCCGGCCCTTGTGGGCCGCACGGTGTTGCAGCTGTCTTTTACCGGTAGCATGATTTCCTTTACCTATCCCCAAACCTTTGGTGGCCTGGACGCGCTGGCCACCGCCACCCCGCTGGGCGTGCCCGACCGCACAGCACTGCCCATGATAGACCTCTTGCTGGGCACACACGGCGGCGTTTTGGGCGAAACCTGTGCACTCACGCTTATTTTGGGCGGTGTGTTTTTGATGGTAACCAAAGTGATTTCGCCTATCATCCCGCTTAGCTACATTGGTGGCACCTTCCTGTTTCAGTTTTTCATCTACTTGGCGCAGGGGCAAAGCGCTACTGAGGCAGCATCGCTCTCTTTCACCCTGCTTTTCACAGGCGGGCTTCTTCTGGGCGCTTTCTTTATGGCCACAGATTATGTTACCAGCCCCTACACAGCTGCCGGACGGCTCGTGTTTGGCTTGGGTCTCGCTGTGTTCACCGTGGTTATCCGTTCCTTTGCCACGATGAATGAAGGCGTTTCCTTCTCTTTGCTTTTGATGAGCCTTTTGGTTCCTTATATCAATCAGCTTACGCGGCAGCGCCCACTTGGCGTTCAAAAAGGGCGTTGGAAAAAGGAAAGGGAGGCGAAATAACATGGAAACAAAGAAATTGCGAAACCCCGCATGGAGCCAAATCATCGCCCCCGTTTTGGCACTTTCCCTTATCTGCTGCGTGATGAGCTTACTGCTTGCTATCACAAACGGCTTCACAGCCCCCATCATTGAGCAAAACACTTTGGCCACTGCTCAGGCTGCACGCCAGTTGCTTTTGCCGGAAGCCGACGATTTTGAAGAGTTGCCCCTCACCGAGGAAGTGGACAACGTCACCGCGGCTTACCGAGCCACGAACGGCGCCGGTTTCATTGTAGAAACCTCGTCTCCCGGCTATGGCGGTGCCGTGCCGGCCATGGTGGCCTTCTCGGCGGATGGCACCATCTTGGGAGTCACCTTTCTGCAAAATGATGAGACACCGGGTCTTGGTAAAAAATTGGAAACAGATCCAAGTTTTGCCGCTCAGTTTGACGGGCTACCTGCCGAAACGCTTGCACTGGATGATGTGGATAAAATAGCCAGTAGCACCATTTCCACCTATGCCGCCATTGTCGATGTGAATGCGGCCATTGAGCTGTACAACAGCCAGCTAAGTGAAATGGGGGGTGCTGCGTAAATGAAACAGAAACAACAGAAATCGTATCTTACCATTTTAACGAACGGCTTGTTAAAAGAAAATCCCGTGCTTCGTCTGGTTTTGGGGTGCTGCCCGGTGCTTGCCGTCACCACCTCGGTTTTCAACGGCCTTGGCATGGGTGCTGCGGCCACCTTCGTGCTTCTTTGCTCCAACATTGTGGTCTCCCTTTTGCGTAAAGTGATTCCAAGCAGCGTGCGCCTGCCTTGTTTCATTGTGGTTATCGCCAGTTTTGTAACGTTGGTGCAGATGATTGTAAAGGCCTATGTGCCTGCGCTGGATGCATCACTTGGTGTGTTTTTGCCACTGATTACCGTAAACTGTATCATTTTGGGGCGTGCAGAAATGTTCGCATCCAAAAACAATGTACTGGCCTCGGCTTTGGATGGCCTCGGCATGGGCGCCGGCTTCACCATCGCCTTGGTGCTCATGAGTGCCATGCGTGAAATCATGGGCGCCGGTGCTTTGCTGGGTTTCCAAATTTTGCCCGAAAGCATCCAGCCGATGAGCATCATGATTTTGCCCCCCGGTGGCTTCTTTGCATTCGGCGTTTTCATGGCTTTGGCTATTTTTGTGGAACGAAAAATGGGTGCAAGTGTGCCCAAGAATGTGGGATGCGCCATGTGTCCTGCGGGCGATAGCTGCCCCGGAAAGGAGAGTGCTGAATAATGGCAATTCGGTTGGCCTTCATTTTCTTTTCCATGATTTTGGTGAACAACTATGTTCTGGTGCGTTTTCTTGGCATTTGCCCCTTCCTTGGCGTCTCAGGGAAATTGCAGTCCTCTGTTGGCATGAGTGCGGCCGTCACCTTTGTAATGGTGCTGGCCACGGCCGCCACCTGGCCGGTATACACCTATTTGCTTGTGCCTTATGGGCTTGAATACCTCAACAATATTTGCTTCATTCTCATCATTGCTACCTTGGTGCAACTGGTGGAGATTACACTGCGCCGCTTCGTACCACCGCTCTATCGCTCTCTCGGTGTGTACCTGCCGCTCATCACCACCAACTGTGCCATCTTAGGTCTCACCCTTTTGAACATTGAAACACCCAGCCTCATCGACCCAAATGCACCCTATTACACCTTCCCGGAGGCTTTGGTTTCCTCTGTGGGTGCAGGGCTTGGCTTTGGGCTTGCCATGGTGCTTTTCACCGGTGTACGCACGGCGCTTAAGCGCGCAAAGCCACCCAAAAGCTTTGAGGGATTGCCCCTCACCTTGGTTTCGGCGGCCATTGTCAGTATGTCTTTCATGGGTTTTGGCGGCCTTTTAGAAGGGCTTTTCGGCATCACCGGCTAGCCATACACAGTAACATAAAAAAGGAGAAATGACTATGTCGGTAACAGCTGCTATCATCATTGTTACCTTAACCGGGGTTTGTGGTGCCGCCATTTTGGTGGTGGCCTCCCAGTTGATGAAGGTGGAGGTGGACGAACGCATTGAGCTGGTGCAGGAGGCTTTGCCCGGCGCCAACTGCGGCGCTTGTGGCTTTGCAGGATGCGCCGATTATGCCACCGCAATCATTGAGGCGGGCGCCGCCGTGACGCTGTGCATTCCGGGCGGTGCGTCTGTGGCGGAAGAAGTTGCCGCCATTGCAGGGCAAGAGGCGGGTGATGTGGCCCAGCGCAAAACGGTTGTGGCCTGCCAAGGCACGGCAGAACACCGCAGTGCTAAATACGAGAATTCCGGCATTCAAACCTGCACGGCTTGCGCCGGGCTTTTCGGTGGCCCCACGGCTTGTCCTTATGGTTGCCTTGGCTACGGAGACTGCAAGGCTGTGTGCAAATTTGATGCCATTGAAATTCAAAACGGAGTTGCCCGCATCAAAATGGAGCAATGTACGGGCTGCGGGGCCTGTGTAAGTGCCTGCCCAAAGCAGATTATCTGGCTGCGTGATGTAAGTGAGAAACCCGTGGTTTTATGCGCCAACCACCACCGCGGAGCCTTGACACGCAAGGAGTGTAGCGCCGGCTGTATCGGCTGTATGAAATGCCAAAAGGAATGTCCCGAAGGGGCCATCACAGTTACAGATAATGTGGCCAAAATAGATGATTCGCTTTGCACGGGTTGCCGTGTGTGTGTGAATGTTTGTCCGGTCAAGGCCATTGCCGTGCCCAAAAGTGTTTGATTAAAAATGAACTTTCACATTTATTTCACAAGAAATGCGCGCCCTTAGCTCGTTATATATGATAAGATAGAACCGGATTTGTTTTGGATAGCTTCATGAAAATGAAGCTATCCTTTTATACTGAGAAATGTTATGGCAACAAGAGCATTGCACCGCCGCCGATACAAGACGGCAGAGAGGACATACGATGCGCCCTTTGATTGAAGTGAAAAACCTCTACAAGATTTACAACCCCGGCCCCAACGAGGTGCGCGCCCTAGACGGCATCAGCCTGCAGGTAAAGCAAGGTGAGTTTTTGGCGGTTGTGGGGCATTCCGGCAGTGGTAAATCCACCTTGATGAACATGATAGGGTGTTTGGATGTGCCAACGGCAGGGTATTATTTTCTCAACGGTATTCCGGTAAGCCAAATGCGCGACAATGAACTCAGCGTGGTGCGCAACGAACAAATCGGGTTTATCTTTCAAAGTTTCAATTTAATCAAAAGCCTCAGTGCCTATGAAAATGTAGAGCTGCCCCTTATTTATCGTGGTTATTCTGCAAAGAAACGCAAAGAGCTCACTTTGAAAGCACTGGCTCGTGTTGGTCTTTTAGACCGTATGCGACATCTGCCCAACGAGATGAGCGGCGGCCAGCAGCAGCGTGTAGCCGTTGCACGGGCGCTTGCGCCGAACCCTCCACTCATTTTGGCAGATGAGCCCACCGGAAATTTGGATTCAAAAAGTGGAAAACTGGTTTTTTCCATCATAGAACAACTGCACAAAGAGGGGCACACCATTGTTCTTATCACACACGACAACGACCTGGCCCAAAAAGCACCACGGCGCGTTCATATTACAGACGGACGCATCGATGCCCAATATGCAAGTGACAACGCTTCTTTTCAGCCAACATCGCCCATAAAGACGGCAAACAACGGAGGACAGACACATGTTTAAACGGGAGAAAAAACCAAAACCTTGGGAGGTAGAAGATAACACCCAGCCGGCACAAGCGGTTCCCTCTTCTTTGCAGCAGGAAGCCGAAGGCGGATCGCCTGCAGATGCGAATGAGGCGCTGGAAGGCAATGCACCGCAGCAGGAAGTGGATTATGGTGACCTCATCAGCACCGCTTTGCAAAAGCAAAAGAAAAAGCGCAACCCCAAAACCATCTTGCTTATCTGCATCGCCGGCGGTGTGGCTCTTCTGTTTTTGTTTCAGCTGGTGTGGAATGCTTTGCAGGGGCCTGCACCCACCTATGCCGAAACAGAGCTTGCCGTGCTGGGCAGCATCACCCAAACCCTCTCTTCCAGTGGCCCTGTGCGCAGCGCCAATACCCAAACCGTGTATTCGCCCGCTTCTGCCCCTATTTCGGAACTGAATTTAACACTGGGCGAGGTGGTTTCAAGTGGTGAAACCATTGCCACTTTCAACACAGAGGAGCTCACGCGCAGTGTGGAAACCGCAGGGGCCTCGGTGAATCAAGTGGCCTTGCAGCAACAGCAATCGCAAAACACCAGCACCGAGGCGGCTCAAAGTGCACAAGATTACCGCAACAGTGCCACCACCATGCGCCAGCAGCGTGATATCGCCAACATAAACCTGGCCCAGGCACAGGAAAATCTGGCTGCAGTATCGGCCGGTGTCACCCCTACCTTGGCCGCCAAGAAAGCCCAGTTGGATAGCTTGCGCACCCAGCAGACCAGCCTTTTAACCACAGACTCCGCAGCCGCAGCTGCTTTGCAACCCCAAATTGACACCCTTTCCACCGAGGTCTCCACCTTAGAGGGGCAGCTTTCGGCCGCAAATGGTGCTGTTTCGGCAGCGCAGGCCGATGTGGAATACCACAACGGTCTCGTATCCCAGCTTGACAATGCCGCCGAGCAAGCCGAAGCCGGTGTTTTGGATGCCAACGCCCTCGCTCAGCTACAAACACAAATGGTTGCACCCCAAAATTCTTTGGAGGCAGCCAGCGAACAACTGGCCGCCGCACAAGCCGGTGTCACAGCACCCATCAGCGGCGTGGTAACTGATATACAGGTGGCCGAAGGAACGATGGCACAACAATATGCACCCCTTTGCACCATTCAAAGCCTGCGTGATGTCGAAGTACAGCTCTCGCTTTCCCAGTATGATTTAGAACAGGTGCGCGTGGGACAAAACGCTACGGTTACCATTTTGAACAGAGAATACAGTGGCACAGTGACCAGCATCGACCAAATGGCCACAGAGCAGGCATCTCAAACGGGTACCACGAGTTTTGTGGGGGCAAAAGTTTCCATCACAAACCCGGATGAAAACATCACCCTTGGCCTGGATGCAACCGCCGAAATTCTCACAGGCGAAGCACAAAATGTGCTTATTGTACCCACCACGGCCATCAATACCGATGTGGACGGCACTTATGTGATGGTGGTAGAAGACGGGGTGGCGGCACGCCGCAGCGTGGAAACCGGCCTTTCCAGTGACACGATGATTGAAATTCTGAGCGGGATTTCCGAGGGCGACAGTGTCATCCTGTCTTCGCAGGATATCACGGAGGGCACACAGATCAGTGACGACCCGGCCCACAGCACTGCCACCATGCCCTCGATGATGATGATGGGATAGTCGCCCTTGCCATGACGCAAACAGACAGGAGACACTATGCGGCAAATTACAGAATATGCCAAAATGGCATTTCGCAATATATACGTGAACAAAATGCGCTCGCTGCTTACCATGCTCGGCATCATCATCGGTATTTCCTCGGTGATTATTGTTCTGGGTGTGGGCATGGGCGGTCAGGCCCAAATCACCAATGAGCTCAACAGCATCGCAAACGGTGCCATCTACATCTACCCAACGGGAGAAGCTCTTTCCGATAGCGATTTAATCACCGATGACGACATTGTGGCCTTGGAAGGGCTAAATTCAGTGGGTGCTGTTACGGTGAGTGACGGCACAAGCGGAACCATCATGAGTTCCCGCAATGAAGAGGATGTTGCGGCCAACATCAGTGCCGGCACCGGGTCGATGAATTTGGTGATTCCAAGCAGTCTTGTGGCCGGGCGCACTTGGGGAGAAGCCGATTTTGATTCTGCGCGCAAGGTGGTCACGATTGACTCTGCCGGAGCAAAAGAAGTGTTTGGCTCTGACAATGTGGTGGGCCTTACCTTGGAATTGAATGTGATGGGGCGTACCAATGAATTTACCATCATCGGGGTGGTGGAAACCACGCAAATGAGCATGGGGGGCAATGTGACGGCTCAAATCAGCATGCCTCTTTCCACTTTAGAAAATGTCACGGGCTCGGGCGCTTTTTTGGAACCGTATTACCAAATTGCCTACTTGCCCTCCGACCCGGATTTAAAAGATCAATCCATTCGAGATGTAACCACACTTTTAAGCCAGCGCCACAACAACGCCGAGCGCGAAGTGTATGAAGCCATGGATTTAAGCGCCTTTGCCGACCAATTTAACACTATCATTGGCACCTTTTCTACCATCATTGCGGCCATTGCAGCCATTAGCTTGCTCGTGGGTGGTATCGGGGTGATGAACATCATGCTGGTTAGTGTTACCGAGCGCACGCGTGAAATTGGCATTCGCAAAGCCTTGGGTGCACGCACAGGCACCATTTTATTCCAGTTCCTTGTGGAAAGTGCCACACTTACCTTGCTCGGTGGTCTCATTGGGCTTATCATAGGCGTTGCAGGCGGCTACCTGGTGGGGGATTTGCTGGGCGTGGAAGCCGTCATCAGCCCTGCTGTGGTGATAGGCGTGGTGGTTTTCTCTTCTGCCATCGGTATTTTCTTTGGCATTTACCCCGCAAGAAAAGCGGCCAAACTCAACCCGATAGAGGCTTTGCGCAGCGAGTAAGCAAAAACTTTTAAACAAACAGCCTAAAAAAAGCGCCGATAAGTTGTCGGCGCTTTTTTAGGCTGTTTGAAACCCGCGGGATGAGGATGAATAGATTCCGACATTGGACTTTCCACTGTGCCAAACGAAGGTTTTGAGTGAATCTGTTTGCACAGGCTAAAACCACCCATTGGCCAACATGAATGTTTTTAGAATACAAAGCATTATAAATTGTAATTCGCCCATTTTTGTAGTAGAATATAAGCTAGGAAGGGTTTTCTGTCTTCTCACGCACGGCTTCTTTTGCCGGCATCATCCAGGACAGGTCAAAGTATTTTGGAGGAAGTTGAATGAAGGCGAAAAAGTTTTTTTCAAGGCATATTCTAACGATAGTTGTCACAGTCTCTATCGTTGCCATTGGCCTTATATTACGTGGGGTTGATGTGTTTGCAGATGACGCCATTATTGAATCTGCCTTTGATGAGATGGACCAAATTGGTGTTCAATATCAAATTCTGTTAACCGGTATGCTGGAAGAAACGGTAGATGACCTTTCTCTTTTTGCCGAGTCCATTTCGGAAGACAACATAACAAGCGAAAATGTGGTAGAATATTTCAGCACTCAATCGCAGACTGAGGAATTCAGCAGTCTATATTATGTGGATTTGGATGGCAACGGTATCTCAAGTGAAAACAACCTTTACAATTTTTCGGAAAATAGAGCCTTTCAAAAAGCCTTAGAAGATGAGTTTTATGTAGATGTTCCACAGATATCGGAGGAAACATCCACCATTGTTTTTGATGTGGCGGTTCCGGTGAAACAAAACAACGAACCAATTGCCGTTTTGTTTTGCGAGCTTTCTGTGGACAATTTTTTTGAAATGGTTGTGCAAAACAAATCCTATGAAGGGTCCGTGTTTTTTTTAGACTCTGACTTAACCATCGTTGCTTTGGCAAGTGATAACGCCGCCACAACGGCCGCTATCACACAAGGAGAAATCACAGAAATAGGTGCAGAGAATATCGCTCAAATGAAAAGCGATATCCAAAACAAACAAAGAGGCGGTTTCCGCTACAATGCCTCGGATGAACAAAAAGTAATGGTGTATTATCCAATAGACTTAACCAATGCCGCCGTGGTCATGGATGTCTACGTGAGTTCCCTGAGTAGCGAGCTCATCCAAGCCGCCAGTTACTTTTCGATTGCGGGAAGCATTGTTTATTGGGTCATCATTGCGCTTGTTATTTGGATTTCCATCATGCAGTCTCGCACCAGCAAACGCATCTTAAAAACAGCCTATTACGACCCCCTTACAGAGCTTCCAAACATGGCAAAGCTCAAGCTGGATATGACTGCTATCTTAGAACAAAACAAGAAAAGCCAGTATACTATTTTAGTTATTGATATTCAGAATTTCAAGGCCATCAATGAGATGTTCGGGTATGAAATGGGTGATCGTGTTTTGAAAACGGTGAAGTCTTTATCCGATAGTTTTGGTGAACCAAGCTTGATTACGGCACGAATAGGCAGTGATAAATTTGTCATGTTTGCAGGCAATGGGCTTTTCAATGATTTGAGCTTTTTTGCAACAGCCGTTAACGAAGTCTATGATACCCTGATTCCAGAGCTTGCCGATTATGGCGGGACTTTTAAAATTGGCCGGTATCATATTGAGTCTGGGGAAACAAATTTCGATGACATTATGGCCAAGGTGAACCTTGCCTATGTAAAAGCAAAAGCCACCAAAGGGGAAATTGTTTGTGATTATGATGATACTTTAATAAACCAGGTGAAACTGGAAGCCGATATTACAAACAAAATGAAACAGGCTCTTGCAAACCACGAATTCAATGTGTTTTTGCAGCCAAAATTCAGAACAGACGACAACACGCTGATTGGGGCCGAAGCATTGGCTCGTTGGATTGAACCGGATGGGAAAATGATTTTCCCAAACTTGTTTATTCCATTGTTTGAAAGAAACGGTTTTATCGTTGAACTGGATCAATATATATTGGAAACGGTTTGCAAAACCATCCGCTGCTGGATAGACGCCGGCATCGCCCCCCCTACCATATCTGTAAATTGCTCTCGCCTCAATTCAGACAACCCACTCTATGTCGAGGGAGTTGTTTTGATTGCCGACAAATACCAAGTGCCACATGAATATATTGAAATTGAATTAACAGAATCCACCACCATTGAAAACGAACTTGCAATAGAGCAATTATTTATCGATTTGCATAAACACGGTTTTAAAATCTCCATAGACGATTTTGGGGCCGGGCATTCCTCGCTTGGTATGCTCAAAAATCTTCACGCGGATACGCTCAAAATGGACAGAAGTTTCTTTGTTGAAGGCGAAAACTCAAAGCGCAACGATTTGCTGATAGACAGCATTGTGAAGATGGCGCACAATCTTGAAATGTATGTGGTTGCAGAAGGTATCGAAGCAGCCGAACAAATTGAGCTATTGAAATCGGTTCATTGTGATGCCGTGCAGGGCTATTTTTATGACAAACCCATGCCGATTGTTGATTTTGAAGAAAAATACATTAAGATAGAAAAAAAATAAGCCACAACTTAGGCTTTTGCAAGTATGGGTAGTGGTGATGATTTCATTCCCGAGAAACCTTTGCTTATAGAGGGTTTGCTTTTATATGCCAATTGTACTGGAACCGAAAGGAGAATCCATCATGAAAACAAGGACATCCATTCACATCCTCAAAACCATGCCATTCTGCCTCTGCCTTTTTTGGGCCTTAGCCGGATGTGCATCTACCGCCTCCACGCCGCCGACAAGCGCAACCGAAGTTGGCGCTTCGGCACAACAACCACTTACTTCCACAACAGATTATATCGGGGAAGAAAATGCAAAAAACATTGCCTTTGAACACGCCGGTTTTATTGAGGATGATTTGCAATTTGTACAAACCAGGCTTGAGCGCGACGATGGCCACACAATTTATGAGGTTGAATTTTGGAATGGCAACACCGAATATGATTACGATATTGATGCCTTGACCGGTGAAATCATCGGCTTTAGCCAAGATGTGGAAAGCAATGCCCCTGCCTTACCACAATCGGCAGCCAATGCCACCAGCTCTACCGCTGAATACATCACAGCCGAACAGGCAAAAGAAATCGCCTTGCAAAATGCAGGCGTAAATGCAAGTGATGCCCAGAATTTACAGTGCGAGTTTGAACATGATGACGGTCGCGCGGAGTATGAACTGGACTGGAATGTGGGGCCCACGGAGTATGAATATACCATCGATGCCACCGATGGTGCGATTTTGGCACACAGCATGGATTGACAGTGGAAAGCCCCCGGCATAAGCCGCACCACAACGAGCACAGAAACTCAGAATGACATCTGCAGCATGATCTCTAGCCCCTGCGAACACAGCTTTGGCCAAACAGGATAGACTGACCGCCAGCGGTCGGTCTATTGGTTTTGTTTTGAAGTGTGCCTACCGCGCTGTATCCACAAAAAGATTGCTTGTCTACATCGGTTTCTGCGCCACCGCTTTGTCGAATGTCCTGCAAATATGTCTTTATAGTTTTAAATGCCGGAATTGTGCCGCTATCGCGGGCTATACAGTAGCCCCTTTTCCTTCAAAGCCGATAAAATCCGCCGATAGACCTCCTCGCTTGGGCAGTGAATGGTGTGGAAGTGCACCCCATCTGCCAACGCACACAATAGCGGTGCGCCGCTTGTAGCCACATCTTTTAAAAAGGCATTGGCCTCATATCGGCTTCCAATATCCAAATCGCATGAAATGGTACCGTAAATTCGGTGTTCCACAGATACATTGAGAAACCGTCCGCCGTTATCTACCACAATAAACAACTCGGTTTCCAGCATACTTTTGTCGTGGAGGCAAGCAAGCACGTAGCTATCTGCCGAGGCAGCGTCTTCCTCCGGGCTTTTGCTCATCACATAGCCGCGTGAGGTGGCCACAATCGCTTCACCCGCTGCCCGCAAGAGGGCAATGTCACCCACCACAATTTGGCGGCTCACATGAAAGTGTTCACCAAGGCGTGTGGCACTCAATGGTTTCATCCCCATTTTCAAAAGACGCAACATCTCTTCCCTACGTTGTTTTGCATCCATCATAACGCCTCCTCACGGTCCCCTACATTTTTAGAAGTTTCGTTTATTATACGAAAATCCGCTGCCTTTTGCAAGGAAAAGAAGGCGCCATAGGAACAAAAGAAAACGATAAATTGGCTGAAACTGCATGCTGAAGCTGAGATTTCACTGCTTTGTAAGGCGGTGTCGCCCAAAACGGTTGCGTTCGCTATCTGCGAAAATGTCTCTCTTATGCCTGCTGCGTTGTATCTTGTTTCAGCCTGTGCAAACACTGCTTAACAAAGAGATGCAAATGGCAAAATTTTACAGGATTATGAATTAAACAAAAATTGTATAGTTTGTTCTTGACTTAAGGCATTTCCTGTGTTAGGATGAATCCATAAACAAAGTTGTCTTGCTACCGGAACATCAAAAAAGAGTGGCAAAACAACAAATTATTCTAGCAGGAGGTAAAAAATGTCTTTAATTAACAAAGAAGTAAGCGATTTCACCGTGCAAGCCTATGTGGGTGGAGATTTTAAAGAAGTGAGCAAAAAGGATATTTTGGGCAAATGGTCGGTATTCTTTTTCTATCCCGCAGACTTTACCTTCGTGTGCCCTACGGAACTCGAAGATCTAGCCGAAAAGTATGACGAGTTTAAAAAAATCGGTTGTGAAATCTACAGTGTGTCTTGCGACACGCATTTTGTGCACAAGGCATGGCACGATGCTTCAAAAGCAGTTAAAAAAATCGGCTATCCCATGCTGGCCGATCCAACCGCTGCGCTGGCAAGAGATTTTGATGTGATGATTGAAGAGGTTGGCCTTGCAGAGCGTGGTAGCTTTATTGTGAACCCTGAAGGCAAAATTGTGGCCTACGAAGTGTTGGCCGGCAATGTTGGCCGCAATGCCGATGAGTTGTTGCGCCGTGTACAGGCCTCACAATTTGTAGCAGAACATGGCGATGAGGTTTGCCCTGCCAAGTGGAAGCCCGGTGCTGAAACACTCAAACCCAGCCTCGACCTTGTTGGTATGCTGTAATCCAGAAAGAAAATCGCCCCGTCTCCGCTTAGGAGCGGGGCTTTCTTGAAAAAAGGAGGGAAACATGCAAGACACAAAAAATCTTTACGATTTGGCCATTGTGGGTGCGGGCCCTGCCGGGCTTTCGGCAGCCATTTACATGGCGCGTGCACAGTATCGGGTACTGGTTTTGGAAAAGGAAAAAATCGGTGGGCAAATCACCATCACACAGGACATTGTAAATTATCCGGGTGTTTATCATACAAGCGGTAAGGCTCTCACCGATGACATGCAAAAACAGGCAAAAAACTTTGGCGCCGAGTTTCAAATGGCGGAGGTGCTGGATATTGAATTATCCGAGGGTGTGAAAACACTGCACACCACAGCGGGCGATGTGAGAACGCTGGGCATTTTGCTTGCGCCGGGCGCGGCACCACGCAAAATTGGCTTTGCGGGCGAGAAGCAGTATCAGGGACGCGGCGTGGCTTATTGTGCCACATGCGACGGCGAATTTTTCACTGGTCGTGACGTGTTTGTGGTGGGCGGAGGCTTTGCCGCTGCCGAAGAAGCGGTTTTTTTAACCAAATACGCAAAAAAGGTTCGCATCATGGTGCGCACAGATGATTTCAGCTGTGCAAAAACAGTTGCGCAACACGCGAAGCAACATCCGGACATCGAAATTTTCTACAATACAGAGCTTTTGGAGGTGGCCGGTGACGCAATGGTGCGCACGGCCAAATTCAAAAACAACAAAACCGGTGATACTTGGGGTTTTGAAAGCGAAGACGGAGGCCCCTTGGGCGTTTTTGTTTTTGCGGGCTATGTGCCGAACACGGCTTGGTTGCCGTCTGCAATACGATGCGACACCAGTGGATACCTGCCCACAGATGTGGATGGAAGAACCAATGTGAATGGCGTGTATGCTGCGGGTGATGTGTGCGTGAAGAACCTTCGCCAAGTGGTAACAGCCGTGAGCGACGGGGCAAAAGCAGCTACTTCGCTGGAGAAATATGTATCTTCTTTGCACACAGAGCTTAACATTCCCACGTTGTTCACGCCCAAATCGCAAGAACCCGCGCAGGCAAAGCCCGAAAAAGAAACCCAAAGCCAAGAGGACGATGGCGGATTCCTCAGTGCCGATGTTCGTGCGCAACTGAAAGAGGTATTCGCTCGCTTCGAGCGTCCCTTACTCTTAAAGGCCTATGTTGATGACAGCGCACTGGCCGCGGAGATTTTGGGTTTTTTAAACGAGCTTGTGCCACTGTGCGACTTACTTCGTGTCGAAAAAAAGGAAGAGGACGCAGAGCTGACCCCCTATATCGAGCTTTGTAAGGACGACGGCACAAGCAGCGGTATTCGCTTCCACGGTGTGCCGGGTGGGCACGAAATCAATTCCTTTGTCATTGCCATGTACAACTTAGCCGGTGCCGGCAAAGCGGTAGATGCAGATCTAATCCGGCAAATAGAGGCCCTTGACAAACCACTGGACATCAAGGTTCTGGTGAGCCTTTCGTGCACGATGTGCCCCGAAGTGGTGATGGCAACACAACGTGTGGCGAGCCTTTCCGAAAAGGTGAATGCCTCCATGTTGGATTTGGCACACTTCCCAAAACTGAAAGATAAATATCAGGTGATGAGCGTGCCGTGCATGGTTGTGAATGATGAGCACAGCTTCTTTGGCAAAAAGTCTTTGCCTGAGGTGGTATCCTTGCTTGAATCGATTTAAAAGGAAGCACGGCTGTTATGTGCTCTTCACATAAACCAAACAAAAAACGGTACGGTTTCAAAACATTTTGAAACCGTACCGTTTTTTTGCGGGGCAAGAATGAACCGGGCCGCCATGGCATTACCATGCGAAAACAGCTTTCACTTTCATGCATTCCCACATGCTTTCGGCATTGTTGCGAAATCACCACCGACAGAGTTTATTTCTTTGTATTCGTATAACACAAAAATGAACTTTAAAATCAATGTTTGTGCACGGTGTCTCTCCGTCCGTGTGAAAACACCGGGTATGCATCCGCTAAACGTGCTGCAGTGAGGGCAAAAGCAGCCTCTCTATTGTGTTGCATTCAACACAGCACGAAAAGTATGTGTGGTTTTGTTGCTAGTTTATATAAAACCCTTGCCTTTTATAATCGCAAAGTATAGTATGATAGTATGTAAGCATTGCAGGAAGGGAGGGGGGATGCAAGTGACATATAATTTAGCCGCGGAAGTGGCAGCTCTTTTGCTTCTCACCCTCTTGATTATTGGATTTTTGCTGGACCACACACTGACCACAACCAAACACAGAGTATTTCGGTGGCTTTGCTTCAGCTCGTTCGCCAGCACGATGGCAACCATCTTGGCGGTATACACGCTGGACCACCTTGATTTTGTACCGATTTCACTTGTGATTTTTTGTCGGTATCTTTTTTATTTGATGATGCCAATGGCTGCCATCGCGGCGCTTTATTATGCAATTTCGCTGGTCTACACAAAAACAAATTCGGACAATTTGGTTAGACAACATTTTTGGGGAATGATTCCCTTTGTTGTATATGCCTTTATAATCGTAAGCAATATATGGAATGCCAACATTTTTGAAATAACGGCGCAGGACGGGATTATCGAAGGTCCATTCTATCGCATCACATATATCATTGTTGTTTTGTATTTTATCTTAGCCATTGGGTTCATCTATAAAAACAGGCATTCTCCCCGACGCAATAGCCTGCTAATCATCTGTCTAAATTTAATTGTCACGGCCGTTGTCTTTTGTGTTCAACTTGTTATGCCAAGGGTACAAATGTCGGGCCTTGCCAGCGTATTGGGCATAATGGTCATCTATATCTACATACAAAATACCACAAAGCTGACAGATGAATTGACCGAGCTTAGCAACAGGCAAGCGCTCACCATTCAGCTGAACCAACTGTGTGCAAAAAAAAGGCCATTTTCACTCTATGTGTTTAGTTTGCGTAATTTCAAAGGAATCAACGAACGACTGGGGCTGGAGTATGGAGATGCTTTGCTGGAGGCTATTGCATTTAGGCTTCGCCAGCAGGCCGCATTTAAAATGCTTTTCAGGTATACAGGGGATGAGTTTGCCTTACTTGCCGAGGAGGGTGATGAATACGACAGCACGTTGAAAGACTTGCTTTTGGAACCATATCAACTTGGAGAGAACCTGGTTAAGCCGGATATGATTTCGGCAAGAGTAGATTATCCCGCGTTTGGAGTACATGCAAAAGAAATAATATCTGCAGTGGATTACTCGATTGCAAGCTTAAAGAAATTGCAAGGCGAGACAGATTTTTTCTATGATTTGGCTGTGTGCGATGCCATGAAACATAGAAACGACATTATTGAGCAACTTAAATTCGCAATAGATAACAATGGGTTCGAGCCATATTATCAGCCTATTTACGATGTGAACACCGGCGAATTCAGCATGGCAGAAGCACTGATTCGCCTAAAAAACAGTAATATCGGGCCTGCGGAATTCATTCCGGTGGCAGAGGAAACCGGGCAGATTATCAAAATCAC
Organism: uncultured Oscillospiraceae bacterium; assembly: GCA_964371725.1. GTDB lineage: Bacteria > Bacillota > Clostridia > Oscillospirales > Ruminococcaceae > JAAYCI01. The sequence continues at coordinate 27,465 of CAYJNQ010000016.1, forward strand.
GTTCCTCATGCTCAATATGGTTTGTTCAGATTTTAGAACATTGCTAAATAAATATGGTGATGCCTTACCCTTAAAGTCAATATCGGTTAATGTTCCATATGCTCAGTTTTTATCTAAAGATGTGGCAAACCAGATAAGCGAGATTTTAAGCCAATATCATTTTTCCAACGACCAAATCCAAATAGAGTTAACGGAGCGGACACTTTCCTCCGATATCAACGGAACAAAAAAAGTGGTCGATGAAATGGCTGAAAAAGGCTTTGTCTTTGAACTAGATGACTTTGGTGTGGAGTATTCCAACCTAAGTATGTTTTTTGACATGCCCATCCACATTGTGAAATTTGACCGGAGTTTGGTGTTGAATTTTACAAAAGATAAATCAAGACGTGAATTTTTTAAAACATTTTTGAGCGCGGTAAAAGCCACAAACATGAAGGCTATTATGGAAGGTGTGGAAGATGAGGAACTGCTTCAATTCTTAATGGATTGTGGCAGTGATTATATACAGGGATATGTATTTTCAAAACCGTTACCAATGCACAACTTTGAGGAGTTCTTGATAAAACATAAATAATGCCGGCTGAATAACCACGCGCGTTTGGTTATTCAACCGGCATATCTTGATGCTTTCCACTGCGTTTTCGGGATGCATTCATTATGCGCCAAACCTATACAATGTATACAAAAAAACATAGAATCCTATGTTCAATGTGAGTGTTCTTCAAAAATGTCACAATTTTAGCGTGACAAACTTGAATCTCTTTATGTTGAGTGCCCAAGAATCACATGCTATACTTAGAGCAATCCATAAGCTGGGCGCCCGGCATTGGGAAAGCTTCTAACACAGAACAAAAAGAAAAGGTGGCATTTGATGAAAAATAAGGTGCAGGGATTTGGGCGATTTTTCAGCGGCATGGTAATGCCAAACATTGGTGCTTTCATCGCATGGGGGTTGATAACGGCACTGTTTATTCCGGCAGGATGGATACCGAACGAAGCTTTGGCCACGATGGTAGGGCCGATGCTCACGTATCTCTTGCCCATTCTAATCGGGTATACGGGCGGTAAAGCCATTGCAGACATTCGGGGTGGTGTTATTGGTGCCATTGCCACCTTTGGTGTGATTATGGGCGCACCCTCCACACCGATGCTTTTAGGCGCCATGATTGTGGGTCCTTTGGGCGGCGTTTTGATTAAATATTTCGACAAAGCAGTGCACGGAAAAATTCCGGCTGGCTTTGAGATGATTGTCAACAACTTTTCAATTGGCATTTTTGGTGCCATTTTAGCCGGTATTTCTTTTTATGGCATCGGCCCTCTGGTAGAGTTTGGAACGGAACTCATGGGTTATGGCGTGGAATGGCTGGTGTCCAAGGGTGTTTTGCCATTGGTTGCTATTTTGGTTGAACCTGCAAAGGTGCTATTCTTGAACAATGCAATCAACCATGGCGTGTTTACACCACTTGGCGCGGAAGAGGTGCTAGAGGCAGGAAAATCCATTTTCTATATGATCGAATCAAACCCGGGGCCCGGCCTTGGTCTGTTGCTTGCCTATATGTTTTTTGGCAAAGGCAGTGCAAAATCTTCTGCTTCGGGTGCTGCCATTATCCACTTCTTCGGCGGAATTCATGAGATGTACTTCCCCTTTGTACTTATGAACCCCATTTTGATTGTGGCCACCATTGCCGGCAGCGCCAGTGGAATCTTTATTTTTTCCACATTTGACGGCGGGCTCACGGGTCCTGCGGCACCGGGCAGCATCATTGCCGAAATGATTATGACTCCAAGCGGTTCTTATTTCGCCAATATTTTGGGCATTACGGTTTCCGTGGTGGTTACATTTTTGATATCGGCGGTTCTTTTGAAAGCGTTTGGAAAAGACACAAGCGACATTGAGGCCTCTAAAGCGAAAATGCAAGAGATGAAAAATGAATCAAAAGGTTTTGAGACAACGCAAGAGAAACCGGCCGAAAGCGTGGCAAGTGGCGGTGGGCTAAGCCAGGTAAAGAAAATTGTGTTTGCCTGCGATGCCGGCATGGGTAGCAGTGCCATGGGTGCCACAAAACTGCGTAAAAAACTAAAAAATGCAGGTATTGAGGGCATTGAGGTGATTCACCACCCGGTTAGTGAAATTCCGGCTGATGCCGATGTTATTGTTACACATGACCAACTGAAGGAAAGAGCCAAAAACGCAAACCCACATGCGTATCTTGTTACCATTCATGATTTTTTAAACGCGCCGGAATATGAGACATTGATCAATGATTTGAAAAACGGAAAGGATGGCTCACAATGATAACATTCACTTATACACTCGTAGATGAACAAGGTATTCACGCAAGGCCGGCGGGCCTTTTGGTGGCCGAGATGAAAAAATTCACCTCTACCGTCACTATGAAAAAAGGCGATAAAACGGCCGATGCGAAAAAATTGTTTGCGGTTATGAAACTTGCTGCAAAACAAGGCGAAGAAATTGTCTTTTCTGTTGAGGGCGAAGATGAAACCGAGGCCGCGGCATGTGCAAAAGGTTTTATGCAAGACAATCTGTGAGCGGGGAGATCTTTTGAATGCAAATCATTTCAAATCGTCTCATCAAAATATTTCAAATCTTGCTTAAATCGAAAGAGCCTGTCAGCATCAGTGCCTTTGCAGATATTCTGAATGTGAGTAAACGTACGGTATTTCGCGAGCTTGAAAATGTGGATGCCGTACTCTCACAACACGGGTTGCGGCTAGAGGCAAGCGTTAAAGAGGGTTTGTATCTTGTAGGCGATGATGAGGCAATACAAGCATTTGCAAAAGAATTGGGCAGTGTAAAACACCTGTCTTCACCGAGCAAAGAAGAAAGACGAAAAATATTTGCTCTTGCTGTTTTGGATAGCACAGATTTTCAAAAACTGTATTATTATGCCACTATGTTAGAGGTGAGCGAAGCCACTTTAAGCTTGGATTTGGATGGAATGGAAGAAGAGTTTAAAGGGTTCGAAGTGACCTTGATACGAAAAAAAGGAATTGGGATTGCTGTACAGGGCGAAGAGAAAAATATCCGAAAAGCCTTGGTTTACTATTTGTCCAAAAAATTCACGCAAGAGGAATTGCTTGCCGGAAAATACAAATTTTTAGACGAGCGCACCGAATATGAAATGGACAAAATTCTCAATTCACTATCGATTCAGGTGGATTGGATAACCCCGGATTCCCTCGCTATTTTGGCCTGCAGACTTTGTGTGCAGGCCGAGCGTATCAAAAAAGCTCAATTTGCCAAAGAGGACGAAAGTGTATCACAGCATGGTGTACTGTGGCAGTTGGCTCAGAAAATTGCGGATGAAATGCAAAAGAGGCTGGCCATCAACATGCCACGGGCAGAGGTTACCCGCATTGCAAAGGGCCTGATTTCGGCAAGAGCAAAACAAAAAAACCCGATGAGTGATGCGGAAGAAATGGCGGTGTTTAGCAAAGTTCGCAGCCTAACCTTTCTTCTTATAGAGCGCTTCGACGCACGCATTGCACCTACTTTAAAAAACGATGAAGAGTTTGTTCGTGGGCTTAGTATCCATCTGTGGTCGGCCATTGAAAGGTTGAAAAACGGTTATGAAATTAAAGACCCCTTAAACGGGCAAATCAAAACCGAATATCCCGATGTATATAGCCGCACACGGCAGGCAGCCATGTTGTTGGAAGAGGAATTTTCAAAATCTGTGCCTGAAAGCGAAATCGCATGTCTTGCGGCACATTTTGGAGCCGCTTTGATGCAAGTTGGCAGAAAAGGGCCCAACAGAAGGCTTCGAGTAGGCATTGTGTGCCTCGGTGGCATTGGGGTGTCCTACATGTTAAACAGCCAGATAAAAAAGAGATTCTCAGCAGACCTTATCACGGAAATCAGCGATTACACAAACCGAGAACAATGGGAGCGAAACGATTTTATCATTTCCACCATCCCCCTGGACGGGGGAAACAAACCGGTTATTCTTGTAAGCCCCATTCTAACACAAAACGACTATGAAACCATTCAAGGGTGGATTGAAAACGCGGGGACTTTGATAGCGGCAGAGGGTGTGGATGCCCACAGAGAACTTGAAGCTGAATTAGAGAGTGCCAAAACCCACTTGCAAGAGGTTGTGGCGATTTTGCACCATTTTCAAAAGGTAAGTGTAAGTGATGTTGTCACGGTAGAGGATGTGGCGAAATTTACGGGGTACCGCTTTGCAAACGATGCCGAGTTTGGTGAAATCATCTATCACGACCTCATGAAACGGGAGAGTCTGTCTTCACAAATCATCGAAAGTATGCAATTGCTATTGTTGCATTGTGTAACAAAAGGTGTTGTTGAGCCGGTTGTTACCATGCTGTCCTTTGATGGAAAACAGGTTGTGAATACAGTGGGTAAAACCGCCAAAACCTGTCTTGTGATGCTAATGCCGGAAAATGCGAGCCGTGAATTAAAAGAATCCGTTGGTCAGATAAGTGTGGCTTTGGTAGAGGATGAATCCTTTTTGCAAAATGTGTTGTGCGAAGATGAACAAGCTGTTTTTACGCGTTTGCAAATGATCATGCAAAACCATCTTTCCACTTACTTTTCAAATATGTTTAAATAACCCGATAACAAAGGAGAATAACCATGCTGACAACAGAAACCATCCTCTTGAATCAAGAATCGGAGCACAAAGATGCGGCCATCAAAAGATGTGGCGAGATGTTGCAAAAAGGCGGATATGCCAGCGCAGAGTACACAGAGGGAATGCTGGCAAGAGACAACAATTTCTCAACAGCTATTGGCAACCTGATTGCGATTCCACACGGAGAAAAAGAGTACAAACAATATATCCAAAAAACCGGAATCTGTGTAATTACTTACCCAGATGGAATCGATTGGAACGGAACACCGGTAAAACTTGTGGTGGGTATTGCTGCGTTGGGTGAAGAACACCTGGAAATCTTAGAGAATATCGTGGATGTTTTGGAAGAGGAAGAAGATGTAATCGCTTTGGTTGAACAAAACAGCAAGGAAAAAATCATTGAGTTGTTCACGGGGGGCAAGGCATGATCATTACCTTAACATTGAATCCGGCCATAGACAAAACCTCCTACATCGACCCACTGATTCCGGGCGGGCTCAATCGGGTAAAATCTTTTGAAACAGATGCGGGCGGAAAGGGAATCAATGTATCGAAAGTTGTGGCGATGCTTGGGGGACACAGTGTGGCCACGGGTTTTGTGGGCGAAGAAAATGCCGATTTTTTTGCAGGGGAGCTGCAAAAAATCAACTGCGAAAATGCATTTTTTGAAGTGGCCGGCAGCACCCGAACCAACTTGAAAATTTTAGATGATGTGAATGGCATTACCGAAGTAAATGAGCCGGGCATATGTGTGACCAAAGAGGAAGAACAGAGCCTAATCAAAAGGATTCTATCCTATGCAAACGAGGAGGCCATTTTTGTTTTCGCCGGAAGTATGCATAAAAACGCACAGGCCGATTTCTACAAAGAGCTTACAAAGATGGTGAAGCAAAAAGGAGCCAAGGTGTTTTTTGATGCCGATGCAGAGGCATTTTCTCTTGCCTTGCAATCAAAACCCAACTTCATCAAACCCAACAAGGCAGAACTTTTACATCATTGCAAACGCAAAGATGCCACACGGGATGAGCTGATAGAAATATGCAAAGAGTTCACAGAAAACGGCGTTGAAACGGTGGTCCTTTCACTTGGCAAGGAAGGTGCCGCTTTTATCAGAAAAAATGAGGCATATTTTTCCAAAGGTTTGTCGGTGCAGGCTCTTTCCACAGTGGGGGCCGGGGATAGTATGGTTGCCGCTTTTGCCTATGCCGCCGGCAGGAAAATGACCTTCGCGCAATCATCCACTTTAGCGCTTGCCACCAGTGCCGCAGCTGTTACCACAAAGGGAACCAATCCCCCTCCTATTGAGCTTGTCGAGGCGTTGAAACAGCAGGTGGTTTTAGAAGAATTATGGTCATGTTGAGTGTGCCATTGCACATTCGTATCCAGAAAAACGGAGGATGAAAAATGCAAACAAAAGCAGTACGTTTATACGGAGCCGATGATTTAAGGCTGGAAGAATTCACCTTGCCCGAAATAAAAGATGATGAAATTTTGGTGAAAATTGTCAGCGAAAGCCTTTGCATGTCTACCTACAAGTTGTTGAAGCAAGGCAAAGCCCATAAGCGTTGCCCACAAAACGTAGACACAAACCCTGTCATCATCGGGCATGAATTTGCAGGTGACATTGTAAAGGTGGGCAAAAAATGGCAACATGAGTTTAAAGTGGGCGAAAAATATGCCTTGCAACCTGCTTTAAACTATAAAGGAAAATTAGACTCTCCCGGCTACTCGTATGAATTCTTTGGCGGTGCGGCAACCTATTGTATCATTCCACAAGAGGTGATGGAGCTGGGGTGCTTACTTCACTATGACGGCGACAGCTATTTTGATGCTTCCTTGGGAGAGCCGATGAGCTGCATCATTGGTGGATACAACATCATGTATCACACCAACAAACAAAACTATGACCATGCCATGGGTATCAAAGAGGGCGGCAATGTGCTCATTTTAGGCGGGTGCGGCCCCATGGGGTTTGGCGCCATTGAATATCCTTTGGTGGCGGGCAACCGCCCGAAAAGGGTTGTGGTCACCGATATTGATGACAACAGAATCCGTCGTGCTAAAGAGTTGATTACACCGGAGTTTGCCAAAGAAAGAGGCGTCGAGCTCGTTTATGTTAACCCGAACAACGTTTCCGATGTGTACAAGGAACTGATGGATATAAGTGGCGGCGAAGGCTTTCACGATGTGTTTGTATATGCACCGATTAAAGAGTTGTGCGAATTGGGCGACAAATTGATGGCCTTTGACGGTTGCCTCAATTTCTTTGCCGGCCCCTCTGATATGAATTTTACCGCAGAAATCAATTTGTATAACTGCCACTATACCTCCACCCATATTTTGGGAAGCACAGGCGGCAACACCGACGATTTAAAAGAAGCCATTCGCCTTGCAGAGGAGAAAAAACTGCACACGGCGATGATGGTGAGCCATATTTGTGGTATTGATGCCATTGCAAACACGACGGCAAAGCTGCCCGATATTCGTGCAGGCAAGATATTGAGCTATACGCAAATAGATTTGCCCTTAACGGCCATAGAAGACTTTGAGGCACTGGGCGAAACAGAGCCCCTGTTTGCAAAGCTGGCTGAATGCACAAAGCGTCATAACGGCCTGTGGAGTGGTGAAGCGGAGCAGATTTTGCTTTCTCATTTCAAAGTATAATACACAAGGGCATAGAATCAGGGAGGTTTTTGATGATGGAGTGCTATCAAGGCAGTGTGGCTTCAAAAGGGATTGCTTTTGGCGTTATTCAGGAACTGAAAGTAAAAACAAAAACAGTGCGAAGAGAGCACATTGGCAATGTAGAATTTGAAAAAGAACGCTTTTTTTCTGCTCAAGAAAAGACAATGGCACAACTTGAAGACCTGTACGATTTAGCGCTTAAAGAGGTGGGTGAATCGAATGCCTTAATCTTTGAAATTCACAGAATGATGGTGGAAGATGACGATTATGTGGAATCGATTTTAAACATCATTACAACGCAAGAAGTCAACGCTGAATATGCCGTGGCTGTGACAGGCGACAACTTTGCACAAACCTTTGCCAGCATGGACGACGACTATATGAAAGAACGCGCGGCCGACGTGCGGGATATTTCAGACCGCCTTGTGAATGTGCTAAGTGACGCAGATAATAGCAGCATCCAATTTGAGGAAGCCTGCATTGTAGTGGCAGACGACTTGACCCCGAGCGAAACGGTGCAGATGGACAAAAGCAAAATTTTGGCTTTTGTTACACGCAAAGGTTCGGTGAATTCACACACAGCGATTCTTTCCAGAACCATGTCCATTCCGGCAATTGTGGGCGCCAATTTACCACAGGATCTCTCCGGAAAAGAGGGGATTGTGGATGGCTACACCGGCCGCTTCCTAGTGAACCCCACCGAGGAAGAACTTGCTGCGGCAAAAGAACAGCAAAACCGTGAAATGCAGCATAAAAAACTATTGGAAGAATACAAAGACAAGCCCAGTGTTACAAAGTCAGGAAAAAAAATACATTTATATGCCAATGTGGGCTCGGTGGGTGATATTGGCCTTGCCTTACAAAATGACGCGGAAGGTATTGGTTTGTTCCGAAGCGAGTTTTTGTATCTTGAACAGTCGAACTACCCCAGTGAGGAGCTGCAGTTCGGCATCTACAAGCAGGCTGCGGAAATGATGGCCGGCAAACGTGTCATCATTCGTACCATGGATATCGGAGCCGATAAACAAATTGACTATTTTGGCCTTGAAACAGAGGAAAACCCCGCACTTGGATATCGTGCTGTGCGTATCTGTTTAGAAGACGAAGATATGTTCAAAACCCAGCTGCGGGCTCTAATTCGCGCCAGCCTGTTTGGCACAGTTTCCATCATGATACCCATGATCTGTTCTGTTTGGGAAGTTGTTCGCGTTAAGGAAATTGTAGAGGAAGTAAAAAAGGAACTCGACCAGCAGGGCATCCGCTATGGAGCATTTGAACTGGGCATCATGATTGAAACACCGGCCGCCGTGATGATAGCCGATGAACTTGCACAGCATGTGGATTTTTTCAGCATCGGCACCAATGATTTAACCCAGTATACTTTGGCACTGGACAGGCAAAACCAAAAACTGGAACGCTTTTATGACGCACACCACCCGGCGGTGTTGCGGATGATTCAAATGGTGGCCGAGGCCGCAAAACGCCATAATATTTGGGCCGGCATCTGTGGAGAACTGGGCGCAGATATCGATTTAACCGCGAAATTTGTAGAATATGGCATCGAAGAACTTTCGGTGACACCCTCCGCCATACTGGCAACACGCAGCGCCATTTGTAATGTAGACTAGGGGGCGATTTTATGATGAAAATATTCACAATCAAACTTACCACCATCCGAGACGTGCAAAATCTTGTGGCAGTCATCACAGGCTTAGACGGTGATTTCGACCTTGTCTCAGGTCGGTACATCATTGACGCCAAATCCATTATGGGTATTTTTAGCCTTGATTTGCACAATCCGCTTGAGCTTAAAGTGTACAACTGCACAGATGAGATTGAGGAAAAACTGAAGCCGTTTATGGTTGAATAAAAAAGCGTATCCCATGCATTTCATTGTGACATGAAAATTGCCGGAAAAATCGGCTCCTGAAATTAGAATAAAACACATAACATAGGCAAGGGCCTGGGTTATGTGTTTTATTGTTTCCCCAAAAAAGAAAGGGCTCTGTTTCGGGGGTTATCTATCAAAAAAACTAAAATTGGGTTTTGGAGAGATACCAAATTTTATAACAAGAAATGTCAATACACCGACTGTGGGGAATGGCTTCCCAAAATGGAACACCCCGCTCTAAAGAAGCTTCTCTATACAGCCGTAGCTTACTAAGAATCTAAGCTGTAAAAGCAACATCCTCATACATAAAACAAACATTATGTGTTCAAGTCAAAGGAGGATTTCGTCCCGGCCATCATCAGGCCAAGCTGCGTAATGGGGCAATCTGGTGCCACAATTCCCATGATTTCGCCCATACATCACGGCAATGGTCTTACCCCAATCAAAAGGATTTAGAGCACACCACAGTAATTTGCTGTGATGTGCATTTCAAGAACCTTCCGGCTGCATTTAACCAGACGAAACGTGCGATGAAAGCCATTGATATCTTGATGCCGGAAGGTTCTTTTTTAAACACGGATGACCTTGGTATCTGCTCGCTTTTAGGCACAGACTACGATTTTATCCCCATACAAAAATATTGCGAACGCTTCATCCGTCCACTTACAGAAAAAGAGGAAAGTGCATTGCTGCAAACGCTGTACTCGCTTTCTCGCAGCTGTTTCAATTTCAGTGCCACGGCACGGGAATTGTATGTGCACAGCAACAGCATTCGATATCGAATTTCTGTGATATAGGAATTATTGAATGTGGACATGAACAACGCACGGGACAGGTTGGATTTGGAGATTGCCCTAAGAATTGATATTTTATTCAACCATCGAAAACTGTAAAAGATACAACAAAAGAATGTTGTGATTTAGGAGCACGAGCTCTATTGTTTTATAGCTTTAACCCAGATGGTTTTTGCATATGCCCAAAGTGCTTTTTTCTGCCAGGGAAAAGACATTTAGGACGCCTCCCCGCAGCCCTCCTTTATCACCGGCAATGTCGCAGTTCTGGCTTATCGTTTTTGAAAAACTGCTTGAGTGAGGGTCCTTACGCAGGGTTCAACTCATTTCTTGCGAAGGATCTTGAGCTATGATATACTGAAAGCGTATTACAAACGAGATTTTCTGAAAATAAAGTGATGGCGTTTTGGCTGAATACTGTTATTCTTAATATTATGATGGGGGGATATCAAATTATGGGCCTCTTTTGTTCACAATGCGGCAAGGCTCTGCAAGAAGAAAGCCGTTTCTGCAACGTTTGCGGCACGGCAGTGCGTGCAAAGGAAAGTGCCGCACCACCCACGCAAACCAATGTAACAAAACCTGAGCTTCCCGAAACACCGATTGCCTCACCGCCCCAGGGCCAGCCGGAAAATGTGGGTAGTGCAAATGTACAAAGTGCGCCGGAGCCTCCACACCATCGGCGCAATCCACATCGCCGATGCAAAAAAAAGAAGAACCCGGTGCCCCGGTGGTGATGGATGAAATCTCAATAAAGGAAGTACCACCACCTGATTTTGCGTCTTCACCGCAACCACCCATTGCACCCTCGGATCAAAACACCTTTGCCGCACCGGTACCTCCTGCAGACTCTGCAACTTTAGCCTCTGCAAAAAGTAAGCCCAAAAAGAAAAAAACAGGGTTGATTGTGGGCATTATCCTTGCAATACTGGTTCTTTTTGGGGGGGTAATCGCCGGCACTCTGTTTGCGCTTGTCCAATTTGGGGTTTTGGATATCGATATATTTGATTTTTTTGATTCAGATGCACACTCGGCGGTGGCGTTGTTTGAGGAAGGCATCATGCCGGCAAGCAATGGCACGGCGTTTGGTTACATCAATGAGGATGGCACATACATCATTGCGCCACGTTTCGAAATTGCCGGCATGTTTGGAAAAAATGGCCTGGCCTTTGTGCAGCAAGATGGTCTGCGGGGAGTTATCGATGCAGATGGTAACTTTGTGGCGCCTGCTGTGTATACCATGGCTTTACCTTTTTCCGACAATGGGCTTGCGGCGATACAACGCAATGAACTTTGGGGTTTCGTTAACGAGAGTGGCGAGGAGGTTATTCCCCCACAGTATACAGAAGTCTTCTCCTTTGGCGACGAACAGTACGCTGCGGTAGAGCAAAATGGGCTTTGGGGTTTTGTGGACAAAGAGGGTGAAATGGTGATTGCGCCACAGTTTGATTCTGCCGATCCTTTCACTGAAGATGGTCTTGCCCTTGTGCGGCAAAACGGACGTTATGGCTTTATTGATGAAGATGGAAGATTTGTGGTTACACCACAGTATGATAGAGCCAGTCCTTTTTCACAAGGGCTTGCCGCAGTGCGACAGAACGAGCTTTATGGCTACATCAATACAGATGGTGAAATGGTGATTGCACCACAATTCGCATATGCCAGCATGTTTAATGAAAATGGGTTTGCTACCATAGAGCAAAACGGCTTAAATGGCCTTATAAACCAACAAGGGGAGATTTTAATACAGCCCCAGTACGAACATGTATACGCGTACCCGGAGGGTCTTATCGCCGTGCAACAAGATGGCCTTTTGACCTATGTAGATGAGCATGGCAACGCAGTGACTATGATGCAATTTGAGAATGTCTATGATTTTGCAGAAAACGGCCTTGCTGCTGTACAGCAAAATGGATTATGGGGCTATATGGATGAAAATGGCCAGTTTGTGATACAACCCCAATACGATGGCGTGAGCAGTTTTTATGCAGACGGTTTTGCCCTTGTGAGCTATGACGGGGAACTCTTCGGTGTGATCAACGAGCAAGGAGAGTTTTTGATACAACCCTCTTTTGCTATCAACAACTAATACCCCAAATCGGGCATCTTCTTTGATAGATAATTATAGAAGAATATGAAAGAGCATTGTTATGGGAACTGGGTTCCAGTAACAACACTCTAATTCAGTTATTTATACAAAATGCACACCATTAAATTTCGAGTGCCCTGAGCTGCCCCCGTTTTTTGTACCAATCACAATGTTAGTATAGAACCTTTCCTTGAGAGGCAACCGAAGTGGAGCGTAGCGAAACGGAGGTTGCCGCTTGCTCGTTTTTAGGCCGGTATCGCTACGATACTTTGTGG
>CAYJNQ010000017.1:0-33553 GCA_964371725.1 uncultured Oscillospiraceae bacterium
TTAACCGTTACACGATTTCCAGTCGTGCGCCTTCGACCAACTCAGCCATCTCTCCCAATTTATCTTGCAAAGAATATGTTACTGTAAGATTCGAGATTTGTCAAGTCATTCATGGATTATAATGAAAAATCATCGTCTACATAGATGAAAAGCTGTGTGGGGAAAGCGGGGTCTGATGATATTGCAAGCGACCGTCTTTGTGCAGAATTCGGGGTTTTCGGTTTGCGCATAATGTAGGTTTGTTGGTTTTTGCATAAGAGCTTGTTTTATAAAGGAATTTGTATTATAATATTTTGAGTGCTTTAAGAAGATGGGATGGCTGTGCTTGTGGATGGTACACGGTGCAGCTGAAAGCTGAACAATGGAGGAATATACAATGGCAAACTACGAATCGATGAACAAAGTGGACTTGCAGGCAGAACAGACCGTTTTGCAGGCGCGGCTCAATCAATTTGCGCAGATGAATTTGAAACTGGACATGTCTCGTGGCAAGCCGGCTGCAAACCAGCTGGACTTGTCTTTGCCGCTTTTGAGCTATAATGAATATAAAGATGAGAGCGGTGCAGATGCACGCAATTATGGCCAACCTGAGGGGTTGCCTGAGGCGCGTGCCTACTTTGCTGAGCTTATGGGTGTGAGCAAAGAGGAAGTTTTGGTGGGCAACAACGCCACCTTACAAATGATGTATCAAATTATCAATTTGGGCTGGCAATACGGCTTTTCCGGTGGCAAAGGGCCATGGAAAGATGAGGCGAACCGTAAATTTTTGTGTCCTGTGCCGGGGTATGACCGCCACTTCCGTGTTACCGAGGTGTTTGGTTTCGAGATGATTTCGGTGCCCATGCTGGAAACCGGCCCCGATATGGATGTTTTGGAAGAGCTTGCCAAAGACCCTGCCGTGAAGGGTGTGTGGTGTGTGCCGGTTTATTCCAACCCAGACGGATACACGTATTCCAAAGAGACGGTGGAGCGCCTTGCCAACATGAAAACCGGTGCAGGTGATTTCAAAATCATCTGGGACAATGCCTATGGGTTCCACCATTTAACGGAAACGCATGAAACCGTGCCAAACCTTTTGGAGGCTTGCAAAAAAGCCGGCTGTGAAGAGCGTGCCGTGATGCTGTGTTCCACAAGCAAAATTACATTTGCAGGCTCCGGTGTTGCGGCCTTGGCAGCCAGCGAAAGCTTCCTCAAACAATACCTTCAATACATGTCCTCGCAAATCATCGGCCCCGATAAGGTGAACCAGCTAAACCATGTGCGCTTCCTTAAAAAAGAGGGGATGGCCGCGCATATGAAAAAACATGCAGACATTTTACACCCGAAATTTGAAAAAGTGATTGAAATTTTGGGGCGTGAGCTTTCCGAAAGCGGCATCGCACATTGGACAGAGCCAAAAGGCGGATATTTCATCAGCTTGTATGTGATGCCCGGCACAGCGGCGCGTGTGGCAGAATTGTGCAAACAAACCGGCGTTGTTACCACGCCGGCCGGGGCTGCTTATCCCTACGGAAAAGACCCGAAAGACGAGCACATCCGTGTGGCACCGTCCTTCCCGCCAATGAACGAATTGGAAACGGCTGCAGAGCTTCTTTGTGTGGCCACACGCCTTGCGGCAATTGAAAAATTGCTACAACAAAACGGCTAAACCGGCAAATAAGAAAACGTTCGTCTGGCTGTTTTGTGCACCGGTCGAATTCGGAGGAAACGATGAAAAGAAAAGGGAAGATTTGGTTTTTTATAACAGCAGCGCTTATTGTGCTTTTGGCTGTCACCACCGTGTTTGGATACAGTAGCCGTTACGGAGACATTGTCACACCCGTTATCAAAAGCGTGGATGAAATCCGTTTTGGTATCGACATCCGTGGTGGTGTGGATGTCACCTTTGTTCCGCAAGACGGAATCGAGGCAACTGAGGCACAGATGAATTCGGCGCAAGCTGTGGTGGAACAGCGGCTTGTGGGGCTTGGCATCACAGATTATGAGCTGTATAAAGATTTGGATCAAAGCAGGCTGATTTTGCGCTTTCCTTGGCAGGCGGATGAAACTGAATTCGACCCGGAATCGGCCATTCAGGAGCTTTCGGCAACGGCACTTCTCACCTTCCGCGAGGGCAACGAGGTGGACGAGACCACAGGCGCCCCAACGGGCACCACAGCCGAAACCATCATTTTAGAGGGCACAGACATTGCCGAGGCCACTGCCCAATACGGGAGCCTCAGCGAATTTGGTGCAGCAGAACACTATGTGGCGCTGGAATTGACGGACGAGGCCACAGAAAAATTCTCGGAGGCCACGGGTCGCCTAGCCGGCACGGGTGGCACCATCTCCATTTGGATGGACGAGCAAATGATCAGTGCTCCCTCGGTGAACGAGCAAATCAACACAAATGAAGCGGTGATAACCGGCGGCTTTGATGCCGAAACCGCGGCAGATTTGGCCAGCACCATCAATGCGGGCTCTTTGCCCTTTGCTTTGGAGGCCGACAGCTTCTCCACCATCAGCCCCACCTTGGGCAGCCAGTCGCTGCGTGCCATGACCATTGCCGGCATCGTGGCCTTCCTGCTCATCATCGGCTTTATGATTTTCAGCTATCGCCTGCCCGGTGCTGTGGCAAGCCTTGCCTTGCTTGGGCAAGTGGCCGGTGCATTGGCCTTTGTTTCGGGCTATTTTGCGGTGTTCAACGGCTTCACTTTAACTTTGCCGGGTATCGCCGGTATCATATTATCCATTGGCATCGGTGTGGACGCAAATGTCATTTTGGGCGAGCGCCTGAAAGAAGAGTTGCGCGGCGGCAAAAAACTGGATGCGGCTCTTCG
The DNA here is from genome assembly GCA_964371725.1 of uncultured Oscillospiraceae bacterium. Taxonomy (GTDB): domain Bacteria; phylum Bacillota; class Clostridia; order Oscillospirales; family Ruminococcaceae; genus JAAYCI01. Next base: position 2,820 of record CAYJNQ010000017.1, read on the forward strand.
TGCCGCGTTTCGTCGTGGTTTAACACCGGTTATCGATAGCAATGTGACCATTCTGATTGTGGCAGCCATCCTAATGGGTTCTTTTGGGCCACCGGACAATGTGTTTGCCATTTTGCTTCGCCCCTTGTTCTTCGCGTTCGGCCCTTCCACGGCCGGCACCATCTACTCTTTTGGATATACCTTGTTCGTGGGCGTGCTTCTCAACTTGATTTTTGGCGTTTTGAGCACGCGTGTAATGCTGTATTCCCTTTCCAAATTCAAAGCATTGCGCAAACCCACTTGGTACGGTGCATTGCCCGAAGGGAAAACGGCCTCGGCAGCACCCAATTTTGCCGTGGTGGCAGCACGCAAAAAGCTGTTCACGTTCTCCGGCATCTTGCTTTCTCTTATCTTGGTGGCCTCTTTTGTGTTCGGTGTGCAGCTCGACATCCAGTTCAGCGGCGGTGCACTCATCACCTACAGCTACACGGGCGAAGTGGATTTGGACGAGATACAAAGCTCAGCCAATGAAATTCTTGGCACCGAGGTGCAAATGCAGGAGGGAATTAACCCCGCAGGTGGCAGTACCATTACATTTACCTTACCGGGCAATGAGACCATCACGGTGGATGAACTCGACAATTTGAGTGCATCTTTCTTGGAAACTTTCCCGGACGCAGGGTTTGAACAGCTCGAGGTGAACAATGTGGCACCCAGCATCGGCAACGCCTTCCTTTTGAAATGCCTCATCGCCGTTTTGGCGGCCTCTTTGCTCATTTTGCTCTACATCGGCATTCGCTTTAAAAACATTGGCGGCTGGTTGGGTGGCCTCACGGCTATTGTGGCTCTTTTGCACGACCTTGCCATTGTATACGGCGTGTTTGTGCTTTTGCAAATCCCGCTCAACGGCAACTTCATTGCGGCATTGCTCACCATCTTGGGTTATTCCATCAACGACACCGTGGTTATTTACGACCGCGTGCGTGAGAACCGCGGTTTATATGGAAAGAAAATGCCGTTTTCCGAACTCATGAACCGAAGCATCAACCAAAGCATGGTGCGCTCTGTCAACACAACGCTCACCACGGTGGCCGCTCTTGGTTGTGTGTGTATCTTCTCATTTGTGTATAATTTAGATAGTATCTTTACTTTTGCCTTCCCGTTGATGGTGGGCATGATAAGCGGCACTTACTCCACAATGTGCATTGCGGGTCCTTTGTGGGTGTGGTTTGCAAAGCGCCGTGAAAAAGTGGTAAAATAATGATGTGTAGTTCGGGGCTAGGCCTATCAACATAGAAAAAGGAGAGATGAGGATGAACATGAAAAAGAAAGTGATTTCCCTGCTTGTGGCCACACTTTCATTGGCCTTGCTGTTGCCGATGACGATTTTGTCTGTTTCGGCATCGGAACTGGGAAGTCTTACAGAGAGTGGTATTCGTGCCACAGGCTCGCAAGAGGTAACGGCAGATGTTCAATCTGTCGATGCACAAACCGGCGCGACCGCTGCCGTGCAAACGCTATTGGCCACAAATCCACAACAAACCTGGGTAAGCGATGGGTATAAAGCCATTGGTTTTTTTGCCGTGGGGAATAGCGGAAACGATGCGGGAAGAGAAAATCTCTACAATATTCAAGTGGACTTGTCCGGCCTGAAAAGCACGGATGCAGTGGTTGTTTTATCGCTGAATGTTTCAGGCAGCGGTGCTGCTAGCACGGTGGCCGGCGTGCAGGCGGCGGATGGCTCTTTCAGTTTTGAGCATATTCTGAATGCATATAGTGCAGACGATCTCTTTGATGAAGGTTTTTATGTGCTGGTAAAGCAGACAGAGGACCCAACGTCTACCCCAACGTCTACCCCAACATCTACCCCAACATCTACCCCAACATCTACCCCGAATTCAAACCCCATCAACCCCGGCAATACCAATTCGCCGCAGGTGCTGGGTTCACAGATTCAGTTTTTCAATCTTCCCGAGGGTGTAACACCGCAGGTGCGTGCACTTACAGCGGAAGAACTGACACAGTACAATTTGGCAGCTTCGGGTAGGGGAGCCACCGGACAGATCGTTGGTGCCTATGAAATCGTTTTCCTAGACGCGAGCGGCAATGAGGTGGCGCCGTTGGCAAACACCTACTTTACAGTTGGCACAACGAACATTACGCCAAACGACCGCGTGACCATTTTCCATTTTCTTGAAAACGGACAGGTAAAGGTGGATGCAACTGCGGTTGATTCTGCGGGCACAATTACGCACTATCCTGGCACGAGCCTATCGCCCTTCCTCTTCTACTTGCAAAAGGACTATAACCTTACAAGCACGGTGGCAACTTCCCCACAAACAGGGGTTTACGCCTAAGAAAAGCAAGCAATCAATGCATAGGTAAATAAAACAGAGGGGCTGTTTCAGTTTGAAACAGCCCCTCTGTTCGTTATAAAGCGCCCGTTGTGTCGTCAGACTGCAAAATGTCGCGGCAGAACCATATCAACTATATGCGCCTTTGCAGCATTTTTTGCTTCTCAGCACTTGGCACTTTCCCGGCCGCCCTGCACTTTTTTGACGCTCTGCACAGGGCACTTTCAAAGCACCCTGTTATTATTGCATCCCTACTTTCTGCGAATCTATATAGAGGAAGATTTTGTTTTGGAACCACTGCGCATTTTTGGCGCATCTTCTTTTTTCTCGGACGAAAGGGTTTTTACAGGCGCAGGAGGTTTCTTTTGAGGGGGTGCTGCTTCGGTTGTTTCCTCCCGCAAACACTTCAGAAGTGCCGCAGGGGCACACAACATCACAAAGGCAAAGGGGAAAGCCGCCGAAATGGTCAAACTTTGTAGCATAGGAAGGCCACCGGCCAACATAAGGCCCGTTGCCAAACACGCCTGAATAACACCCCAAGATACCTTGATTTTGGTAGAGGGGTTTAGGTTTCCATTGCTGGAAAACATGCCCAGAACGAAGGTGGCGCTGTCGGCCGAGGTGATGAAAAAAGTGAACAACAGCACCACGGTGATAATGGAAATGATTTCCCCAAAGGGTAGATAGTCCATCACCACAAAATAGGCAGTTTCCGTTACTTGTATGGCACTTTCAGCCACTTCCGGGCCTAAATTGATGGCAGTGGTGCCAAAAATGGCAAACCACAGGCAAGAGCACAGTGCCGGTGCCACTGTGACACCCAAAACAAACTCGCGAATGGTGCGCCCTTTTGAGATGCGGGCAATAAACATGCCCACAAACGGTGCCCAGGCAATCCACCAAGACCAATAGAAAATGCGCCAATCGAGCACCCAGCTGTTGTCTGAAAAGGGGCTGATGCGCAAACTCTCGCTGACAAGCCCCAAAATATTTTGGCCAAGCCCATTTGTGAAGGCGTTTAAAATCATCACGCTGGGGCCTACAATAAGCACAAGCAACATCAAAAGGCCACAGAGAGCGATGTTTGTGTTCGACAAAAGCTTAATACCGCGGTCAATGCCGGAAATGGCCGAGAGCAAAAACAGCACGGTTACCGAGCCGATGATGGCAATTTGCACCAAGGTGGTGGTGGGCACACCAAAAAGATAGGAGAGCCCGCTGTTGATTTGCAGAACACCAAACCCCAAAGACGTGGATACACCGGCCACCGTGGCAATGATGGCCAAAATGTCGATGAATTTACCAAGCGGGCCACACATACGTTCTTCACCGAACAAGGGGATGAAAATGCTGCTGATGAGCCCGCCTTTTCCTTTGCGAAATTGCATATAGGCCAGTGGCAAGGCGAGAATAGAATAACTGGCCCAAGGGTAAAACCCCCAGTGGAAGAACGACTCAAAAATGGCAAATTCCGCAGCCTCGGGGGTGCCTCCCGGCATACTGTCCGGGTAGAGGTAGTGCGTAAGCGGTTCTGCCACACCCCAAAACACAAGCCCAATGCCCATGCCGGCCGAAAACAGCATGGCAAACCAAGAAACATTGCTGTGCTCGGGGCGGTCTGTGTCTTTTCCAAGGCGGATGCGCCCATATTTGCTGAGGGCGATGTAAAGTGAAAAAGCGACAAAACAGAACATAGCCAACAGGTAAAACCAGCCAAATTGAACACTGAAAAATTGAAGCAAAACATGGCCGACATGCCCCATGGAGTCTGGGAAAAATATGCCCCAAGCAGCCAAAAAACAAACGATGAGTAGGGAGATAAAAAAAACATCCCGTTGTTTTATGGTTCGTTTTAGCTTTTCTAAAGTATTTCGCATTCGTATCCTTTCTGTTTTGCGTACAAGGCGTTCGCGTGCACACTATTTAACCAGTATAACGAAAATACGAAAAAAAATCAAATGCGGGCACTTTCAAGCTGTGTGCAATGCAACATAAAGTGTGCAGCGTTCTTGACACAATATGCCGGGAATGCTAGACTTTTTTCAGGGAGCAAAAATTACATCATAAATTGAAAAGCAAGGGAAACAGAATATGAATCACGCAAAAATCAAACCCAAAAAAATGGGGGAAACATACATACGGCACAAAGGGGTGTGCCTTTTGTTTGTGGGGCTTTTTTTATTAACAGCCTGCAAGGGTGAAGCGGAAAGTGTTTCCATTGCCTCCTCAGTTGCGCCACAATCTGTGCCGGAACCCGTGGCGGTTGTTGTGGAAGAGGAGGAAGCGCACACGCGTGAGGACATTGACTTTGATGAGCTCAGAGAGGTGAATGAAGATGTCATCGCCTGGATAGAAGTGCCCGGCACCGTAATCGATTATCCCGTTTTGCGCGGCATCGACAATGCAAAATACCTCACCACCACACTCGAGGGCGAATACGATATGTATGGCTCCATTTTTGCCGATATGCAGAATGTAGACGAACTCACAGAAGATGTGAGTGTGTTGTATGGCCACTATACCACCGACGATACTTTTTTCACCCAGCTTCACCGCTACAAGGACGAAGACTATTTCGAGGAAAACCCAAACTTATACCTCTTTACGCCCGAGCGTGCCGAGGAATTCGAGGTGGTGGCCGCCTTTACAACCGACAACCGCAACATTGTGTATGAACACTTGCACAACAACCCAAACGGAACAGAAGGCTTTATTGACTGGATTTCGGCCACCACAGATGAAGCGGCTGTTCTCAATGTAGAGGGGTTGAGTGAAGACGACCGCTTTTTGGTGCTTTCCACTTGTGTGGCAGCTGTGGGTGGTGCAAATGAACGATATATTGTGGTTTCCAGGTTTTCGGAGGAGCTCTAAACTATATTTCACAGCAATTCTCTGTGTTTTGAAAAGCGTAATTTTTAAAAAAAATTACGCTTTTTGGTTATAATTTTATTGACAAAAGTATACAGGTGTATTACAATTATGATGAAATTGTGAAAAGATGAGCTTAGGTCGTTTTTTCACCAAAAAACAAAAAAGTAAGAGGAGATGGAACAATGAAAAAGAACAAATTTTTAGTTGCATTGGTTGTGGTTTTGCTTGTGGCTATGATGTTGCCGATGGCTGCCATGGCAAACTCGGCAAACTCGCCGCAAATTGCAGGACCCGGCGCTTTCAGCATGAGTGGCTTAAGCCAATCGCAGCAGTTTACGGCAGTTTGGGTTGGCACAGCACAAGAGCAGGCTTTAAACACCAGAGCTACAGCGATGGGTGCAAACACCTATTCACGGGGTTGGTGGGATTTAACAATCTTCGATACCGCTACAAATATGGAAGTGCAACCAGCCCCGGGTGTGCCGGTTACAGTGTATCTGGGTGGCGTTACTCCGAGTAGCCGTGTGCAAGTTTACCATGTAAAAGCAGACGGTAGCATGGAAGCAATTCCGGGCCCCATTGCTGGAAACAACACCATCACCTTTATCCCGAATGGTTTTTCCATTTATGGTTTCTATGTGGGCAATGATGCAGCCGCCACAACCACAACCACAACCACAACCACAACCAGCATGACTTCTCCCCAAACCGGTGTGTATGCTTAAGGCATAACTTCGTTTGGAAATCATGTAAAACAATCGCATTTAAAAAGCGGGAATCTCACAATCTGGGATTTTCGCTTTTCTTATTTGTTCTTTATCCATAATTTTCGGTTTGGGAACAGCCTGGCACAAAGCAAAAATTCTTGACACAACACGCAAAGAATGCTACACTTTTTTGTAAGGCTAAAACACACAGATATAAAGGAAAATAGTATGAAAATGTCAAAAAATCGAACAAAAAAATGTACACTTTTAAGCGTTGCGCTGGCCACACTGTTTCTTTTGTCGGCTTGCAGCGGTGAAGAAGCAAGCTCTGTGCCCGTTGTGGCCGAGTCTGCGGCGGCTTCCTTGTATATAGCTCCGCGCGAGTACTTCCGTGAAGACATCGATTTCGATGAACTCAAAGAGGTAAACGAAGACGTTATAGCCTGGATAGAAGTGCCGGGCACGGTGATTGACTATCCCGTTATGCGCGGGGTGGACAATGCAAAATACCTCACCACAACGGTGGAGGGTGAATACGATATGTATGGGGCCGTGTTCGCCGACATGCAAAATCCCGATGATTTGTTGGACAAGGTGAGCGTTCTGTATGGGCACTATACGCCCGACGACACCTATTTTACCCAATTACACAACTACAAAGACCCGGAGTATTTCGAAGAAAACCCGGATATGTTCCTCTACACACCCTACCTACAAGAGCAATACGAGGTGGTGGCGGCGTTCACAACCGACAACCGCAATATCTTGTACGAGCACAACTACAACGACCCCGAAGAGCTGGAAGGTTTCATAGAGTGGCTCTCTGAAACGGAAGATGAAGAGGCGAACTTGAATTTAGAGGGGCTGGATGTAACCGACCGCTTCATGGTGCTTTCCACGTGTGTGGCAGAAGAAGGCGGCACGGAAGAGCGCTATATTGTGGTATCGAAGTTGGTTGAGCAGCGATGAGCGCTACAAAAAAATGGTTTCTAGCGGCGGGGCTGGGATGGGGTGTTCTCCTTCTCGGCCTTGTTTTTCTGTTTTGGTTTTTAACGCAAAGCACATGGAGACTTTTTGAGGACACAAACCCCTACAGCGTCACTTTTGAACAAAGTGAGGGGGGAAGCCTTGTTTATGAAGGCACAGAATATGTGCGAAACCCAAATGTGCACGGTGTGTTGCTGCTTGGTTTGCAGCAACAGGCGCTGGAAAACAGCACGGTGGGCCCCCAGGCCGACACCGTGATTTTGCTTACCTTGAACGAAGAAACAAAGGAAATGTCGCTCTTATCGGTGTCGCGAGACTTGCAAAGCACTTTGTTTTACCCGGCGCTGGAAGGCGGCATTGCCGGCTATGAGACGGGGCCCCTGTGCAATGCCTATGCACTGGGGGCAAACCCCACGCTTGTCAACCGCCCGTTGGATGGGGGACGTTTCACAACGGCCTCGTTGAGCCATGAACTATTCGACACCGACATCGAGCGCTTTGTGGGGGTGGACATGATTTCCCTGCGCCTTGTGGTGGATCTTTTGGAGGGGATAGAGGTGCCGCAAACGCCGGAATTTGCGGCCTTAACGGGCTCTTCGGAAAACGAAGAAACCGTGCGTTTAAACGGGGAAGCGGCCGAGCTTTACCTGCGCTATCGCGGTGAATCTTTGGAGGATGGCGCCAACTTAGAGCGCATGGAACGGCAAGAGATATTTTTAAACATTTTGCTTACCAACATAATAGAAGAGTGCAAAGACAGCCCGGTGTTTGCTTTGCAGATGGCAAGAGTTTTCAATGCCTATGTCACAACCGACCTAAGCTTACGCGAAATGATACACATTGCCTATTTCTTTTTAACGGCCGAATCGGTTTCATTTGATACCATGCAAGGGGAGATGCAAGGCGTGGATTTTTACATGGATGAAGCGGATACAGAGGACTATATCCGCAATTTGTACTATGAGCCCGTGTCATCTTAATGGGGGGAACCCGTATAAAGGGCACGAAAAAAATGCCCATACAAAATAGAAACCGAGCTTTACTCGGTGCCTCAGAGTGTCAAAAAAGTGCAGGGCGGCAAGAAAGTGCCAAGTGCTAGGAAGCAAAAAATGCCGCAAAGGCGCATATGGTTGATCTGTAATTGTCGCGGCATTTTGCAGCCTGACGACGCAATTGGTACTTTATTGACGGCCTGAGAAACCGAGCTTTACTCGGTGCCTATTGGGTGCAGCCTCAGGCGGCTGGCTTGCAAAGCCGGTTTTGCTGTGGGCACTCAAAAAGGGCGGTGCTTTACATCACAGCGAATCTATTGTAAAATAAAAAGAGTGTAAAAAAACAACTTGCGAAAGAAGCGGGGTGGAAATTTGGTGGCACAGTATAAGCGTGTATTGCTGAAACTATCGGGTGAAGCGTTGGCCGGTGGCGTAGGCTTTGGCCTAGACATCCAAACGGTGCAAAGCATTTGCAAGGGAATTGCAAATGCGCACGAAACCGGCGTGCAAATGTCGGTGGTGGTGGGCGGCGGTAATTTTTGGCGCGGGCGAAGCGGCGGCGACATGGAGCGCACAAAAAGTGACCACATTGGGATGTTGGCCACTGTGATGAACGCACTGGCCGTAGCCGATGCTTTGGAAAAATTGGGCATAGAGGTGCGCGTGCAAACGGCCATCCCCATGCAGGCTGTGGCAGAGCCCTATGTTCGAAACAAGGCTGTGCGCCACATGGAAAAAGGGCGCATTGTCATCATGGCCTGCGGCACGGGCAACCCCTTTTTTTCCACCGACACGGCGGCGGCTTTGCGCGCGGCCGAAATTGGGGCCGACATGGTTCTCAAGGCCACCTTGGTGGACGGCGTGTATGACAGCGACCCCAAAAAGAACCCGAATGCCGTGAAATACGAAACCTTGGGTTTTGACGAGATGCTGGAAAAACGGTTGGCCGTTTTGGATACGGCGGCCGCGGCATTGTGCAGGGAAAATGGTTTGCCCTTGTTCGTGTTCGATTTGAGCGATCCGGAAAATATTAGGCGTGCGGTGCAAGGCGAAGCCATTGGCACCTTGGTGAAAGAATAAGACAAAAGGAGGCGTGACAAAAATGGATAAGGAAGCAACAAAGCAATACAAGGAAAAAATGGACAAGGCTCTTGAGCATTTGCAAAAAGAGCTCGGTGCTGTTCGGGCAGGGCGTGCAAACCCGGCTGTGCTCGACAAGGTGATGGTGGACTATTATGGTAGCCCAACACCGATACAGCAAGTGGCGGCCGTCTCGGTGCCCGAGGCGCGTATGCTTGTGATATCGCCGTGGGATGTCAGCCTCATCAAAGACATTGAAAAGGCCATTTTGTCCTCAGACATTGGCATCACGCCCTCGAATGATGGCAAGGTGATTCGTCTCGGTTTTCCCGCACCCACCGAAGAACGCCGCAAACAACTTACCAAAGATGTGATGAAGATGGGCGAGGAGGGCAAGGTGGCCGTGCGCAACATTCGCAGAGACGCCATCGAGCATTTCAAGGCGGCCAAGAAAAAAAGTGAGCTCACCGAAGACGATTTGAAAGAGCTCGAAAACGAAATACAAAAGGTAACCGACAAGCACACAAAGGAAGTCGACCGTATCTGTGAAGAGAAGAAAAACGAAATCATGGAAATTTAAGCGAATGGTTTTGGCTCTCGCCGTATCGTGCGGCGAGAGCCGTTCTAACAGAAAAAGGCGGAAAGGCGAATGAAATATGGAAGAAAAGCATTCGGCAAAGGGCCTGTCTATCGGTATTATCATGGACGGAAACGGGCGCTGGGCCAAAAAGCGCGGTTTGCCGCGCACGGCAGGGCATAAAAAAGGGGCAGAGGTATTCGAGGACATCACGCGGCATGCAAACGAATTGGGTGTGGCTTCCATCGCATACTATGCCTTTTCCACCGAGAATTGGTCGCGCCCAAAAGAAGAGCTAAAAGTAATCATGGATTTGTTTACAACAAGCCTGAAGCGCTTGTATAAATATATTGAAGAGGACAACCGCGTTGTTTTTTTGGGCGATAGAGACCCTTTGCGCAAAGAGCAAAAAGACATGATGCAGGACATAGAGGAAAAAACAAAGAACCGCACGGGCATGGTGCTAAATGTGGCCGTGAATTACGGCGGGCAGCAGGAAATTGTGCAGGCAGCAAGGCTTTTGGCCAAGGAAGTGCAAAGTGGCCAGCGTGCACCCGAGGACATTACGCCCGAGGATATCACGGCGCGGCTTTATACAAAAGGGCAGCCCATGCCCGATTTTATTCTGCGCACCTCCGGCGAAAAGCGCATTTCCAATTTTTTGCTTTGGCAAAGCGCCTACACGGAATTTATTTTTACAGACACCTTGTGGCCGGATTTCACAAGGGCTCATTTTGATGCACTGGTGCAAGAGTATCACAGCCGCGAGCGCCGTTTTGGCGGCCTTGTATAGCGTGGCTTGGGTGTTTTAGGTCGTTTTCAAAATGCAGAAAGGAGGAACCGCGATGAAAACAAGAGTCATTACGTCGGTGGTGGGTGTTTTGTTGCTGGTGTTGGTTTTTTTCTTTTACAACACGGTGCTGTTCAACCTGCTGTTTGCCGCGGTTTGCCTCGTTGCTATCCATGAAATATTCAACGCATTTGGGTTTAAAAAACAGGATTCCTACTTGTATATCGGCTTTGTACTGCCGGTGATTTTGGTGTTTTTGCTTCCGGTGTTCGGTTTGCAAAAGTGGATTACGACCGTGTTGTTTGCCCTTCTTTTGTACTTGGCTTTGTGTTTTGTGCGTAAAAGCAAGCACATTGATTTTGCAAAACTTGGCGGTATGACCGTGTTTTCACTTGTGGTGCTGTTTTGCTTTTTCTCGCTTACAAGCTTAAAAACCTTGCTTCCGGCGGCAGAATACGGCGAAGATGCCGTGTATTGCACCGTGATGGTGATGGGCTATGCCTGGGGCGGAGACACCTTTGCCTACCTTGTGGGCAGGCGTTTTGGCAGGCATAAACTCGCACCGAATGTCAGCCCAAACAAAACGGTGGAAGGTGCTGTAGGCGGTGTCTTGGGCAGCATGTTGCTCGGGTTTGTCATCAGCTTTTTGTACACACAGTTTTGGCAAGTAGGCCCGCTTTGGAACGAGGGAGACGGGGGTTCCTATTTGGCGGTGGTGCTTTTGGGCATTCCGGCAGCTGTTTTGGGCATGCTCGGTGATTTGTTTGCCTCGGCCGTGAAGCGGCAATGCAAGCTGAAAGACTATGGCACGATATTTCCCGGGCACGGCGGCATCCTAGACAGATTCGATAGCCTGCTGTTCATTGCGCCACTCATGGCCTTGGCGGTACAGGTTTACCACTTGCTTTAAAGGGTGTCTACACAATCGGGGCTTTATGGCAATCAAATACGAGGTTTGAAATGAAAAAACGCGTAGCACTGCTTGGAAGTACGGGTTCTATTGGCCGGCAAAGCTTGGATGTGATAGCGCGGCAGGGCTACGAGGTGGCCGCGCTTTCGGCGGGAAGCAACACAAAATTGCTGTTGGAACAGGTGAAAATTTTTCGTCCACCACTTGTGGGTGTGGCCGATGAAAAGGCGGCCGAAGAAGTGGCGACGGCACTGAGCGCCCTGCCCTTTCCCGTGCAGCTATTCAAAGGGGAACAGGCCGCAAAAAACCTTGCGATCATATGCGAGGCCGATGTGGTGCTCAATGCCATCGTGGGCATTGCAGGCCTTGGGGCAACGCTTGCAGCCTTAGCACGTGGCTTGGATGTGGCGCTGGCCAACAAGGAAAGCCTGGTAACAGGCGGAGAATTGGTGATGCGAGAAAGCCGGGAAAAAGGCGGCAGGCTGTTGCCGGTGGATAGCGAGCATAGCGCCATTTTTCAGTGTTTGCAAGATGAGCACAGTAAAAATGCATTGAAACGTGTAATATTAACAGCCTCTGGGGGGCCGTTCTACGAAAAAAACACAGAGGAACTCCTCAAGGTGGGCTTGCAGGATGCACTGCGGCACCCCAATTGGTCGATGGGAAGCAAAATTACCATCGATTCTGCCACGCTGATGAACAAGGGGCTTGAATTTATTGAAGCCATGTGGCTGTTCGATTTAAAACCCGAACAAATAGACATTGTGGTGCAGCGGCAAAGCATCATTCATTCGCTGGTGGAATTTGAAGACAACTCTGTGCTTGCCCAGCTTGGTGTGCCGGATATGCGCATTCCCATTCAATATGCGCTCACCTTCCCGCAGCGGGCACGGGGCAGTGCGCCGCACCTCGACTTAAAAACGCTTTCACGGCTGGATTTTGGCGCGGCAGACGAGGAAACTTTTCGCTGCCTTGCCGCCTGCAAGCAAGCGGCGGCACAGGGTGGGCTGGCACCGTGCGCAGCCAATGGTGCCAACGAAGAGGCCGTGGCTCTGTTTTTGCAGGAAAAAATTCGTTTTTTGGACATAGGGCGTTTGGTGGAGGGTTGTGTTGCAAGCGATTCTTTCTCGGGCGGCTATTGCCTGGAAGATGTGTATGCCTGCGATGCCACCGCACGGCGCTATGTCAGAGAACACAGCAAAGCCATTCCCGTTTAAACAGCTTTTAAGCAGGCGCGGATTGGAATGAGAAAGGATAGAAATGAACACGGTTCTGATGTTGCTGGTATCGGTGTTGGTGTTTGGCGTTGTTATTTTTGTGCATGAACTAGGCCATTTCCTTGTGGCCAAAAAAAGTGGCATTCGCGTTTTGGCGTTTGCACTGGGCATGGGGCCCGCCTTGTTTCAGTTCACAAGGGGCGACACCACCTATTCCCTGCGCATGTTTCCCATTGGGGGCTATGTGCAAATGGAAGACGAAGATGGAGGCGAAACCGAGCAAAGTGAACACAGTTTTTCCAAGGCACCCATTCCAAAACGCCTGCTTGTGCTTGTGGCCGGTGCTTTTATGAATATGTTGCTTGGGTTTTTGGTGCTCATTGTGCTGGTGGCAAGTGGAGGCCCCATTGCAGATACCACCCTCGCTGAGGTGACAAATGCGGAAACCGGCCTTGAAGTGGGCGATCAAATTTTGGAAATCAATGGGCGTAGAATGTTCATTTTGAATGACATGATGTATGAATTTGCCAGAACGAACAACGGAAATTTCGATTTAACCGTGCGGCGAGATGGCGAAAAAGTGTTGCTGAAAAACGTTGCCTTTCCCGAGGTGGAGGCCGTAGACCCCGAAACGGGCGAGCCGGTTATCAACGAGGCAACAGGCGAAGTGTACACCTATTTGGATTTTGGCTTCAAGGTGCAGGCAGTGGAAAAAAATGTGTGGACCGTGGTAAAACAGGCTTTTTTAACCACACTTTCCTATGCACGTACAATTTATCTGAGTCTTTTGGATTTGGTAATGGGGCGTCTTGCCGTCAACCAGCTTTCCGGGCCCGTGGGCATTGTGGAGCAAGTGGGGATGGCGGTGTCCATCGGCTGGCAAAGTGTTTTGAACTTGCTTGCGCTTATTACGGTGAACTTGGGTATTGTCAATATGTTGCCGCTTCCCGCTTTAGATGGCGGCAAGGTGTTGCTGCTGTTTGTGGAGGCCGTCATCAGAAAACCGCTCAACGAGCGGTTTGTAACAGCCGTGAATTTGGCCGGATTTGCCCTGTTGATTGGTTTTACAATTTGGGTTACATTCAACGATGTCATGCGTTTGGTGGGATGAAGAAATGAGTGCAGAGAGAAGAGTGTGCAAAACTGTGTATGTGGGCGGCCTTGCCTTGGGCGGTGAAAACCCCGTTCGTGTGCAAAGTATGCTCAATGTGCCAGCACAAGACGTTGCGGGCAATGTGCGCAGCGCCCAAGAGCTGGAAAAAGCCGGCTGTGATATTTTGCGTGTGAGTGTGCCGAAAATGGAGGATGTGCGCCTCATTGAGGCGCTTAAAGAGGCTGTGAAGATGCCCATTGTGGCGGATATTCACTTCGATTACCGCATTGCACTGGCCTGTGTGGAGGCCGGGGTGGACAAAGTGCGCCTAAACCCCGGCAACATTGGCGACGACGAGCGCGTAGCACAGGTGGCCAAGGCCTGCAAGCAAAAAGGTGTGCCCATTCGCATTGGGGTAAACGGCGGCAGTTTAAAGAAGGAGCTCCTTGCAAAATATGGGCACCCAACGGCCGAGGCACTTTGTGAAAGTGCCCTTGCGGAAATGGCACTTTTGGAGCGTTTCGATTTCAACAACATTGTCATTTCGCTTAAATCCAGCCATGTGCCCACCAATGTGAAGGCTTATCGGCTCTTGGCGCAGCAGTGCGCTTATCCCTTGCACCTCGGCGTTACCGAGGCGGGGCTGGAGCGCGAGGGGCTGATTAAAAATGCCATGGGCATCGGTAGCTTGTTGCTAGATGGCATTGGAGACACCTTGCGCGTGTCGCTCACGGCAAGCCCTGTGCGCGAAGTGGAGGCGGGTTTTGAAATTTTGCGTGCCGCAGGGCAACCTGTGGCAGGGCCGGAAATCATCAGTTGCCCCACCTGCGGGCGCACTTGTATTGCGGTGGAAGACATTGCAACACAGGTCAAGGAGCGTCTGAAAGGCTCGAAAAATCAGGTGAAAGTTGCCGTGATGGGCTGTGTGGTGAATGGGCTTGGTGAGGGAAAAGAGGCCGATGTGGGGCTGGCCGGCGGAAAAAACAGCGCGGTGATTTTCAAAAAAGGCGAGCGGGTGCGCACCGTGCGCGAAAACTTTGTGGAAGAATTGCTTAAAGAAGTGCAAACGCTCGATGATTAGTGCGAAAAATGCATAGGCAAGTGTTTGGCCTTGCCAAAACGGAGGATGGATTTGTGGGCTTGCCCTTATCGGAACTGTGTCCGGAGCTCTTTTTGGACGATGCACTGGAAAGTGCGCAAGACATCGCCATTGAAGGTGCCTTTGTAGACGAGAAACAGGGCCAAGTGGTGATACAGTATCACTGTGGCCGCGCGTTGAGCGTGTCGGAAAATGGCTGCTTGCAAAAAAGCCTTGCCGACCGGTTTCCGCTGTATAAGGTGAACTTGCGTGGGCGTTTTCCCTATGACGGCCTGGATAAAAAGAGTGTTTTGATTCTAATTGAAGAACTGAAGTTGCGCGGGGTACCGCTGAACGGATATTTTAAAAATGCGGATATCAAAATAGAAAACAATGGCATCACGTTGGATGTGCCCACGGGATGCTCTTTTTTGAATGCCGTTCATTTCCCGGAATTGCTGGCCGATTTGATAGAGGAAGCCACCGGCCAGCGCCCCACCGTGGAACTGACAAGCACAAGGGGCAAAGAGGCCTTTGCGCCTTGGCAAACACAAGAGGCAAAGACAAGAGAACAGGAAATTGTGAAGCCCAAAAAACGGGGTGTGAAATTGCCGCCAATAGAGGGTGTGGTATTTTCAGATGAGCCGGCAGAACTTATATACGGCAGCTCTTTTGCACCCACACAGCCGGAGCGTATGGCGGAGCTTGACGAAGAAAGCCACAAGTGCACTTTGTTTGGAGATGTGTTTAAGGTGGACTGGCGCGACCTGCGCCGTGGCGGAAAATTGGCACTCATTTATGTGACAGATTACAGCAGTTCTGTCACCGTTAAACTGCATTTCCAAGCGCATATGCCACTGGGCAAACTGGAGCAAATCAAGGCAAACGACAGCCTCTTTTTGCGCGGTGAATTCGTGCATGATAACTTTGAAAATGCCTTTGTCTTAAAAGCATACGACATTTTACGTGTAAAGAAAAAATCCTTTACAGACAATGCGGATGAAAAACGAGTGGAGCTACACTTGCACACAAGGCTCAGTGCCGTGGACGGCCTGTGTGACCCGAAAGAAGTGGTGCAAACGGCGGCAAGGCTTGGGCACAAAGCCGTTGCCATCACCGACCATGGCGTGGTGCAGGCATTCCCGGAGGCCATGCTCGCCTTAGAAGGCCTGCAAAAAGAATACCCGGACTTCAAAGTGATTTACGGAATGGAAGCCTATTGCATCGACGACGGGGTGAATATTGTAAGCGGTGTGGCCGAAGGAGCGCTTCGAAATACACGTTTTGTGGTGTTTGACATCGAGACCACGGGCCTGCATGCAAAGCAAGACCGCATGACGGAGCTTGGTGCCGTGCTTGTAGAAGATGGATGTATTGTGGATACCTTTTGCAGTTTCATCAATCCACAATGCCCCATTCTGCCACACATCACACGCATCACGGGCATCACAAGCGACATGGTGCAGGAGGCGCCGCCGGAAGGGGAAGTGCTGGAACAGTTTTTGGCGTTTGCAAAAGACAGTGTGCTTGTGGCGCACAATGGGCATGGCTTTGATGTGCGCTTTATTCAGGCGGCGGCAGAGCGCGCAGGGCTTGCATTCAATTTACCCTGTATCGACACCTTGCCCCTGGGGCGCGCTTTGTATCCGGGGCTGAAAAACTACAAGCTCGACACCTTGGCGGCCCATCTCGGCGTGCCTCCTTTCGGGCATCACCGTGCACAGGCCGATGCTGAGGCCACGGCCGACATGTTTTTGCGGATGTTTTCGGAAATAGAAGGACGTGGCATCGATGACATCAAACAGCTCAACACCATGCTTGCGGATACCCATGTGCTTTCGCGCCGAAATTTTCACCTGCTGCTCTTGGTGCAAACGCCAAAAGGGCTTAAAAATTTGTATGAACTGGTGTCAAAAAGCCACATAGAATATTATGCAAGCGGCAAAAGCAAGGGGCCACGTGTGCCAAGAAGCCTTCTGAGCCGACACAGAGAGGGTTTGTTGGTGGGTTCCGCCTGTGAAGCCGGAGAACTTTACAACGCAGTTGCGGGTGGCGCAAACGACGATACACTGGAAGATATGGCCTCTTTTTACGATTTCCTGGAAATTCAGCCGTTGGGCAACAATGCTTTTATGCTAAGGAACGGCGAAGTGGACAGTGAGGAAAGGCTCAAAGAGAACAACCGCAAAATTGTACAACTTGCCAAGAAATTAGGCAAGCCCGTGGTGGCCACGGGCGATGTGCATTTCATGCGTGAACACGAGGCCGTTTATCGCGCCGTGGTGCAGGCTGGGCAGGGTTTTTCCGATGCCGACAACCAAGCACCGCTCTATTTCAGAACCACCGAGGAGATGCTGAAAGAATTTTCCTATCTAAGCGAAGAGGATGCTTTGGCCGCCGTGGTGCACTATCCAAACCAAATTGCAAACAGCATCGAAAGCGGCATTCGCCCCATTCCGAAAGGTACATTTACGCCCAAAATTGAGGGTTCTGAGGAAATTTTGCGCGAAAAAACAATGGAAAATGCCAGGCGGTTGTATGGTGAAACACTGCCGGCACTTCTGGAGGAGCGGCTTCAAAAAGAGCTGGATTCCATCATTGCACATGGGTATGCTGTATTGTATGTCATCGCACAAAAACTGGTGCAAAACAGCGAGGAGAATGGCTATCTTGTGGGTAGCCGCGGTTCGGTGGGCTCGTCGGCTGTGGCCTATTTTGCGGGCATCTCCGAGGTGAATCCTCTACCGCCGCACTACGTTTGCCAAAACTGTAAATACAGCGAATTTTTTCTGGATGGCAGTGTGGCCAGTGGATTCGATTTGAAGAGCAAGCAGTGCCCCCACTGCGGTGGGGCCTTAAAAGGGGAGGGCAACGAGATACCATTTGAAACCTTCCTCGGGTTCGACGGCGATAAAGAACCGGACATCGACCTCAATTTTTCCGGAGAATACCAGGCCAGGGCGCACCGCTACACCGAAGATTTGTTTGGCAAGGAATATGTGTTCAAGGCGGGCACGGTATCCGGCCTCAAAGACAAAACAGCCTATGGCTATGTGAAAAAATATCTCGACGAGCGAGAATTGTTTTTGCCCAATGCCGAAATCAACCGCCTTGTGCAGGGGTGTGAGGGTGTATAACGCACCACAGGCCAGCACCCGGGTGTCATGGTGGTTGTGCGGAAAGGATATGAAATTACAGATTTTTGCCCCGTTCAGCACCCGGCCGATGACGAGGGCAAGGGCGTGGTGACCACTCACTTTGAGTTTAAGTATTTGCACGATACCCTTTTGAAACTGGACGAACTTGGCCATGATGTGCCCACAATGTATCACCACCTAGAGCGACACACGGGCATTAAAATGGACGACGTGCCGATGAACGACGAAAAAGTGTTCAGCCTGCTAACGGCACCGGATGCCCTTGGCATCAGCGCAAAAGAATTCAAAATTGAAACGGGCACCTTGGGCATTCCGGAGCTGGGCACGGGCTTTGTGCGCCAAATGCTCATAGAGGCACAGCCAAAAAATTTCGGCGATCTCATCCAGATTTCGGGGCTGTCTCACGGCACCGACGTGTGGAACGGAAACGCCCAAGACCTCATCAAAGACAAAGTTTGCACCATCTCTGAGGTAATTGGCACGCGCGACTCCATCATGACAGACCTCATCCACAAAGGGGTGCCGCCGAAAATGGCGTTCGACGTGATGGAACAAACGCGAAAGGGAAAAGTGGCCAAAAACGGCTTTGCGCCCGGTGTGGAAGAGGAGTTGCGCCGTTGTGGTGTGGAAGAGTGGTATCTGGAAAGTTGCCGCAAAATAAAATATATGTTTCCAAAGGCCCATGCTGTGGCCTATTTGATGTCGGCCGTGCGCCTGATGTGGTTCAAAATTTACCATCCCTTGGCTTTTTATGCCACCTATTTCACCGTTCGCGGCGAAGATATTGACTATGAGGCGGCCGTGGGTGGCAAGGCCGTGGCAAAACAGCGCCTTGCCAAGGCGGTAGAGCAGGCAAAACAGGAAAAGACGGCCAAAAACGAGGGGACAGTGGCTTCGCTACAAATTGTGAATGAATACCTGCTGCGTGGTTTCGAATTCTTGCCAATTCATCTTGGCAAGAGCAAGGCTTTGCAATATGGCATTGAGGACGAAAAAATACGCCTGCCATTTTTGGCCATCAAAGGCGTGGGAGACCGCGCGGCTCTCGACCTGGAAAACGCAACGCAAAACGGGCAAGCTTATCTCTCTCAAGAGGATTTGCAACGTGCGGCAGGGGTGTCGGGCCCGGTGATGGAGGCACTTGCCCAAATGGGGGCCCTTGGTGCCATGCCGAAAAGCAACCAAATATCCCTGTTTGAATAAGGCGCTGCGCCTTACAATAGCTCGGTTCTTTCGCAAACTTCGCCTATTTTTTTGCGCAGGGAAACAAAATCTTCAAAGGCAAGGGGTTTGTTGTTTGGGTTTCGCAAAAGTGCGGCCGGGTGTAAAGTGGCCATGAACCAAATACCGTTTTTGTAAAACCATTCTCCGTGCTGTTTCATAATGGCAAAATCTTTTTGAATCATCACTTTCGCGGCAACACGCCCCACGCACACCACAATTTTGGGTTGCAAAAGGCGAAATTGTTCGCGCAACCAAGGCAGGCAGGCCTCTTGCTCCTCGGGCAAGGGGTCTCGGTTTTGCGGTGGACGACATTTCACAATATTGGCAATGTAGATATTTTTTTTGCGGTGCAAGCCAATGGTTTCAAGGTAGATGTCCAAAAGTTTTCCGCCACGCCCCACAAAGGGCTCGCCCTGTTCATCTTCATTTTTCCCGGGGCCCTCTCCCACAAAAATAATCTCTGCGGCTTCAAAGCCAACACCAAAAACCACGTGCTGCCTTGTTTTGCAAAGCCCACAACGTTGGCAGCTTGTGCAATCCTCTTGCAAACTTTGGAATGTATGCATGAAAACGCTTCCTCTCTTTTGCGAATTTTTTTTAAAATAATCCATTCCAGTATACCATACATTTTCACTATTTTCCTCTTTGCAAAAGATGCACTTTATGGTATACTAATTCTACTGCTCCAATGTATTATCTTGACAAAAAAAGTAGGAATTAGCCAGGCTAGGCAAACTGATTAACGGAGGATTTTGTGGTTAAGAAAGTGATTGTAGAAACATCGGCAAGACATGTTCATGTAACAGAAAATGATTTGCGTATCTTATTTGGCGAAGAGGCAGTGCTGCACCCCAAAAAAGACTTGTCCCAGCCGGGGCAGTTTGCCTGTGAAGAGCGTGTGGACGTGGTAGGTTCTAAAAATACCTTGGCAGGGGTTACCATCATTGGCCCTGTGCGCAAGGCATCACAGGTGGAAATCAGCGTAACAGATGCGATGAAAATCGGTGTGCGTCCTCCGGTGCGTGAAAGCGGAGATGTGGCCGACTCGGCTTCGGTGAAACTCATTGGGCCGAAAGGTGAAGTGGAGCTCAAAGAGGGGTGTATTGTGGCCAAACGCCATGTGCATCTAGACCCACATACAGCCGAAAAATTTGGTGTGAAAAACGGCCAAAATGTGAAGGTGGCTTGTGGAGCGAATGGCAGATGCTTGGTTTTTGACGATGTGGTGGCCCGTGTGAGCGACCAATTTGCTGCCGCTATGCACATCGACACAGATGAGGCCAATGCGGCAGGTGCGCCCACACACGGCGAGTTGTTGCTGGATAGCTGAATTTGCGGATTGTACAGTTTCCGTCCGGTGAAAAACCGGGCGGTTTTTATGTATTTTGTCGTTTTTGTGCTTTTGGGGAGAAAGGCACATAAACTTTGGGTAAAAC
The DNA here is from genome assembly GCA_964371725.1 of uncultured Oscillospiraceae bacterium. Classification (GTDB taxonomy): domain Bacteria; phylum Bacillota; class Clostridia; order Oscillospirales; family Ruminococcaceae; genus JAAYCI01. The sequence continues at coordinate 23,273 of CAYJNQ010000017.1, forward strand.
AAACGGCAACAGGGGAGAAAGGGATAGGCTAAGATGGCAGAACATGAAAAAAGGCAGCGGCAGGCGCAGAGGCAACAAGGGATAGAAGAAAACACAAGCGCCGGAACCGGCAAAGAAAAGGCACAAAAGCCGCTTTGGTTTTTGCACACAGAGAAGGCACTCAAAGTGAGAAAAAGCCTGTTGCTCAATGTGTTGTTTTTTGTGCTGGTTCCCATGCTAACCATGGTAACGAGTGAGTGGATTGCAAGGGGAACCTTGGGCCCGCACGAGAGAGACCTTGGTTTTTTCGATGCACTTCGGCTCAACTTTCCCAGCTTTCTCATCGCCTATGTTTTTTTGGCACTAATCTATGTGTTTTTGTGTTATCTATTTAAAAACCATGTGGCAGGCATTGTGGGTGTGGGGCTGCTTGGCAATGTGCCGGCGGTTGTCACCTATTACAAGCTCAATATGCGAAACGAGCCGTTTTTGCCTTGGGACCTCATGCAAATAGACGATTTGATGGGCATCACAAGCGAGGTAAGCTTTGCATTGCAAAGCAATATGCTGGTAACAGCTCTTTTGTTTTTGCTAGTGGCATTGCTTGGTTTTTTTGTAATTGTGCCCCTGCCAAAAGAAAAAAGAAAGGCTACCATCCGCCGTTTTTTGGTTTCCTTATCGGCTTTGGCCGGCGCAGCACTTATGCTGTTTTTTGTGTTTTTAAACCCTGTCAGTGTGGCGGCCTTGGGCATCGAGGAAGATATGTGGATGCAGGATAGATACTACCGATACAATGGGGTATTAACCGGGTTTTTAACAAATTTACAACTGCTCAACATCACCCAACCCGAGGGTTACAGCGAACAAAACGTGGAAAACATTTTGGCGCAAAGTGGGCAAAACCCATCCCCGTTTTATGAGTACAGCCCGGCCGCTACGGGCCATTTCGACGAAACAGCACCGGACATCATCTTCCTGATGGCAGAGGGCTTTTGGGATATGGAGGCACTGCCCGGCCTTGAATATGACCGCGAATTGACCCCGAACCTGAATCGGCTTGCCGAGGAAGCGGCCAGCGGTTACCTCTATTCGCCCAGCTATGGCGGCGGCACCTGCGATGTGGAATTTGAGGCTTTGACCGGGTTTTCCATGGAGTATCTGCCCGCCGGAAGCAAACCCTACCAACAGTACATCACAGACGATACCCCCTCTCTTGCATGGCATCTCAAAGAGGAGGGCTATGAAACCTTGGCCATCCACGGCTATGGAGAACGTTTTTGGAACCGAGATGTGGCCTATCCACGCCTTGGCATCGACACCTTCATTTCAGAAGAGGATATGGAGGATGCCCAACGTCGCCGCGGCTTTATTTCAGACAGAGCCATGGTGGATAGAGTGATAGAAGAGCAGCAAAACCGCTCAACAGACGAAAATCCGCTGTTCATTCACGCCGTCACCATGCAAAACCACACCACCTACAGCCCCACGCGTTACCCGGAGCAAGACCTTGTGCAGATAACACAAAATGATGCCGGCCTTTCCGAGGACATCCTTGGCCAAGTGCAAGACTGCGCCACGGGAATGTACGAGATGGACGCGGCTCTTGGGTACTTGACCGACTATCTTCGCACGGCAGAACGGCCCACCATCGTGGTTTTTTGGGGAGACCATTTAAACCCCATGTCCGATGCCTACGGCCTTTTTGAGGACACGGGATTCATTGAAGAGGGAGACACTTCAAACCCAAAAATGTACCAAACTCCGCTTTTGATTTGGAGCAATAGGGGGAATGAAACCATCGATTTGGGCACGGTGTCGGCCTACAATCTGGCCCCGCTTACCTTGGAGCTCTACGGCCAGGACATGCCGGCCTATTTCGAGTTTTTGAACAGCCAGATGAACGAATACACGGCCAGCAGCAAAGGGGTTCTATTTTACCCAAGCGGCGAATACACACGCGAAATGGAAGAAGAGCAAGAGGCCTTATTGTACAACCAATCGGTGCTACAATACGATTTGCTTTTTGGCGAGGGCTACCAATTGCAAGAGGGGTTTGGCGAATAAAGGAAAAGGAATAAAAGGTACATGAGAACTGAGGAGAAAACGGTGCTGGGCTGCATTGCAAACGCCGCACAGCAAACACCACACAAGTTGGCCTTGGCAGATGGGAAAACCGCCCTGAGCTATGCACAGTATTGGGAGGCCATTTGCAAAGCGGCCTCTTTCATGAAAAAAATGGGCGTGCTAAAAGGTGAATATATTCCGGTGAAAGCCGCGCAAACCACGGAATTTTTGGCAGTGTGCCACGCGGTGCAACTGGCCGGCGCAGTATGTGTGCCCTTGGAAAAAAGCATCAACCCCGGCAGGCTGGCCGAAATTGTAAGCGAGACGGGCGCTTGCAAAGTGTTTGGCGACATAGAGATAGAAGGCGCACAGTGTTATGGCCTGCAAGAGGCTTTTGCACATGAGGCCGAAGAGCCGCTGTTTTTGCAGCAGGGTGTGCACGATGAGGCCATGGTGCTGTTCACCACGGGCACCACAGGCAAATCGAAGGGCATTGTCATTGAATATGGGGCCGAGTATGCCGTGGCCGAAAATGTGATGCTGGGTGTAGGGATGAAAAAAGACAATGTGGAATTGATTCCCATGCCCATGAACCATTCATTCAGCCTGCGGCGATACTTTGCAAACATGATAAACGGCAGCAGCGTGGTGCTTTGTGACGGTGTGTTTTTTGCAAAAATCCTGTTTGAGCGGATAGAACAATACAAGGTGACAGCCCTTGCCATGGCGCCGGCCGCCATGAGTATTATCTTTAAGCTAACGCACGACAAATTGGCGCAGTACAAGGAGCAGTTGGATTACATTCAGTTTGGCGCGGCGCCACTGGCCGAGGCAGACAAAGAGCATCTGTTGCGTCTGCTGCCGAATTTGCGGCTATACAACATTTACGGATCCACAGAAATGGGTTGTGCGTGTATTTTGAATTTCAATTCGGAAGACAACCGCCCGCAGTGCATTGGCTACCCTGCCAAAAATGCCAGGTTCAGCATTGTGGATGAGCACGGCAAACCCATGGACAATGCCACGGCCGAAAACCCCGGCTATTTGGCATACACGGGGGCCATGGGGATGCGGGAATATTTCAAAGATGAGGCATTGACGAAAAAGACCATTGTAAACGGATATTTGCACTCGAACGATTTGGGCTATAAAGACGAGGTAGGGCGTGTATATATGCTGGGAAGGGCCGATGACGTCATCCAAAGTGGGGGTAACAAGATATCCCCCTTGGAGGTGGAAGAGGCGGCACGCAAGTGTAAAGGCGTGCGCGACTGCATTTGCAAGGGTAGGGTGGATGCCTTGCTGGGCGAGGTGCCCGTTTTGTATGTGGTGGCCGAAAAGGGCTTGGAAATGGCAGAATTAAGTGACCATTTGATGAATATGCTCGAGGATTTTAAGCGTCCGCGCAGCATTCAAACCATTCAAGCCGTGCCAAGAACCTACAACGATAAAATTGACAGAAAAGCGGAAATTGAACTGTAAAAGGAGAAGGAAATGAAAGAGCAAATCATTGAGATTTTGAACGGCATTCACCCGGGTGTGGACTATGAAACCAAAACAGACTTGATAGACGCGCGCATTTTGGATTCACTTTCCATCATTGCATTGGTCAGCGAGTTGAATTATGTTTTTTCGGTGCAAATTGATGTGATGGATTTGGTGCCGGAAAACTTGAACTCGGTGGATGCCATGGTACACCTTGTGAACAGTTTGCAGTAGGGGGAGAGAATGCAAGCGAAAAAGATGGTGAACAAAAACAAGCTGCACATTGCAATGGGCCCCTTGTTGTGGCTTCTTTGTGTGCTGTTTTTGCCGGAGAACATTTTTGCCACCTTTGAAATGCGTGCGGCACTTGGTACGGTTTTGTGGATGGGCTATTGGTGGGTGAGTTCCTGCATCGACTATGCGGTGACGGGTTTTTTGCCCATTGCCGTAAACGCATTTGTCGAGATGAGCCCCATGTCGGCCGTTTTGGCAAACTATGCCTCGGAAATCATCCTGCTATTGCTCGGGGCCTCGATGTTAACCGTGTCTTGGGAAATGGTGGGGCTGGATAAACGCATTGCCTACAGTTTTTTGGCCATGATCGGTGCGTCGCTCTCGGCTCAGATTGCATTTTGGTTTTTTTTGTCGGTTGCCTTGTCCTCGGTGCTGCCAAACTCCGTGGTGTGCGCCACCATCACGCCCATTGCCGTGTCCATGCTACGTTATGTGGGCATTCGCGAGATAGACAAAAGCAAAATAGGCTCGCTTTTATTGTTGACCATCGCTTGGGGTACGGGGCTGGGCGGCCTTGCAAGCCCTTTGGGCGGCGCAATGAATCTGGTGATTGTGGAGTATATCGAGCAATATACAGGGCGCGAGTTCATGTATATGGAATGGGTAATTAAGTTTTTCCCCATCATGTTGGTTTTGGTTGTGTCAAACCTTTTGTTCATCTTTGCCATCAAACCCAAAGACGAACAGCTAGCGGGCACAAAAGATTATTTTGTAGAAAAACACAAAGAACTTGGACGCATTGGCAGAACCGAACTGGTTTGCCTTGCACTGTTTTTGGTGGCCACAGTTCTGTCTTTCACACGCTCTTTGTATGCAGACATACTGCCGGGGCTCAAGCCGGCCTATGTGTTTGTTATTTGCGGCATTCTATCCTTTTTTATAAAAAAACCATCCGGCGAAAAACTGATGGTTTGGCGCGTGGTGCAGCAAAAAATTGGCTGGGAGCTTATTTATGTGTATGCGGGTGGACTTGCCGCAGGCACCCTCATCAACGAAAGTGGCGCGGCAGAGGCCCTGGGTGGGCTGCTCTCTGCCGCGCAAATACAAAGTGAATTTTTATTGGTTCTTGTGGTGATTTTGCTCACCATCATCTTATCGGATTTCACAAGCAACACGGCCACAGCGGCGGTTGCCATGCCCGTGGTGCTCAGCCTTACTTTGGGCATGAATTTGAACCCTGTGCCCTATATATTGGCGGCCACCGTGGGCGTGAATTTGTCTTATTGTATGCCCACATCAATACGGGCCATTCCCGTGGGCTATGGCCTGGAGCCGAAATATATGTTCAAACATGGCATTAAACTTACCGTTATTGTGGTGGTGCTTATGACTGTGATGCTGTGGCTTTTGATGAACCGGTGGCCTTTTTTTAGCAGCATCGAAATGGGTGGAAACGCCTAGATTCGATTTACGCCCCGGCGAGAGCCCTCCAACGCAAAGGCAATGCGTGCACTTTCCTCGAGCTCTTCCAGTGCATAGAAGGCCTCCAAAATGCCACTGCTGCCCACAAGGGGCCCATGGTTTGCAAGCAAAAAACCGTCGCTGTGCATAACACAATTCGCAAAGGCCGCAAACAATTCGGCCGAGCCCGGTTCTGCATAGGGCACAAGGCCAACACTGCCCAGCTTCATTTTTAAATAAGGGGTGTAGCGCGGGATGCAATCCCGCGTGTTTTCATGTTCCAGGCAAGACCAAAGGGTGGCATAGTGGCTGTGCGTGTGCAAAACAGCCTGAATGTCACCGCTTTTTTGGTAGAGCTGTAAATGCAAGGGAAGTTCCTTGCTCGGGTTTTCGCCGGGTGGAACAGCACCGTTCAGAGGAACGGCCGCAAATTCGTTTTCACGCAGTGTGCCAAAACAGGTGCCACTTTTGGAAATGTATACAAGGCCTTCGTGCAAGAAACTGATGTTGGCCGAAGAGCCGCTGGCCTTGCCACGTTCAAACAGGCTGTGTGCCACAAAAACGGCGTTTTTCAATTTGTCTTTCATAGGCTAACTGTCCTTTTCATCACAATACGTCATATTCAAAGCCCGTTCAAAAAAGTCCACTTGCCCGAAATTGCCGGATTTCAAAACAAGGCGTATGTCTCGGTTTGCCAAGGGCATCATCACCGGCACGCCCGGGGCCACGCTTTCGCCAATTTCAAAACCGGCATAGCCCAGTTTTTGAATGGCGGCACTCGAGGTTTCCCCACCGGCCACAACCAAGCGCGTGTAGCCGCTGTCCACGGCTTTTTTGGCAAGCTCCGCCGCGGTGTTTTCAAGCAAGGCGGCTACTTTTTGTTTTTGCGTTTCGTCTGCAAGTGGTTTGGTGTCCCCCATGCTGTGAACCAAAACGGCTTGCTCGCCATGCTTTTCTATGAAACGGCAAATGCTGTCTAACGTTTCTTTTCCGCTGAGCAAATCGGCCAAAGACAGGGCATACGAAGGATAGCCTTTGGCCTCAAAATCGGCAATTTGGGCAAGTGTGGCCTTGGAGCAACTGCCGGAAAGCACAAGGCCGCGCCCTTTGGTTTTGGTTTTAAAACAGGCTGCATTCGTTGTGCCCGCTTCCTGTTCCAACTGCCTGCGATAGCGCTTGGCCAAATGGGCCAAAATGCCGGATCCACCACTTAAAACCGTACAATCGCCAAACAGTGCGGCAATTTTTTCGCCGTGCGCGTCGGTTTCGTAATCGGGCACAATGTAAAAGTGTTCTTTCCCCGTTGCAAAGGCAGAAAGAAGCGCCTGTATGTCGGCGTCGCCTTTTTCCAGTGTGTTGGCAGGCAAGTTCAGTGTTTCATATTGGCTTTGCGGCTCCATAAGTTTTGCTATCTCGGAAGCCCACATGGGCGTAAGCGGGTGATTTTTCATATGGGTTTCGCTAAGCGGCACGCCATCTACATATAAAACACCCTCTTTCACAAGCCGTCCGTTCACGGGAAGAGCCGGGCACAAAATGGAATAGGGGGCCTTATAATTTTGCAAAACGGCATCTAAAACGGGCCCGATATTTCCCTCTTTTGTAGAATCAAAGGTGGAGCAATATTTGAAATACAAATGTCGAGCGCCCTGTTTGTGCAACCATGCAAAGGCCGCCAGCGAATCTTGCACGGCTGCCGCTTTTTCCTGTGTTCGGCTTTTCAGTGCAATCACCACGGCATGGCAGGGTGAAATTTCCTCGTTTGGAATTCCGTTGAAAAGCAGTGTTTTCAGCCCGGCACCAATCAAAAACGAGGCGGCATCAGAGGCGCCGGTGTAGTCGTCGGCCACACAGCCCATCATCAAAGTGTTTTTCACGCGTTTTCCCCCCGTGTTTCTTTTACAAGTTCTTTTAGCAAGGAAAGCGCGCGGGTAGCACCCTCCTGAATGTCTCCGTCGAAAGCCTCGGTGCAAACGGCCCTGTCGTAGCCGAAATCGGCTAAAACAGCAAACAGTTGCCGATAGTCTTCATAGCGCTTGTGTGAAGGATAGCGTCTTTCATCGCCGACCCGCTCGGCGATATGCACATGCCGCACATAGGGCAGGGCATAGCGAAGCTCGTCTATATTTTCGCCTTCTATGAGCATGTGGTAGATGTCGAACACAAGACCCAAGTTGGGCTTGTCGAGCTTTTTCATAAGGTCTGCGCCCTCACGCAGTTTAAGGCCGAAGTCGCTTTCCGTGTGGTTGAGCGATTCGTATAAAACAAAGATGCCATAGGGCCGGGCTTCTTCGGCAAACATGCTTAAAAAGGCCTCGGTTTGTGTCCAGGCCTCTTGCACAGAATCCCCATTTTGAAATGCCCGAGATTTCGGCGAGCCGATGCCGATGGCGGAAATGTTCAATTCGCTGCCTCTTTTGCACAATACTTTGGCATAGTCCCTGGCCTTGGCCAGCGAAAAGCCTTTGCCGCAAAGCACAATATCGGGCGGTAGTGCTGCATTGAAGCCACAGCAGGGAATGCGCCCGGTGGCCAAGGTGTTCTTCACCTTGGCGAATTCTGCCAAGGGCAAAGCTGCCATCACATGGCCGGGCAGCTCGATGTAGTCAAAGCCTGTTTCTTCAACAAGGGCATAGTGTTCGATGGTGGTACATACACCATATTTCATAGCCAAACCTCCCGTGGTTTTATGCGTCTGATTTCGGTTTTTCCACTTTCACACAGGCCAAATTCTCAAAATACTGCACAATGCCGCCATGGTCTTCGTCCATGTGTCCCGTAATTTTCAAATTTTGCATCATTTCAAAAAGCTGGCTTGTAAAGGGCATGGGCACATCGATGTCGTGCGCGGTTTGCAACACATTTTTGATGTCCTTGTGGTTGATGGATATTTTGCCACCGGGCTGAAAGTTGCGCGCAAGAATCAAAGGAAGTTTCGCATCGAGCACCGTGCTTCCGGCAAGGCCGCCGCGAATGGCCTCATACACTTTTTCCGGGTCAGCTCCGGCCTTGGTTGCCAGCACAAAGGCCTCGGAAATGGTGGCAATGGTCATGTTCACAATCACTTGGTTGGCCAGTTTTGTAACCGAACCGCTGCCGCTCTTTCCAATTAAAAGCGCAGAGGCGCCCATGATGTCGAAATAGGGTTTTAAACGCAGGAAATGAGCCTCTTCACCTCCGGCCATAAAGGCAAGTGTGCCGTCTATGGCTTTGGGTTCGCCACCACTCACCGGGGCATCCACAAAACCCACGCCACACGCGGCCAAAGTCTCTGCACAGTAAACAGACTCACAAGGTGTAACCGAGCTCATGTCGCACACTACACTGCCCGCTTTTAGGTGGGGGGCAAGGCCGTTTTGGCCGAATAAGACCTCTTGCACCACGGCGCCATTTGGCAAAATGGTGAAGACAACGTCACACTGTTCCCCCATGGTTTTGTAATCGGCCTCGTGCGCACCCAGTGCGCAAAGTTGTGCGGTGGCTTCCCGGTTGAGGTCGCACACATACAAGGCCACCTCATTTTTTAAAAGCATTGCTGCCATGGGTTTTCCCATGATGCCAAGTCCGATAAATCCGGCTTTCATTGTTTTTCTCCTTTTGTAGATAGAGGCCATAGGAAGACAGGCAAACTTTTGCGTTTGCAAGCCGCCGGCATCCATACTTAATTTTGATCCTGTTATATCATACAATATACATCGTAAAAACACAATTGCCGATGCAAAGCTTGCAACAAAAAAGCAAAAGGGGGCCTGCCGTGTTTGACATCGCTTCATCGACAAGGTAAACTGTGTATAAGAGCTAAAAAAAGACAGAGCACCTAATAAAATGCAAAAAAATGAGGGTGCAACAATGCCTTGGTGCTTTCCAAACAAAAAGGAGGAATGGGTTCATGTACAAACAAAAAGTGGGTTTGGTTTTGGTGGTGTTTTCCTTATTTTTCGCGGTTTTGTTTAGCGCTTGCAGTGCTGAAACAGAAGGCGACTACGCGCAGGCGGTTGCCGAAAACGAGGCGCTTGCGGCACAATATGAAGCGCTTTTGGCCGAAAACGAAAATTTACAAAACCAATTGCAGGCATCCGAGGCTGTCTCGGCAAGCGCAGAGGCCGGCAGTGACGAGCCGATGCTTGACCTATATGCCGGCGGGGAATTTGTGGCCACGGTTTGGGGCTTTGTGCCGGAGTACGGATTTGTGCCCGAAAATCAAATTCCGGTTATTCTCTCGGAGTTTCAGTCGTCCCTGTTCATTGCCTACATGGACGCAGATATGAGCGAACAGTTGGAAACGGGTGCAAGCTATGTGTTTGAGGTGCCCGAAGTGTATGTGGGTTCTGTACCTGAATCGGAAGCGCAAGCACTGTATGCAAACGGAAGTGGAAGTGAAAGCGCAACCGCGCTGAGTGCAGGCACCATGCTATACATCGAGAGTTTCCGCGAAATGGACGCAAACGAGGGTGGGCTTGACTCACCGCAGCTCATGTATTCCCTGAACGCCTAGCCGGCGTCTAAACAAGGGGTTGCTGATCTATTTTACCGGTTTTCCGGCCGGGCGTAGGTCTGGTTTTAATTCGCGTAAACACGGTTTGATTCCATCGGTAAATCTCATAGAATTCTTGGCCGTTCTCCAACAAAATACAAGTTTCGCAAAGCGGTTATGGGATACTATGAAGTATCCCGAAGCATCAAGGATGTATTCTCATCTTTTCGGGCATTAAAGTGTGGCTGAAAAGGAGAGATGTTCTGTGAAAAAAACGACAAAAAAAATCATTTGTATGGCCGCCGTGCTTGTAATGGCCTTCTCTTTTGTGCAAATGCCACTGTATGCCATAGAAAGCGCAGAAGTGCTGCGCATTCTTTCCGTGGAACCCTTGCATGAAACAGCGTTTTTTGTGCCGCTGGATACCGACGAAGAAACCATGCTTTCCTACTTGCCACCTGAAATTTCGGTAAGTGTGGAAAGCGTGCCGTCACAGGGGCCTTCGTCCTCCTCATCTGCACCGAGTAGCTCTTCGGCAGCGCAAAGCAGCTCTTCGGCAGCGCCGAGTAGCTCTTCGGCAGCGC
>CAYJNQ010000017.1:33653-39115 GCA_964371725.1 uncultured Oscillospiraceae bacterium
AGCTCTTCGGCAGCGCCGAGTAGCTCTTCGGCAGCGCAAAGCAGCTCTTCGGCAGCGCAAAGCAGCTCTTCGGCAGCGCAGAGCAGTTCTTCGGCAGCGCCCACGCCCACACCGTCCGGCTCGAGTGCGGCGCAACCGGCGTCGACACCACTTTACCAAAATTTCATTGCCTGGTTGCAGGGGTTGTTTTTAGCCGTTCCCGTTGAGGCGGCCATACTAACGGACACCGAGGCACTGAGCGTGCAAACCGTGCTTGTGCCGGTTTCATGGGTTTTGGCAGGCGGCGAGGTTTTTTCCTCTGAAGAGCCGGGTGTGTTCACCTATACCGCTGTGCTCAACAGCTCGAACTTTGTGCTGGGCGAGGGTGTTGTTTTGCCCAGTGTCACCGTGGAAGTGGAAGACGGAACCCTTGGCGCGGCCTCTGTGCACAGTTGCGGCATTGACCACAGCCTTGCCACCGAACTTACAAACGAGAGCGATCCCGTTTTGACAAGCGGGCAATATGTGGTGGCGGAAAACATTCTGGACAAGGATTTTGTGGTGCCGGCAGGCGAAAGTGTTACGCTGTGCCTAAATGGCTACACGCTGGACGGTACCGGCACGGACGAGCAAAAGTCGGTGCTGGAGGTGCGTGGTACACTGACACTGGAAGATTGCAACACCAGTGGAAACGGAGCGGGAAAAATTGTGGATGGCTACGGCACCTACACCGTCTTAGATTCAGTGCCCAGCCACTATGGCGGCGGTGTGTTTGTGGGCGAGGGTGCTACGTTTATCTTGAACGGCGGTGAAATTTCCGGCAATACGGCGGGCCGCTGCGGCGGTGGTGTGGCCGTGGCACCCGGTGGGCGTTTTGTGATGAATGCGGGTCTCATCACGGGAAACGGCGGTGAATACGGTGCCGGTGTGTATCTGGATCGAGAGGGTGTGTTCGAGCTCAACAACGGCACGATTGCACAAAATACATCCGGCAGGCGTGGCGGTGGCGTTTCCAGCTTGGGCACATTCACCATGAACGGCGGCGATATCTCAAACAACACGGCGCCACAGGGCGGTGCCGGGGTTTCCACAGCCGGCACATTCACCCAAAACGGGGGCAATATCACAGGCAACCAAACCGTGCAAAGCGGTGCGGGTCTCTCGGTGGTAGGGGGGAGCACGGCATTGCTAATCGGTGGTGCTATCAACGGCAACACGGCCACTCGCTTCGGTGGTGGTATGCATATAGAGGGCAGCACACTTACCCTAAACGGAACCGTTGTTGGCGGCAACACAGCCACACTTGGCGGCGGCGGTATCTTTGCCCAAGCAAACGCAACCCTTTCTATGCGAAGCGGGCAAATCTATGAAAACCGAAGCAACGCCTTTGGGGGCGGCGTTTATTTAAACGGTGCAAGCATGCAAATGGACGGCGGTTCCGTCAATGGCAATGTAAGCGCCAACAACGGCGGCGGTTTTTACTTGCTGTATGGCTCCGAAGTGATTCTAAACGACGGCACGGTGTCGGGCAATCAAAGCGAGCAATACGGCGGTGGCTTTTCCGTGGGCGTTGGGAATGTCACGGTTAACGGCGGCCTTGTGTCGGGCAACACGTCGGTAAGAAATGGGGGCGGCTTTTCCATTGCAGACGGCACCATCACCATGAACGACGGCAGTGTGGTGCAAAACAGTGCCGGTGAAAACGGCGGTGGTTTTTCGGTGGGCAGTTTGCTGGTGATGAACGGCGGCATCGTGGAACACAACACCGCCGCCCAAAACGGTGGTGGAATGTATTTAACCGGCGTTGCGGGCCTGGAGGGCGAAAAGCAAATGACGGGCGGTGTCATCCGCCACAACACGGCGCAAAATGGCGGCGGTGTATATTTAACAAATGGTAGCCTCGATATTCACGACAGCATTTTATCGATGAGTGGCGGCAACATTGAGCAAAATACGGCTTCGCAAACAGCCGGTGGCATCTATGTGGGTGGTGTTTTGAATGCGCAGGGTGCGGCAACGGTGCAAGGCAACACAGTGGCACACGAGGCAAACAATGTGTATCTCACAGCAGAGCAAACCATACAACTCACGGGTGCCTTGCTTGGGCAAATGGGTGTGCGCACCCAAACCGAACCAAACCCGCCGGTGGCGGTGGCAAGCCCCGTTTCCTACGCCATCACCTTGGCCGACGTGGAAAATCTTCTTTCAGACAACGAGGCGTTTTTTAGCTATCTGGACGGTGCAGACGGTCTTGCAAAGCTTACAAAACGTGAAATTATTGTGGAGCAGGCAGACACTGTTTACGGGGATGCCTTACCCGAACCGAATTTGGAAATTTCCGAAGAAGGCATTGAAGAGGGTGACGTGAACTTGCTGTATACGGGCACCTTGCGCGACGAACAAACCCCCTACAGCTCGGCTTTGGCACCGGAAAATGCCGGTGCGTACACACTGACGGCAAGCTATACAAGCGGCGGCATCACACAAATGGACACAGCGAGCTTTGCCATTGAGCCGAGAAGCCTTGAAAATGCTGCGGTAGAGATAACCGACAGTTTGCAATACAACGGCAACTTACAGGTGCAACCGGTGGATGCCGTGCGTATCGAGGATGTACCCGGCATTCCGGCGCCCTTGCAACCGGGGCAGGATTATGAAGTGCAGGACAATGTGCAGCAAAATGCGGGCGAGTTTGTGTTGCATGTAACGGCAAACGAGCAGGGGAACTATACACAGCAAGCCGATGCGCCCTTTGTCATCGAGCCAAAAGCGGCTTCGCTTGTCATTGAAAACGCGACGATGCAACAGGGAAGTGTTTTGCCCGCGTTTGGCTGGATACTCAGCACAGGCATTGAGGGGCAACTTCCGGAGGCCACAAACCCCGAAGCTGTGCGCTATGAGCTTTTGAACGCTGAGGGCGAAGTGGTAGAAGAACCCACAGAGGGCGTGTATTCCGTGGGTTTTGCAGTAGCCCCCACCTTTGCAGATGGTGGCAATTATCGCTACGACGTCACCCTTGGCACCCTTACCGTAACCGCACCACCGGAACCCACCCCGGAACCCACTCCAACGCCACCTTCTTCCAGCTCTTCGGCGCCTGCCTCTTCCGGCTCTTTGGCGCCTGACTCATCGGAAGGCACACCAACGCCGGCGCCTGCCTCTTCAAGTAGCCCCGCGGCACCGGCACCGCCCGAGGAACAGGCGGCACCGTCCATTTCGGAAATCATCGATCCATCTGCAAGCCTTGTGCAGCCCACCTCATCCGCCGAGAATGCGGAAACGGGCAGTGCAACAGGAAGCGGCGAAACATCGGAAAGCGGCGGCACACAGCCGAACCGGCCAAGTTCGCCCAGGGTCAATGAAAACGGCAGCATCAGCATTCCAAGCGGCACGGCCGGCAATGCCCCACAAGCCGTCTATTTAGATGGGAGAGCCCTCGCTGTGGGGGAATACACCATAGACGAAGAAACGGGCGAGGTGACACTGGCACCGGAGCTGTTTGCAAGCCTTGAAAACGGAGAGCACACGGTGCGGCTTGACTATGCAAACGGGGAGGCCTACGAAAGTGTTCTCATCACGGAAAACGGTGTGCCTCTGAGTGCGGGCGCGTTCGTGCCCGTGGAAATAATGGGCGTATGGAGCCTCTTCAATGTGCTGGCTACATGTGTGTTGCTCGCGGCAACTCTTTGGCTGTTCGTGCGGCGCAGAAAACAGCCGGATGAGCCACAAAATGGGGAAGAAACACGGGCCGATAAAAAGCAAATGAAGTGGCGACAAAATCCCCTGCACATGGTGTCTGCCGGTGTAAGCGCAATGGCGGTTCTCTTGCTTCTTTTCACACAGGATTTCACACGTACAGCTGTCGTTTTAGACCGATACAGCCTGCTCTATGTGTTGCTCTTGGGTGTGCAAGCTGCCATTTGTTATGCCGTGTTATCGAAAAAGAAAAGGGATGAAACCAGAGAAAAGGACAAGCCGGCGTAAAGCCGATAGGATTGCAGCAGAGATATTTTTCCTTTGACCGATTTAAAAATTACAAACGAAAGAGGCTGTTTCACAATGCGTTGAAACAGCCTCTTTTTTGTGGCACATATTTTTGTGTAATCTTAGGAAAAACCTATACAATGCGGTTCGAGCGATTCTCTTTGCGCGGCGGTGGTGCCGGTTGCTCGGGACCGTATCCGGCCACTACCGCGATGACGGGCGTATAGGCACTCGGTATCTGAAGTGCCTTGAGGGCCTCATGATGGGGGCACTTTTCAAACAACATTCCGGCAAGGCCGATGATGCAGGTATCGATGCCAAAAGATTTGGCGGCAACACAGATGCTTTGCAAGGTGATGCCGATGTCCACTTTTGTGTAGTGGTCTTGCGGGTTTTCTGCCGATAGCACATAGACGGCAGGCGCAGAGTAAAAAGCATTTACCTCATGGCCTTCGGGAAAGCGGGGCTTTAGGCGCTCGATGATGGCCTCGTCCAAATTTTCGGTTACGGCTTTGGCAAGGGCGTCAACCGCATTCTTTTCGCTTACCAAGGTGATGTGGCACTCTTGCAGGTTCATGGCGCTCGGCGCCCACTCGGCTGCATTCAAAATGGCCTCCAGCTGCGCTGAGGGAGGCAATTCACTTTTGTAAGCACGGATGCTACGGCGCCCTAAAATATTTTGTAAGGTCTCATTGCTATTCATAGGTAAGATCCCCTTTCAGATAAACCATTTGGTTTTATTTGAGGATACCATGATTTTGCAAGAATGTAAATGCTTTCTCGGCTTGCACAAGCAATGATAAAACAAGCATAAAACCGGCGCGGCTTCCCCTGTGGCTAGCCGCGCCGGTTATGCTTGCTTTATTTCAACATTCGGGGTTTGCAAAAAGGCCGAAATTTACGCACAAAATTGGCCTGGTAAGGCGGTGCTATTTTCTACTTTTTGCAAGTGGGCGGGGTTCCTTCAGCGTTGGAAACCACGGCGTCTACCAAAAGCAAGGCGCCTTTTTCCAGCGCAGCAACACCCAAAACGCGCCGTGCCGGGGTGCCGGTTGGGAAAAAGTTTTTGTAAACTTCATCCACAACGGCCAAATCGCTTAAATTGTTCAGGTAAAGGTTCACTTTCACAACATCTTCCAGCTTGTGGCCGATGCTTTCCACAATGTTTTGAATGTGGGTGAAGCAGCAGGTGGCCTGCTCTTTGATGCCGCCGCTTACAAGAGCGCCGGTTTTGGCATCCACCGGCAACTGAGCCGACAGGTGGTTGTAGTGCGAAAAGGCCACGGTTTGTGTGGACAGGGCGCAAGAGGGCGCTTTCTCCGTGTTGTTTGCGTAAATAACAATGCCGTGACGGTCTTCCACCAGTTGTGGCGGGGTGCCGTCTCCATGCGAAACCACAGCCTCCATTTGCACAAGGGCACCCATGGGCAGTGCGGCCGCCTGTACCACGGTGCGCGCCGGCATATAGCCCACAGTTCTGGCAATGGCAGAATCCGGGA
>CAYJNQ010000018.1:0-36819 GCA_964371725.1 uncultured Oscillospiraceae bacterium
ACCTTGGGGCGCTGCCCCAAACCCCGCCACTTTGAAAAGTGGACAAACTTTTTTCCAAAGAACACGCCCAGCCTGAGCGAACTCAATCCCAAAAGCCAAAGGGCGATGTTTTGTTCAAATCACACGCCGCAGGGCAGCAGGGCTTCGCACTGCACCCCCGTTTGTGCCGCAAAAGTCACACAAAAATAGAAGCCGTGCTTGTTTTGAATGAGTACGGCTTCTTTGGCTTTTTGGATGCTAGCCCGCGCCGCCCTGTGTGGCGTGCCCTTCAAAAAAATTCACCCTCGCGCTTTTCTCTTGTGCGCGCCCATGTTCTTCGCGCTCTTTTGTAAAAGCTTTTGCCCCTGCTTTTCTCGAAAAGCAGGCGGGGTTTGGGGCAGCGCCCCAAGGTTTTACGCCTGCGGGCCCTTCGGCAAGCCTTTGGCAAGCGCAATGGTTTTGCTCAGTTTTGCACCGGCTCTTTGTGCGTTTTGCAAAATGGACTCGTGCTTATTTGCCTCGCCTTTTTGAAACAGGTGCAACACCTTCATGTTTTGCACACTGCGCACGCCCACGGCCTGTAGGCTCATCTGCATGGCCTCGGAGGCAAAGCCCATGTCGGATACATCCTCTTGTTCGCACACGGCCACGGTAACGGCATATTTCAAGCCCTGCACCTCGAAGGGAGACAACCACACCGAGCGGTCGCCCTCGTCGAACACCTCGTAGGCATACAAACGGTCTAAGAACATTTTGGTTAGCGCGGATACATTGTAAAAATACGTGGGCGAGCCCAGCACCCAGCCGTCGGCGGCTTCCAGTTTTGCATAAATGCCTTGCATGTCATCTTTCAGCACACATTTTCGTGTTTTTTGGCACCCTTCGCAGCCAATGCACCCTTTAAAATCCAAATCGGAAAGGTATATTTTTTCGGCTGTGGCGCCCTCGTTTTCGGCGCCTTTCAAAACCTCGCTCACCAAAAGGTCTGTGTTGCCGCCTTTGCGTGCACTGCCCACCAATCCCAGGATTTTATTCATCGAAAAACCTCCTTTTCCAATTTGGTTTTCAAATATGGCCGCACGGCGTGTTTCACACAAAACACACAAAACTTCCACCCGGTTTTCGTTGCATTCCAAGGCAAAAAGTCGTAGAATGAGGCTCATATAAAGCTTTCTGTTTTACATTATACAAGGAGGGTAAAACCATGACAAGGGAAATCTATGTGGCCGGTGGATGTTTTTGGGGCACCGAGGAATATTTGAGGCAGATTCCGGGGGTTTTGTCCACCGAGGTGGGCTATGCCGGCGGGCACACACAAAACCCCTGCTACAAAGAGGTGTGCGCCGGGAACACCGGGCACGCCGAGGTGGTGCGTGTAGAATATGACGACGATGTGATCACCCTGCCGTTTTTGCTTGCTTTGTTCTATAAAACCATCGACCCTACATCTAAAAACCGCCAAGGCGGAGACACGGGCGAGCAGTATCGCACGGCCGTTTATTACCAAAACGAAGCCGACAGGCCCGTTATCGAACACTCTTTGCAGGAATTGCAAAAACAGTATACAAAGCCCGTGGTAACACAGGTGGAGCCCGTAAAAAACTATACAAGGGCCGAGCTTTCGCACCAAAAGTATTTGCAAAAACATCCCGGCGGATATTGCCATGTGTCCCCCGGTGCCTTTTCGCGTGCACGGGAAAGCGTGGACCCTGCCGCGCGTTTTCGCGCACAAGAAAAAGAGGATTTGAAAGGCCGTTTAAGCCCTTTGCAGTTCGAAGTAACGCAAGAAAACGCAACAGAGCGCCCTTTTCACAACGAGTACAACGAAACGCAGCAAAGCGGCCTTTATGTGGATGTAACCACGGGGCAAGCCCTATTTGTCTCGGCCGACAAATTTGTTTCGGGCTGTGGTTGGCCCGCTTTTGCAAAACCCATCCACAACGGGCTTTTGCAAGAAGTGCAAGACCGCACACACGGGATGATGCGCACCGAGGTGCGCTCGAAACTGGGCGACGCCCACCTTGGGCACGTGTTTGAAGACGGCCCCGCAGAAAAAGGCGGCCTGCGCTATTGCATCAACAGCGCGGCCTTGCGCTTTGTGCCAAAGGAAGACATGGAAAAAGAGGGCTACGGCGCCTATCTTTCTTTGTTGTAGCAAAAATGCGGTGGCTGAATTTTAAAATAAAACCATTTTGGCTTGCGTGGCAGCTTTTTATACGCTAAAATAGAAATGCTGTTCGCATCCTGTGCTCTTTTGCAAGGTGGGTGTGAAAACGCCAACTTTTGCAGAGGAGCTTTTTATGACGCAAGAAACAACACCCAACCGCCTTGGCACGGTGCCCGTTGGGAAATTGATTTTTCAATTGGCCCTGCCGGCCATTGTGGCACAAATCATCAATTTGCTGTACACCTTGGTAGACCGTATCTACATTGGCCGCATCGAGGGTGTGGGTGCGCTTGCCCTTACGGGCGTGGGCGTCACGCTGCCGCTCATCCTCATCATCACGGCCACCTCTTCGCTGGTGGGCATGGGTGGCGCCCCGCGTGTGTCCATCTTTATGGGCAGTGGCGACATCGAACGTGCACGCAAAACATTGGGAAGTTGTTTTTCCTTTTTGTGCATACTGGCCGTCTTGCTCACCGTTTTCTTTTTGTTTTTTGCACAGCCCCTGCTCTTGCGCTTTGGGGCCAGCGAAAACACCATCGGCTACGCGCTTGAATATTTCAACATCTACACCCTTGGCACGGTGTTTGTGCTGTTCACGCTTGGCCTAAACCCCTTCATCACGGCGCAAGGCTATGCCAAAACCAGCATGCTCACAGTGGTGCTCGGCGCCGTCACCAACATCATTTTAGATCCCATTTTCATCTTTGGCTTCGGCCTTGGTGTGCGCGGTGCCGCCCTGGCCACCATCTTGGCACAGGCCGTATCCTGCACCTTTGTGCTCGTATTTTTAACGGGGAAAAGGCCCCTTGTGCGCCTTGCACGCCCCTACCTCAAAATTGAAAAAAAATTGCTGATGCCGGCCTTGGCCCTTGGGCTTTCCCCTTTCATCATGCAATCCACCGAAAGTTTGCTGGCCGTTGCATTCAACTCGTCGCTTTTGCGCTACGGTGGAGATTTGGCCGTGGGCAGCATGACCATTCTCACCAGTGTGATGCAGCTGGCCATGATGCCCCTGCAAGGGCTTGCGCAGGGCGCACAGCCCGTTGTAAGTTACAATTTCGGTGCCAAAAACCCAAAGCGTGTAAAATCGGCCTTTTTCATCCTTTTGCGCAGTTGCCTTTTGTTCACCTTTGTATTTTGGCTTCTTGTGATGCTTGTGCCCGAGCTGTTTGTGGGGCTTTTCACGGCCGATGCCGCGCTCATTGCCTTTGCCGCACCCGCCTTGCGCATCTACATGTTCGGCGCCTTTGCCTTCGGTGCGCAAATGGCCTGCCAGTTCACCTTCATTGCGTTGGGCAACGCAAAATCAAGCCTGTTTCTGGCTTTGCTTCGTAAAATATTCCTTCTCATCCCCCTTATTTATATCTTGCCCCTTGTTTTATCTTTTGATGAAACAACCTCTGTTTTTATGGCAGAACCCGTGGCGGATATTCTGGCGGCCACGGCCACCGTTACACTCTTCGCCGTGCAGTTTCGCAAGGCCCTGCAGGGTTTGCGCGCATAAAAAATTGCGCCGCACCCGTGCAAAGCGTCGTCCTTTTGGGCAGGCTTGTTTGAGCTCAAACAATCGCTTTGTGCTCTTGCCGAAAAGCGAATTATGGCATAAAAAAAGTGGGGCTAGGCCCCACTTGTCTTATCAACCTGTCAAAAACCGAATACGATTGCACCCCCTGCTATTTTTCGGCGGTGGGGTTTTTTCGTTTGTCCGCAAGGCGCTTCACCAGCAAGATGCACAACACGGCCACCAGTGAACACACGCTGGCAATGGCAAACGCCGGGAACATGAGGGTGATGTCGTCGGCGGCGATGTTGCGATAGTGCCCCGCGATGTAGGAGGAGCCCACGGCGGCCATGCCAAAACCAAGCAACACCATGCCATAGTTTGTGGCCACATAGCTGGGGCCAAAGGTTTCGGCCGTAAGTGTGGGATAGTTCGACAAAAGGCCGCCATAGAAAAAGCCAATACAACCAATCAGAACAAAAATCCAATAGCCACGCGCCCAGTTCACAAGCAAAGACATGGCCCCGCTGCCCAGCATCAAAATAACCAAGGTGGGAATGCGGCCCAATTTGTCGGAAACGATGCCCCAGAAAAGGCGCCCCACCGAGTTGAATATCGAAATCATCAATACGCCCACCGTGGCGGTTTCGGCCATGCCGTGCCCCTCTGCAATGGGTTTTGCAAAACCAATCATCATCAGCCCACCCGTGCAAGCCAACATCATCGACACCGTGATGAGGTAAAATTCGGCACGCTTCAAAACCCCACGGGGCGACAAATCTCCCGAGGCCTTTTGTGCCATGGCCGCAGATGTGGCGTCGGTTTTTTCTGTGTATAGCAGCAGCGATCCACCCGTGCACACCACCAGAAAAATAAACGAAATAACACGCAAAGCCATAAGTTCACCCACGCCTTGGCCGCCAAAGGCGGTAATCATGGTTTCCACAATCGGTGTGAACACCACCCCGCCCATGCCAAGCGCGGCCACCACAAGCCCCGTTACCAAGCCTTTTTTCTCGGGGTATAGTTTCTGCACACAGGCAATGGTGGTGGAATAGGCAAAGCCCATGCCCACGCCGCCCAAAACGCCATAGGTAATCCAGATAAAATAGGGAAAATCCGGTTGCGTGAACGAGGCCAAAAAGAACCCGATGGATAAAATAAACCCGCCAATCATCACCACAATTTTAAGCGGAATTTTGGTTGCCAACAGGCCGCCACACACACTGCCCACCGTCAATGTGGCTAGCAGCAGCGAATAGGCAAGGCTGGCCGCGGCGTTGTCGCCACCAAAAAGCGAGTTTGCAATGCCTGTTTGAAAAACGCTCCAAATATAGGCAACCCCCAAACAAAGCTGGATGGCAATGGCCGCAACCAATGCCAACACCTTGCGTGTCGATGTTTTCTTCATGTTTGTTTCCCCTTCTCACCAAAATTAGATTGTTTGCGAACATCCACCCATTATACAGAAAAACAGTGGGTTTTGTCAATTTCATTTCACCAAATTCGTAGCCAAGTCATTTTTCGAATTCGCTTTCAGAAATTCCAAAATGTCGCTGTATACCTGCTTTCGGTCTTTCTCGTTGAGCATCTCGTGGCGGCCGCCCGGATATAAGGTCAGCGACAAGGGCCCCACGCCGGCTTTTTTCAGCCAGGCTTCCACCTGCCGCACGCCATGGCCAAAATCACCCACGGGGTCCTCTGCGCCCGAAAACAAAAAAATAGGCAAATCTTTTGGCATCGCCATCGCCCAAGATTTCCCGCTCACCTCGTGCAAAATGTGAAACAGTTCATAATAGCCGCCCACCGTGAACAGGAAATTGCATTTTTCGTCCCTCACATATTGGCGCACCACTTCTTCTTCGCCGGAAATCCAATCGTAGCGGGTGTTTGCATTTGGAATGCGCGCAAGATAACTGCCAAACGTTAGTTTTTGCAAAAATGGAGACCGATACCGCTCGCCGTGGCTTTTTTCCAAAACACGCGCCATGGAAAGCCCCATGCGCAACAAGGGGCTGTGCCCACTTGTGCCGCTTAGGATAAGCCCATCGAGCATTTCCGGCCACACGCAGGCAAATTTGCGCGCAAAAAAACTGCCCATGCTGTGCCCCAGCAGCACATAGGGCACACCGGGGTAACGCGTTTGGCACTCCTCTGCCAAATATTTTATATCTCGCAGCACAAAAGCCCTCGCGCCATGGGGGCCAAAATAGCCGTAATCGTCGGCGCTTTGGGCCGTGTCTCCGTGGCCCAGGTGGTCGTTCCCACACACAGCCACACCATTTTGTGCTAAAAAACGCGAAAAATCGTCATATCTGGCAATGTACTCGCACAGTCCGTGTGCAATTTGCAACACGCAAAATACCGTTCCTTGCGGCTCATACAAAACGGCGGCCACTTCGTTTTGCCCGTCGGCCGATTTATACCGTATGTCTTTTTTCTCGATTTGCCGCAATGTTCAACGCCTCCTCGCCAATGGCCACCCGCTTCAATTCCACATAATTTTGAACCACATAGGTGGGTTTCGGTTTTTCCGGAACCGCTTCACCTTGAAAATTGCACCAGCAGGTGTCCAATTTCGCCCCGATCCCCCCTTGGATATCGGCCTGTAGGCTATCGCCCACCACAAGCACTTTCTGTTTGTTTTGAATGCCAAGTTTGCGAATGACCTGACTGAAAAATTTGGGCGACGGTTTTGTTACACCCAGTTTTTCGCTGAAAAACAACTCGTCAAAATAGGGTAGCAAGCCACTTTTTTCAAGGCGGCTGTGTTGCACGCGGCTGTATCCGTTGCTCACGGCGGCCAATGTTGCAAACTCGGCCAATTCCGCAAGCAATTCCACCGCGCCGGGGAAGGGCTGCGCCTGCAAAGACAGGCATTTCAGAAACTCGTTGTTCAGTTTCACCGCGTCGCCCTTTTCGCCCATGGCTTCCAGCAGTTTCTGAAACCGCTGCAAAACCAGTTTCTCTTTTTTTATTTCACCTTTTTCCAGTTTTGCCCAAAGCTGTGCGTTGATGCTTGCATACTGCTTTTGCACCTGTTCTGTGCACGGCAAATTGAATTTTTGCATGGTTTGCGCAATGGCCACCTTCTCGGCCGCCGAAAAATCCAGCAGGGTTCCGTCTAAATCGATTAGCAAACAATTGTAGTTTGATTTCATCATGTTTTTATCTCCTTTTGCACCTATGGTTGCCCTCCATACAAACTGGCCACGGCCATCAATTGCGCGGCCAGCACCCCGTTGTAGTTTTCGTCTTTCGCGCGTAAACTGCTGATGATAACACCCTCGTTGCCCTTGTCTTGGGTTGCGTGCACAAATTTCCCCTCGCCGATGTAAATGCCGGCCGTGTTGTGAAAATAGAGAAGGTCTCCCTCGTCCATGCGGCCTGGCGGCACAGGGTGCACCTCGCCCCCCGGTTTAAAATACACCTCTCTGGCGATGCTCACGCCATTGAGCGCATAGCTCATTGCACAAAGCCCCGCCGCATCCATGCCCAGCGGGCTGCGCCCACCCTTGCGATAGCCAACACCGTTGTAGGAAAGCGCCGTTTCCACCAAGTTCCAACGCATATCGGCAGCCGACAAGCTGCGCCAGTTTTCAATGGCATCGCCAAGATAACTGGCGCGTGTGTAGCCCACACCCCCATTTGGCAAACCCACTTTCGCAAAACCATCGTCCTGCACATTCAATTGCACCAAAACACCCCCACGCGTCATCGAAACCAAACGCGCTGCATATTCCGTTGGCTCTTTTTGAATGTCTATATAAGGTGCAAGCACCGTTGTTTTCGGGTATTTTCGCCAGGCCGTGGCCACGGCGTTGTCCTGTTCCAAACAAGCCAATGGGGTATAGCCCTCCATGGCATATTCCGTGCGCAAATAACACCAGCCGGTTTCCGATGTTTGCAGCACCTGCACCGACATTCCATACAACACCTCATCCAGGCGCTCGCTCTCCACACTCGGCCGTTTGTATACCGGGGCCAAATCGGTGATGACACTTGCAAGACCCATCTGTTCTGTACTCCTTTTCATGTTCTGTTCGCCTTTAAAACACAAGGCCATCCTCCTGCACCGGCACACGCGGCATTCGCGGGCGCGGCGCCGGGCTTTGCGCCAGTTCTTGCAGTTTCGCCCCCACACGGTTTTTTCGAATATCACGCCTGTCTAAAAGCAAAATGCGCAATTCCGCCGCCCTATGGCGCACCGCCTCTGCCTCCACGCCAAGGTCTTGCGCCGTCACCAGCACGGCGCGGCCGAAACTGCCGGCAAAACGGTCGCACAGTTGTTTCACCTCATACAGGGCCTGCGCATGCGGCACACCCGTTTTGCAGCTCACAAACACGGGCATCACGCCTTTCACCAGCAACAAATCCACCTCGTTTTTCGTTGCCTCTATGTTGTTTTCTTCGCCACTCCATTGGATAAGCACACTGCTGAGCGTCTCGCTGAAAAAACCCGTTCGCCTTGCCATGATGTAGCAATACAGTTCCAGCCACACCCCCACAGACAAAAGACAACGCTTGTGCAAAATGCTTTTGAAGCGAAAATGCACCTCGGTTTCCCGCTCTTCATATTGCATCAACACACCCATGGCACGCAAGCTTTGAAACAAAGGGGCATGGTGGTGCACTGTGCGCCCGTCCACACGCATTTTTTTTAGCACAACCACCTGCAATGTTTCCGTGTGAAGCTTTGCACAGCATTGTTGCAGAAAATGCACGAAGTTGCCAAACCGACGTGTGCTTTGCAATACCAGCTCAAACACGGCCAAGGCCTCCTCTTCAAAGGCCTCGTCCCACTGCTCGGGCTGAATGTGCCCATAGCCCTGAATGCCGGCGCCCGTGGCCGCCAACAAATCGTCGGCCGAGAAATGCGGCATAAAAAACGCCTGTTCCAATTCATGGCAGCGGCGCACATTGCCAAAACGCCGCCTATAGATATCGATGTGGAACACGGGCAAATTCATGTCCTGTGCCAACATGCCCGCCATCACCAAAAGCAAATCTTGGCCGCCCGTCAAATCCAGCACACAGCCCTCATAGTCGCGAAAGGCCGCGCGCAATACCCCGCGCACCTCCACCGGGCTCCATGGGTCCAGATACAAAAAGCGTGGGATGGTTTTCATGCCTCGTTGCTTAAAAAAACGGTACATGGCCGATTCCCGAAACAAGTTCGCATGGGTTTCGTCACACAAATACACAACGACCTCCGGCTCAAACACGCAGGCACTCAATAGGTTTTTGATGGGCTCTCTATCAAACAGTTTTATCAAAAAACGCATGGCACTCACCCCCACCTCTGTGCCTTATTATATCGAATTTGGCGCAAAATGGCAACCAAAAGCACCTCCTCTGCCCGCGTGCAAGACCTTGGGGCGCCGCCCCAAACCCTGCCTGCTTTTCGAGAAAAGCAGGGGCAAAAGCTTTTTTTAAAAAGGGGTGTTGAGGCATGCTGCATATACACAAAAAAATCATTCGGGCAATTTTTAGAAAACCCACGCCACACAAGCTGTGATTTTTCAAAAAACCCACCCTTTCTTCTTCTGTTTGAAACCTTTTGCACGGTGCATGCCCTTTCGTAAAAAGTTTGTCCACTTTTCCAAAGTGGCGGGGTTTGGGGCGGCGCCCCAAGGTTTTCCGCCCGCGCCACTTCAACTTTTGCCACACACGGGGGTTTATTGTATAATAAAAGCAGGCCCACGCAGCACCTGTAGGGCAGCCCCGGCACACCCCATTTTTTGGAAAAGGAGCCGCATCATGAAACGGCTTACAGTTTTAAAACAACAACGTTTAGACATTTTTTTGCAGCAAGAATGCCCGGGCATTGCGCCCGGACTTTGGCATAAATATTGGCGCCAAAACAAAATAAAAGTGTCCGGCAAACGCCTGCCGCTCAACACAAAGCTTTCCCCGGGCAGCGAGGTTTGCCTGTATTTGCCGCCGCCCGAGGAAGCGCTTGCCTTTTCGCCCAAAGGCCCCGGCCCCCTTCCCCCCATTGTGTTCGAAGACGAACACCTGCTGGTTTTACAAAAACCGGCCGGCCTTGTAAGCGTCGGGCATTCAAACGAAGAAGACAGCCTGCTTTCGCGCGCGCGCTTTCACACGCACCATGCAGGCTTGCAGCTTTCCCACCGTTTAGACACCGGCACAAGCGGCTTGGTTATCCTTTGCAAAACCGAGCCTGCCTTGCAATTTATAGAAAGCTTACTGCGTGAACACCGGCTGGAAAAGCAATACCTTGCTTTATGCCTGGGCGCTTTGCACCCGCCCGAGGCCCTGTGCAAAGCCCACTTACAAAAAGACGCGAAACAAGGGCGTGTTTGGATTTCTGCCGAACCAAAAAAAGGCTCCAAACCCATTGAAACCGCCTACCGCACGTTGCAGAAAAAAAACGGTCTATGCCTGTTGCAGGTGTGTTTACACACGGGGCGCACCCACCAAATCCGCGCGCATCTCGCCTTTTTGGGTGCCCCCATTTTGGGCGACTCCAAATATGGGCTTTTGGCAGAGAACCGCCGCCACCGCTGCCGATACCAGTGCCTTTGCGCCGTTTCTTTACGCTTCCCTGCAGATTTAAGCGGCCCTTTCGCGCGCTATCGCTCTCTTTTTTTGCAAGCGGAACCGCCGTGGTTTGTTTCTCTTACACAATAGAAAAAGCGAATTCAAACCGGGTTTGAATTCGCTTTTTCTTTTAACCATCCGCCGGGCAAACTTGATACACGCTAACGCTCCGGCACCAAAACGCCGTAGCTTCCGTCTTTTCTTGTGTACACCGCGTTGATTTCATTGGTATCCATATCCAAGTACAAGTAAAAACTATGCCCCAGCATATTCATTTGCAAAATGGCCTCGTCCACGGTTGTGGGCTTCACCATAAAATGTTTTTCGCGAATGAGATGATAGCTGGCCTCTTCCGGCACTTCTTCATTCCAATCGTCTAAAGGCATGGAACGGTGCAAGCGCTCCGATAATTTTTTGCGATGTTTTATAATATTTTGGTGAAGCACTTCGGCCGCCGCGTCAAACGCCTCTTCCATCTGGTCGGCACTGCGCTCGGCCCTGGCCACGAACCCGCCATCTTTCACGGTGATTTCCACCTTTTGGTAATTGCGCTCCACCACCACGGTCACATGTGCTTCGGCATTCTCATCAAAAAACTTGTCCATCTTGCCAAGGCGTTTTTCCACCCTGTCTACAAAGCTGTCCTTCAAGTTCACCTTTCGTCCACTACAGACAATTTTCATTTGTTTCAGCCTCCCTCGTACCTCGGATTCGATAAAGAAACCTTTATCCTAACCCAATTATACCATTGTGCACGGAAAATGTCTAATGTTTTTTACTTTTTTCAACACTTTTACCAAAGAAATGCAAAAAAATATGGCAACCGTTGTGGTTGCCATTTTCTATCATTTTCGGCGCGAATAGCCCCCGCGCCGTGCTTCGGTTACACGCTTTAAATCGCTAATTTTTTCCTCGCTTTGGGTTTTAAAACGCGCCATCATATCTTCAAAACTCAAATTGTCTTGTGCAGCCTTTGGTTTCGGTTGCCACACCTTGCCGGTGTCGGACCTTTGTGGGCGTTGGGCACGTTCTCGTTCTTGCGCTTTTTTAATAGAAAGCGCCATTTTCCCCTCGGGGCTAACGCTCAGCACCTTCACTTTCACCGTTTGCCCCTCGCAAAGCACGTCGCTTAGCTCTTGGATATACTCGTTGCTCACCTCCGACACATGCACCATCCCCGTGGTGCCGCCGGGCAAAAGCACGAAAGCACCAAACTTCTTCACGCCGGTTACTTTCCCCTCTACAATTCCACCTATCTCGTGCTGCATCTACCCCTTTTTCCTCCTGTTGCTTATTGTGTTTCCCCCCGCAAGAATTCGGGCTGTTTGGTTATTGCCGGGGTTTTCTATTCGCTGGAAATATCCACAAAAACCCGGTCGTTCGGACGCACATAATCCATTTCTTCCCTGGCCACACGCTCCACATAGCTATCTTGGTTGTCGGCCTGCATCATCCGCGTCAACTCTTCATTTTGCAAATTCAAATCTTCCAATTCTTGCTCTACCACGCCCAATTCCTGCTCTAAAGCGGCAATGTGCATTTGCCCCTCTATGAAATAGGCCATCAAATAAGCGCTTAAGGCCAAAAGCGCCAAACCCAGCACCCAGCCCCGCACATTTCTTTTTTTCTTTTTTGGCATAATCCACCCTCTCACTGTATTGGGCCGCATATAACAAGTGAAACGAATGCCCCAAAAATATGCCTACATATCTTGTTCTTATGATTATACAAAAAACCATTTTAAAAAGCAAGCATTTTTGGTGCAATTTCAGGATAGCGTTTCCCCGCTTTCCAGCAATTCATACATTTCGCGCGCCACATCTTTGCCATGGGGCACATCCAAAGACAAAACCCGTGCCTTTACACGCCTATTCCCAAATGTAATTTCAATCTCATCGTCTATTTTCACATTGTAGCTTGCTTTCACAGGGCGCCCATTCACCTCAATGCGCCCGGCATCGGCCACCTCATTGGCAACACTGCGCCGTTTAATCAAACGCGAAACTTTCAAATATTTGTCAATTCTCACGCGTTTTCCCCTTTCTATACAAAAAAGGAGGTTGTTTCAAAAACATCTTGAAACAACCCCGCTTTCAAAATCTTGTTTATTTTTTTGCCACGGCATCTTTAAAAGCTTTGCCCGCTTTGAAGGCCGGCACCACTGTGGCCGGAATTTCGATGGGCTCTTTGGTGTGGGGGTTCAGGCCGGAACGCGCCGAACGCTCGCGGCTTTCAAAAGTGCCAAATCCAACCAAGGTTACCTTGTCGCCTGCGGTCACTGCCTCGGTGATGGCATCCAGTGTTGCACTCACAGCAAGCTCTGCGTCTTTTTTGCTCAAATTTGCCGTGTCTGCCACTTTGGCAATCAATTCTGTTTTTGTCATGTTCGTAAACCTCCAATTTGTGTTCCAGCATTTATTCCAGAGTTAACTCTGTTCTTACTTAAGCCCTGCTTGCTTTTGCTTGGCCGCTTTCCAATACGCATCCAGTTGTGTCGCATCAAGCTTGCGTGGGTCGTGCCCATCTTGTTTTGCCAAGCATTCCACGGTTTTCACGCGCTTTGCAAAGCAATCGGCACTGCGAGAAAGCTCTTCTTCGGCATCCAGATCCAATTCCCTGGCCACATTCACGGCCGCAAACAGGATATCGCCCATTTCACCGGCCACATCTCCATTTTCGGAAAGAGCCTCTTTCAGCTCGCGAATCTCGCTTTCCAAATCGTCCAGCGCACCATATACATCCTTGTATTCAAACCCAAAATCCAATGCGCGCTTTTGCAATTTGCTGCTGCGCATCAGCGCCGGTAGGCTGGCCGGCACGCTGTCTAGGCGTTCTTTGGCGCTCTCGCGCCCTTTTTCCGCATTTTTAAGTTCTTCCCAGTTGGCAAGCACCTGCCCACTGCTCAGCGTTTCTTTTGTTTCAAACACATGTGGGTGGCGGTAAATCAACTTTTTGCAAATTTGGTCGCACACGTCATCGAACGCAAACACGCCTACCTCGCGCTCCATCTCGCTGTGCAATAAAATTTGCAAAAGCAAATCGCCCAATTCTTCGCACAAAAGCGCTTTATCGCCAAGGTCTATGCCCTCTGCCACCTCATAGGCTTCTTCAATAAGGTTTTTGCGGATGCTTTCGTGGGTTTGCTCTCTGTCCCACGGGCACCCATTTGGCGAGCGCAACAGGCGCACAATCGAAACCAAATCGTCAATGGCATAACGGTCCTTTGCCACAAAATCCATGTTTCACCCCAATGACGCAAACTTTCTCTTCACTGTGCTTAAGCATTCTTTATTCTACTTCATGCGCGCTTAAAATTCAAGTCTTTTCTTTCAAATCTCCGTGAAAAACTTCGAAATCCCCGTGTGTTTTGCAAGCCGGAGCCATTTTCCATACAAAAACGGGGGGCAAAGGGTTGTTTTGCCCCACCTGGGGCCAGGCTCTATTTGGGCATTCTGGCCCCACAGCGGCGGCAAAACAGCATGTCTCCCATGCCCAGCGCCCCACACATGGCACAACAAACCTTTTTGCTTTCCATGTCTTTTCTCGCTTCATGCAGCTCGATTTGTGCTTTAACTTCGTCTATTTCGTCTATGTAGTGCGCCACCATGGCCTCGCTCTCTTGCCCGGTTTTGTGCAGCATATACACAAGGGCCCCAAGCTGTTTTTGTGCCTTGGCCAGGCGCCGATTCAGCCGGTGCAACTCCACTTGGTTGCGCCCGTTTTGCGCCGCAACCGCCGCTTGTTGCGCCGCCTTGTCCATCACCTTACCCGCGACATACATCACCTTGTCAAATTCCTGTTTCATACAAAACACCCTCCTTTGTTAACCCACAAATTCTTTTAAGATAGACTGCTTTGGTACATATTGCTGCGAAAGCGTGCGACAATGGGAAAACCGTTCTGCCAAACTGTTGAGCTGGCGGCCGTAAATGGTGTCTTCCAAAGTGCCTTTCAGGCTCTGAATAAACGGTGCCAAAACGCAAATTTCATAGCTCAAAGAGGTGTCGATAAGCAAATCGGCATGGCTTTTGAAGCTTTTGATATACAAATCTTCCCCCTCGCACACACGCGGCCACATATCCATGGTTTTTTGTGCATCGTGCCCGCGAAATTTGGCATCGCGCACAAGGCGGCGCGCAAGGCGAATGTCTCTTGTGGGCAAAAAACGCTGGCCGCCGTGGGAATATTCCTCGCGCAAACCCGCATAAATTTTATACACGCAAGCCTTGGGCAGCACATCCGTCAGGCGCGGGTTCAGCGCATGAATGCCCTCCACAATCACCACACCGTCTTCCAAATGCACCTCTCGGCGCGTCTCTTTCCGATGCTCTGTTTCAAAATCATACTGTGGCAAAAGGCAGCTCCCTTTGTCCAAAAGGGTTAAAAGGCAGCGGTGAATTTCGGCAATGTCCAATGCATGCACGCTTTCGTAATCCACTTGGCCGTTTGGCAGGCGCGGATACTCACTGAGGTTCTTGAAAAAATCATCGAGGTTCACCACCACGGCCTTTTTGCCCGCTTCGCCCAAAGCCTCTTGCAACTTCGTTGCCGTGGTGGTTTTGCCGCTGGCCGAAGGGCCCGTCAACATCACCACGCGGCACGAAGCGCTCAGCGTTTCTTTTGCCGCGGCCAAAATACGCGCCTCATAGCTTATTTCACAGTGGCGAACAAAGCTTTCCGCCATCTCGGCCGCCGCATTCACAAGCCCCACTTCCACAAGACGTTTCGGTATCCAAAAAGCCGGCATACACGCTCTCCATTTCTCTGTTTTTCTCTGACACCTTCTCAAAATCGCGCAGGTAGGCCAGCGGAATTTTGTCGTTGAAAAAGCGCCGAATGTGCGCCCCCTGCCCAAAAACCAGCTTGCTCACGCCGCCGGCCCCCACACTGAATATCGTTTGAACCTCTTCCATAATGTAGATGTTGTAAACACCCTCAAAACCCGGTTTTGTCCAGCCTGTGTTTTCGAAGTTGCCGGGCGTGTTTTTTTGCCGGTAGAGATAATAGGGGTGGTAGCCCGCCGCTTCAAGCTGCGCATAGGCCACTTCGAGCATTTCCTCGGGCGCGCCCGTGTGCCCTTGTGCTTCGGCCAAACGCGAAGCACGCTTGAGCGTAAGGCTGTGCACCGTTAAATTTTCCGGCGCGCAGGCGATTGTTTTTTGAAAGCTTTCTGCAAAGCTCTGTGGGGTTTCCTGCGGCAAACCCGCAATGATGTCCATATTGAGGGCAGAAAAACCAACGGCGCGCACTTCCCGCACACAGCGCAAAATATCCTCGGCCGTGTGGTTTCTGCCAATTGCCTGCAACACGCCCGGCGTCATGCTTTGCGGATTCACCGACACGCGCGTTACACCAAATTCTTTGATTGTGGTCAATTTTTCAAAATCGGTGCAATCGGGGCGCCCCACCTCCACGGTGTATTCCAGCAAATGCGACAAATCGAACGCATCCCTCACCACCGAAAGCAAGCGCGCAAGCTCCTTTGCGCTGAGCACCGACGGTGTGCCGCCGCCCACATAAACAGAACGAAGCCGCACCTTGCACCGCGTCATCAGGGCGGCCACCTGCCACAATTCCGTTTCCAGTTTTTCAAGGTAGGGCGCC
Source organism: uncultured Oscillospiraceae bacterium (assembly GCA_964371725.1). Lineage (GTDB taxonomy): Bacteria > Bacillota > Clostridia > Oscillospirales > Ruminococcaceae > JAAYCI01. The sequence goes on from CAYJNQ010000018.1 coordinate 15,816, forward strand.
AAGAGGGCCCCCTCCTTTTCCACCGACTGGGAGACAAAGCTGCAATAACTGCACCGTGTGGGGCAAAACGGAATGGAAATGTACAAGCTGGCGTCTCGCGCGTCCATGTTTTGCAAAAATGGCTTTTGCGCTTGCAACACCCGCGCGGCCAAAGCCTGTTTTTTGGCACTCACATCATATTCGGCCTGCAAAAACCGCAGGGCTTCCCCGTGCGAAAGCGCCTGTTCTTTCTTGCGCAGCAGGCGCACGGGGCGCACGCCTGTTAGCATGCCCCATGGCGGGCGCTGCCCGGTTTCCTTGCACAAAAGGCCATACAAAAGCCGCGACAAGGCCATTTTTTTCTCGGCTTCTGGCATTCCCTCGCAGCTTATTCGCCGCCAAACCACCTGCCCGTCTTTGCGCAAAGCCACGGCGAGATGCCGCTTGCCACTTCGCGCATACACAAGGGCCTCGCCGCGTGTTTGCATTTTATTTTTGCAGGGCTTTGCCTTTGGAAAAAACACACGGGCCAGATGCTCTTGGTCGTAGCCGGAGCAAAGCCCTTTCACACAAAGCAACATGGGCATTATAAATCTCTCAAATAGGGGTTGTGTTGTTTTTCATACGAGAACGTGGAAAATTCCTCATGCCCGGGGAACACCTGTGGGTCGCCACTGATGCAACGAAGCAATTTTTGAAGGCTCTGTTTCATCTCGGCGGCACTGCCACCGGGCAGGTCCGTGCGGCCGATGTCCTCTGCAAACAGCGTGTCTCCGGTGAACAGATAGTCGCCACATTCTATGCAGGTAGAACCGGGTGTGTGCCCGGGCGTAAACAGAATGCGAAATGCCATTTCGTCCACTTCAATGGTTTCACCGTCTTTAAAATACACATCTGCCTTTGGGCGATACTTGCGTGCATCGCCCTCGTTCATATACAGTTTTGCCCCATAACGCGCGCGCAATTCATCTGCCGAGGCCACATGGTCCGGGTGGCCATGCGTTAAAAAAATATGCGTCAATTTGGCATTTTCTTCTTCCAGTGCCGCCACAAATTTGGCCACCGGGGCCGCCGGGTCCACGGCCACGGCATTCCCTTTTTCCGAAACCAGCAAGAAACAATTGGTGTACAGCGGCGGGCCGTCTAAAATGTGAATCATTTTCATGTTTTCTCTCCTCACTCTTTCCTTTTCCATTCTTCTGTGTCCAGCATCAGGGTAACGGGGCCGTCGTTCACAAGTGCCACTTGCATCTCGGCCCCAAAGCGCCCCGTTTGCACACTTTTCAGGCCCTGTTTTTCCATCTCACACACAAACGCCTCATAACAATCCACACTCAACGGTTCTTTCGCCGCCCTGATGAACGAAGGGCGTTTGCCCTTTTTGGTGTCGGCATACAAAGTGAAATTCGACACGACGAGCACCTCGAGGAAAAGTTCCGCCGCACTGCGGTTCATCCTTCCCTCTTCATCCTCAAAAATGCGAAGATGGGCGCACTTTTCGGCCAGCTTTTTGCACATGGCCACGTCGTCGCTCTCGGCCACGCCAAGAAACACCACAAGGCCGGCCCCCACTTGCCGCACTTCGTTTTCTTCAATGCACACAGACGCCTGTTTTACACGTTGTACCATAGCTCTCATCTTATTTTATCCCCTTGCAATGTCGGTGACATTTTTCACCTTTTTCAGACGTGCCAACACACGGTTCAAGTGTTCAGTGCTTTGAATGCCGATGGTCATTTGAATGATGGCCCGATCGTCGGAGGCGGTGCGGGCATTGATGGTAAACACCGGCACACGCATTTCCGCCAAAACGGCGCTGATGTCGTAATACAAAAGGTCGTGGTTGACCGCGTGCACCTCCAGCGTCGATTTAAAGCTTTCCTGCACGTCCTTTGCCCAATGGGCGCTGAGCCAGCGCGGCGAGTGTTCGGCCCCCACTGCGTTGCGGCAATCTGTTTTGTGGATAGAAACGCCATACCCGCGTGTGATAAAGCCCACAATTTCATCGCCCGGCAGGGGGTTGCAGCACTTGGAAAACTTCACCAGCACATCGTCTAAACCCTCCACCACCACACCTTCGTGCGAGCGGCGGCGGCTCTGCGCCGTGGGAATGTCGAAGGTTTCCACGGGGTCGGCCGCTTTCACCAGTTTTTGATATTCATCTTTAATTTTGGGCAGCAAACGGGCCACTTGCAGGCCCCCATAGCCAATGGCGGCAAACATATCCTCGGCCGAATTCATGCGCTGGCGCTGGGCCACGGTTTGCATGAACTCGTTGTAACTTTGCTGGGGCACCAAAATTTTGTTGCGGCGCATCTCTTTGTCCACCGCCTGTTTGCCCTCTTCAATGTTTTCTTCTCTTCGTTCTTTTTTAAACCAGTTGCGAATTTTGCTTTTGGCCTCGCTTGTGGTAACAATGCTTAGCCAATCGCGGCTTGGCCCCTTGTTTTCAGAGCCCGTAAGCACCTCTATCACCTCGCCCGTAACCACCTTGTGGTCAATGGGCACAATGCGCCCGCCCACTTTTGCACCAATCATGCGGTTGCCAACGGCGCTGTGAATGGCGTAGGCAAAGTCGATTACCGTGGCGCCCGAGGGCAGGTTGATGACATCGCCCTTCGGGGTGAACACCAGCACCTCCTCGGGCAAAAGTTCCTGCTTGATGTCGCGCAGAAGGTCGCGGCTGTCTTCGGTGTCGCGCTGGCTTTCCAGTAGCTGGCGCACCCAGGCAAGACGCTCTTCCAGCCTGTCTTGCCCTTGCACACCGGCCTTGTATTTCCAGTGGGCCGCCACACCGTATTCGGCAATTTGCTCCATCTCATGCGTGCGAATTTGCACCTCAAAGGCCACGCCCTTCGGGCTGATTAGCGTGGTGTGCAAAGATTGATACATGTTTGGTTTCGGCGTGGAGATGTAATCTTTAAAACGGTGCGGCAGGGGATGATACAAATCGTGCACCACGCCCAGCGCCGCATAACAATCGGGGATGCTGTCCAGCACCACGCGGATGGCGTAAATATCGTAAATCTCTTCAAAGTTTCGGTTTTGCACATACATCTTGCGGTAGATGCTATACACACTTTTCACACGGCTGCGAATGATGACCTCGTTCAGCTCATTGTCTGCCAGATGCTCGCCAATCACATCGGCAATGCGCTGAATGAACTCGCGCGCCTGTGTTTTCTTGCCAATGAGGCCCATGATTTCCTCGTAGCCGATGGGGTCGAGGTAGGAAAGGCTGATGTCCTCGAGCTCTTCCTTGATGCCGGCCATGCCAAGGCGGTGTGCAATGGGGGCAAACACCTCCATGGTCTCAAGCGATTTGTCGCGCCTTTTTTGTTCACCCCAGCCCAAGGCCGTGCGCATATTGTGCAGCCTGTCGCACAATTTTATCAGCATCACGCGCACATCGCGGCTCATGGCCAGCAACATTTTGCGCAGGTTTTCGGCCTGTTCTTCCTCCATAGACGAAAAGCTGATGCGCCCAAGCTTGGTAACCCCGTCTACCAAAAGGGCCACATCCTTGCCAAACTCGTGCTCAATGCGCTCCAGCGGCACATCGGTATCTTCCACCACATCGTGCAAAATGGCCGCCGCAAGGCACTCGGTGTCCAGCCCTAGGCCCAAAAGCAAAGCCGCCACACTAAGCGAATGCGTGATGAAGGGTTCCCCGCTGCGGCGGTTTTGCCCCACATGGGCCGCCTCGCCCAGGGCATAGGCTCTTTCCAGCAGGCCCATGTCGTGCCCGCGCCCGCTTTCGCGCACCAAATCTATAAATTGGCGGTAATTCACCGTCACTTTGCTTTGCAATTCCTCCATCACTCACACCCCCAATCTTTGCAGCAACATGCTGTCTTCTAAATTTCGCTTTGTGCCCGCAGCCAGCAGCTCGTAGCACCCGGTCTCCTCATTTTTTCGAATCAGTTGCAATTCTTCCAGCACGGCCAAGGCGCTGAACATGCGGCCACTGCGGTTTTCGGAAAGATACATGGCAAGGCCGCGCAAATCCAAAAAGCTCACGCCGCCCTCTGCACTGCGCAAACGGCGATATACATCGGCCACATCTTCCCGGCTCGGTTTCAAAAGCAGGCGCTGCTGTGCGCTCACTTCGCCGCCGCAGAAAAAGAACTCGAACAATAGGTTCTGCGCCACGTGTTCTTCGCCCATGCCGGCGGGGCGCACATCGAGCACGCGCAGGGAAACCTGAGGCTCCGCACGCCCCTCGTAAACCGACAAAACCACCACCAAATCCAAAACATCGCCCGTGCGATAGGGAAATTGCGCCGGTGTGTGCCCAAAGTAAACGGCCGCGTGGCGGCTGTCTTCGCCGCTGAGTTTCAAAAGGCAAAACCGACCGCCACTGATGGGCGCAACCCCGTCTAAACGCATCTTTTGCAGAAGAAATTTGGGGGTTGGGTTGCCGCTTCCGCAAGGGGCCAGTTTTTCCAAATAGCGAAGTTGTTCCACCGTAAGGCAGGAAAGGGGCAAGGGGGCATCGGCTTTCAAGGTGGGCAGTGGCAGGCTTGGGTGGTTCTGCACGGCCCATTCGTTCAGGCGCTCTCGCAGCAAGGCCGCATTCTCGAAGCGAATGGACAAACCTGCGGCCAAATCGTGCCCACCAAAACGCAAGAGCAAATCTTCGCATGAAGACAGCGCCGTGTGCAACGAAAACCCGTGCAAACTGCGCCCGGAGCCACGCCCTTCCTCGCCCTCAAAGCTGATGACCACCGCCGGTTTTGCAAAGCTGTCTACCAGGCGGCTGGCCACAATGCCCACAACGCCGGGGTGCCAATTTTCCCCCCACACCACAATCACGCGCGAGGCTTTGAGGCTTGCATCTTCCGACACCTGCTTTACAATTTCCTCCACAATTTCGCTTTCGGCCTTTTGCCTTGCCGCATTTTGTTCCAAAATGTGTTCCAAAAGCGGGCGTGCTGTTTCCTCGCTATCGGCCAAAAGCAGGTGCATGGCCTCGGTGGGGTCGTCCATGCGGCCTGCGGCATTCAGCTTTGGCGCAATGTTGTAAGAGATGTTTTCGGCTGTAACGGTTTTTTCGGAAAGGCCGCAACTTTCCAGTAGCAGCGAAAACCCCACGCGTTGGGTATCTTGCAAAACAAGCAGGCCCCCGCGCACCAAGGTGCGGTTGATGCCCACCAGTTTCATCACATCGGCCACGGTGCCCACGGCCACCAAATCGCCAAACAGCGGCAACAGTTCCTCGGCCGGGCAACCTTCCAGCGCCGCCGCCAGCATAAAGGCCACACCCACGCCGCTTAAAACGCCAAACACCTCCGGTTGGCCGGGCACATAGGGGTTCACCAGCGCCGTAACCTCGGGCAACTCGCCCGGGGGCAGGTGGTGGTCTGTGATGATGATGTCCACCCCACGCTCTTTTGCGCGCCGTGCCGCATCCAGCGCCGAGGTGCCGTTGTCCACGGTGATGATAAGCTCGATGCCACGGTCGGCAATTTGGTCTACCATGCTTGGCACAAGGCCGTAATCGTCTGTGCTTCGGTTGGGCAATTTGTAGAACACCTGTGCCCCAATGGATTCAAGATACAAATACAAAAGCGTGGTGGCCGTGATGCCGTCCACGTCATAATCGCCAAAAATCACCATGGATTCTTCGGCCTGTATGGCTTTGTGAATGCGCTCGGTTGCCTTGTCCATGTCACGCATCCAAAACGGGTCGGGCAGGGGTGGCACATCGCCCAGCATTTCTCTTGCCGTTTCAACATCCACGCCACGCACGGCGAATACATCGCTGATAAGCCGCGGCAGTTGCAGGGCCTCTTGCAGTTGCAGGCTTTGTGCTTCGTTCGGTGTTTCCACCTGCCATTTTTTATACAACATCCGGCCACCCCCCCTTTCCGTTCAAACTTCATTTTATGTGCGGGGTGCTCTGTAGCGCCCCAAAATCGCCCTTGCCGTGCGCAAACCGTCCACGGCGGCGCTCATGATGCCGCCCGCATAGCCGGCACCCTCTCCACACGGCCACAGCCCCGAAAGGCTTTCGCACTCGCCTTGTTCGTTTCGCAAAACACGCAAAGGAGACGAGGTACGCGTTTCAAGCCCCGTAAGTACACTGTCGGCCGCATCAAAGCCCGGCAACTGCCGCCCAAAGCGGCGTAAGGCCGCCTGCATGGCCGCCGTCATTTCCGCCGGCAACAAGGCGCCCATGTCGGCGCTTTGCACACCCCTTGGGTAGCTTGGCTCCACACGCCCGGACGAAAGCCCCGGGCGGTTTTGCAAAAACGCACCCACGTTTTGCGCCGGCGCCGCATAGCGCCCACCCCCGTTTTCAAAAGCCAAACGCTCGAGCTCGCGCTGAAACGAAACGGCCGCAAACGGGTCTCCGCCAAAGGCGCCGGCTTCCACACCCACCACAAGGGCGCTGTTTGCATTGGCCCCATCACGCGCGTGCAGGCTCATGCCGTTTGTCACAACGCCGCCCTCTTCCGAAGCGGCCGCGGCCACCTTGCCGCCCGGGCACATGCAGAAGGTGTACACCCCGTGCCCCCCAAAGCGCCCCGAAAGCTGGTATTCGCCCGGCGGCAAAGCCGGATGCCCGGCCGCCTCGTGGTACAGGGCTTTGTCAATATCGCTTTGCAAATGTTCAATGCGCACGCCCACCGAAAACGGTTTTGGGCACAGCGCCACCTCGCGGCGCTGCAAAAGATGAAACACATCCCGTGCCGAATGCCCGCTTGCCAACACCAATGTGCCGCACGCCAGGCTTGCACCGTTTGCCAAAACGCCCACCACTTGCCCATTTTTCACCTCGATGTCCGCAAGGCAGGTGTTGAAACACACACGGCCACCCAAGGCCACCAAGCGCTCTCGCAGGCGGCGAAACACGCCTTGCAACAAATCGGTGCCGATGTGCGGTTTTGCAAGGTGTGCCACCTCCTCGGGGGCACCGGCCTGCAAAAAAAGTTCTGTGACACGCGCACACAAGGGGTCTTTGATGCGCGTGGTCAGTTTTCCGTCGGAAAAGGTGCCGGCACCGCCCTCGCCAAATTGCAAATTGGCGTTTTCATGCAGGGCACCACCCTCTTCAAAGCCCTGCACAAGGCGCCTGCGCTCGTTTACATCCGGACCGCGCTCAAGCACCAGCGGGGCAAAACCCGCCTCGGCCAATTCTAGGGCCGCAAACAAACCCGCGGGGCCAAGCCCACACACCAAAACAGGCCCCGGTAAGGGCTCTGTTCCGCTGTTTACGGGCAGGCTTTGCCGCGCCACAGCATGCAGACGTGGGTTTTTAAGCAGCAAAGCCGCTTCTTTTTCCCCGTCGTGCAGGGAAAGCGCCACCGAGCACACAAAGCTCGGTTTGCCCCTTCGTGCATCCACACTGAGTTTGTGCAGCCGTGCCGTTTTTATTTCGTGTGCGCTCAGCCCCAGCCGCTTTGCCGCAATGTGCGGCGCACGGTTTGGGTCTTCTTGCAAAGAAAAGCGAATTTCGTGCATCAAAATCATCCGCTCACCCCGATGTCGCACACCACCGAATATTGCCCCGTGGCAAACACGCGGTCTTTGCTGGGCACCAAAACGCGCGCGGGCAAGGCCTGCTGTCCACTGCTTGTGGCCGTGAGTTCATAGGCATCCACTTCCACCAAGATATTTTCGGGTAAAATCTCGTTCATCTGTTCTTCCGGCCCAATCAGCGTAACGTTTACCCCTTCGGAAATCGGCTCCACGTCCAGGCTTGGCGGGGCATTGGCAACACTCAAGTTCGTCACACGCACCACGCGTTCCACAAGACCCTCGTCCTCAAAATCAACCATCACCTGCTCTGCGGGGCTTTGGCTGCGCAGCCCTTCGGGCAGTTCTATGTCCAAGGGGCCCAGTTCCCAGCCAAGGCCCAAATCCGAAATGTCTATCTCGGCCACGGTGAACGGGTTTTGCAAGTTGGAAAACGCCTGCGAAGAACCCACCACCTCAATGGAATCGGCCGAGAGGGAGATAAGGCTTTCAACCCATTCGATATCAAAACCCTGCCGGTAGCCAATCAGGCCCACATCAAGCCCCACTTCGCGAATTTCCAAAATGGGCACGGTCACCTCCACCTCGGTAACCGGGGTGATGCTGAGCCCACTCGACACCACCGAGTTGCCCTCGGCGTCCAGCAGCATCAAAGGCACGGTATAGCTGCCACTTTCCACGCGTTCTTCCCGCTCTTCCACCACGGCCACAACCTGCACCACCTTTGCCATTTCGCTGGCAGGCCCCGTAAGGGTCACTTCACTTTGGGAAGAGATGGCCGTGTCTTTAAAATAGCCGGACGCAGCCGTGATATCAGACGCTTGCACCACCACGGGGAAGGTTCTTGTTTGCACTTCTTCAAACGTAAGGCTCACCGTTGTGGCAGGCTCGCTATCCAGCGAATGTTCCCCGTTTTGCAAGCTGAATGCCTGAATGTTGTAAGAGCCGGAAGAGGTTTTGATTGCCTCAAGCGGAATGTTGTATGTGCCGGGGCCCACCACGGCGCTGTAATCGGCATACACGTCCACATCGTTGTCTGAAAAGCCGCTTATCAAAGAGGTGTCTCCGCTCACCTGCACCTCGGCATAGCCCAAATCCGTAAGGTCGGTTACAATTTGCAAATCATACAGGCGGTAATCCTCGGCCCTTTGCTCGTAATCAATCGTCACATTGGACAGCACCAGGGTTTCGCCGGGGTTCACAAAACCCGCCACCACCACCCAGCTGAGGAAGGCCAACACAAACGAAACCGGCAAAATGAAGCGCTTGTCGTTAAACAGGCGGATGTTTATCCTTTTTTTCATGCGTCTTCCCCCTTTGGCCGCTTGCGCTTTTTCTTTTGCGGTTCCGCGACGGGCAAAATGAGGTCGCTTATCAACATATTGAACAAATTTTGGCGGTCAAGGCGGCGAATCATCACCCCGTTTTTCGCCAGGGAAATGATGCCGGTTTCCTCGCTTACCACCACCACAATGGCATCGGAGCTTTCGCTCATGCCAAGGGCCGAGCGGTGGCGCGTGCCCATGTCTTTGCTAATTTCCAAATTGTTCGACAAGGGTAAAAAGCACCCGGCCGCTTCCACAAGGCCGTCGCGCACCACCACGGCGCCGTCGTGCAGGGGCGTTCCCTCAAAAAAAATGGTTTCCAGCACCTCCACATTCGGCTCGGAACGCAAGGTGGTGCCCGTGCGAATCACCTCGCTTAAATTGGTGCTGCGCTCTAGCACAATCAACGCGCCACAGCGCTCTTCCGCCATGTGTTCCGAGGCATCGCACACGGCCACAATCGCTTTTTTCCATTTTTCTCTTTCCGCTTCGCTTAGCGAAGGAGGCCTAAAAATACGCGAACTGATGGCGTTTAATTCGCCCACCTGTTCCATGGCCCTGCGCAATTCCGGCTGAAAGATAATGGCCAGCACAATGATGCCGAAACTCATGATGGATTGCAAAACAAACTCCATCGTGCGCATATTCAAAAGCGACACCAGCACATAGGCCGCAATCAACAGCACAATGCCTTTTGTAATTTGCGAAGCCCGCGTGTTGCGCACAAGCACAATCACCTCATAAATCAGGAGAGTGACAAGCAAAATATCCAGGATATCGGTGATGTTGATGTCCCGAAACAACAGCGTTATTTGGCCCCAAAAATTGCTGAGCGCATGGTTCAGTATTTCGTTCAAGCTTACTCCCCCTATGTTTATCATAAAAACCACCGCACAGAACGGCTTTTTAATCTATACCCTTTCATTATAACACACAACACGGCCAACTCAAAGCGAGTGGGCCGTGTTGTAAATGTTCTGTAACGCCGCGGCGCCTACTGTGCATACAAAAGCGCCACACAGTGGGCCGCTATCCCCTCTTCTTTGCCCGTAAAACCTAGCCTTTCTTCCGTGGTTGCCTTCACGCTAACACAGGACAAATCTGCCTGCATGGCCTTTGCCAAATTGTTGCGCATGGCCGCAATGTGCCCGGCCAGTTTCGGGCTTTGGCACAGAAGCGTGGCGTCGATATTGTGCACAACATAACCCTCGCTTCGCACTTTTTCAAGGCATTTGCTCAGCATCCACAGGCTGGATATGCCTGCATAGGCGGCGTCTGTATCCGGGAAATGGCGGCCGATGTCTCCCAGTGCCAAGGCGCCCAGCAAGGCATCAATCACGGCGTGGCACAAAACATCGGCGTCCGAATGCCCTTGCAAACCTTTCGGGTGCGGCACCGTTACACCACCCAGCACCAAGGGCCGCCCCGTTACCAGGCGGTGCACATCGTAGCCGTGCCCAATGCGCAGCGGCCGCATACTGGCTTCGCCCAGCAAATCCTCGGGGGTTGTCAATTTTCGGTTTGTGCTCTCCCCCTCCACGAGCATCACGGGGAAATCGGCACGCTCAAACACCATGCAGTCGTCTGTCAGCTGCTCATACTCCTCGGGCTTTATCTCGGAAAGCGCTTTCAAATAGCGTTCGCGCAAAAACACCTGCGGGGTTTGCACCGTGGCAAGGTCTGCCCTTGGCACGGTTTCGGCCACCACGCTCTCGCTCACCTTTTTCACGGTGTCTTGCACAGGCAAGGCCGGCGCCGCAGCGCCCGCGTCCGCCGCCACTTTGATAAGGCGCGTGATGAGCTCCTCCGACACAAAGGGGCGCGCCGCATCGTGGATGACAACAAAGTGCGCATCGGAAGCGGCCTTCACCCCGTTCGACACAGAGTGCGCACGCGTTAGCCCCCCTTGCACCATCCGCACCGGTTTCGGTTGTGGGGTTTCCTCCAAAAGGCGCGCAAGGCGAGGCATATTGTCTCCGGCCACAAGCACCACCTCATCCACCTGAGGGTGCCCGGTTAATTTTTCCAGCGAAATCAACACCACCTCGCGGCAATGAATGCGGTAAAACAGTTTGTCAAACCCCATACGCTGCGAACGCCCGGCAGCCACCAAGATCCCGACAACTTTCTTTCCGTCTATCATATTGTCTCCTTAATTCGCGCGTTAATTGGCACTCTCCTCTATACTTTATATATCTTATTCTACACTATACTCTATATCCACTAAAAAATCTACTGTTTTTTTGTGCAAAGAGGAAAAAATTCGCTTTTTGGGCCGGCTCTGCGGAAAGACCTTGGAGCGCCGCCCCAAACCCCGCCACTTTGAAAAGTGGACAAACTTTTTTCTAAATGGCACACACAGCGCGAGTGTGTGCCAACCAAAAGGCAAAGGGCGGTTTCCACTTGTGTGCACCCTTTAGAAAAAGCTTTTGCACCTGTTTTTCTCGAATGGCAGATGGGGGTTTTGGCAGCGCCCCAAGGTCTTGCGCACGCCGACCCTGCAGGCGGGCAAGGTCTTGTAAAACCGAGAAGTGCACTGTACAATAAAGTTATACGGAGGTTCTTTTATGACAACACAAACATTTTCTGTGCGTGGCATGAGTTGTGCCGCCTGTTCTGCCACGATTGAAAAGGCTGTTTCTGCCCTTTCGGGCGTGCAAAAAACCGAGGTGAATTTGCTTACAGGCTCGATGCGTGTGCAATACGACGAAACCCTGCAAAGTGCACAGGGCATTGTCAGCTGTGTGCAAAAAGCCGGCTACGAGGCTATTTTGCCGCCGGATTCCGCCGCGAAAGTGGCGGCATCCCCCGTGCAAAGCGCGGGGGAAAATACGGAAATTTCACAGATGAAGCGGCGTTTTATCGGCTCTTTACTTTTTTTGTTGCCCCTGATGTACTTGAGCATGGGGCACATGGTGGGCCTTGCCCCGCCCGCATTTTTAGCCGGCGTGGAAAACGCCGTTGGCTTCACGCTCACGCAGTTTTTGCTGTGCCTGCCCATCGTTTTGCTCAATAAAAAATATTTCACGGGCGGCTTTGCCGCTTTATGGCGGCGCCACCCCAACATGGACAGCCTCATTGCGCTGGGTGCCACGGCCGCTTTGGGCTATGGTGTTTTCGCTTTGTATCGCATCGGTTGGGCCTTGGGCCACGGCGACACCGCGCTTGCGCACAGCTATTTGCACGATTTGTATTTTGAAAGTGCGGCCATGATTTTAACCCTCATCACGCTGGGAAAACTGCTGGAAACCCTTGCCAAAGGGCGCACAAGCTCTGCCATTTCGGCCCTGCTCGACCTCTCGCCCAAAACGGCGCTTTTGCTTCAAAACGGCGAGGAGAAAAGCATTCCGCTGGCCGAGGTGCAGGTGGGAGACGTGCTGGCCGTGAAACCCGGCGCGCGTGTTCCCGTGGACGGCCTTGTGCAAAGCGGCAACACGGCCGTGGATGAATCGGCACTAACCGGGGAAAGCTTGCCCGTGGACAAAACCGCGGGCGACCGTGTTACGGGTGCCACCGTGAACTTGGGCGGCTATTTCACAATGACGGCCACGCGCGTGGGCGAAGACACCACGCTCTCGCAAATTATTGCGCTTGTGGAGCAGGCCGGCGCGGGCAAAGCCCCCATCTCCAAACTGGCCGACCGCGTAAGCGGTGTGTTTGTGCCCGTTGTCATGGCCATTGCCGCGCTTGTTTTTTCGGTTTGGCTCGTCCTTGGCTCGGGCTTTGAATTCGCGCTTTCGCGCGCTGTCACGGTGCTGGTTATCTCCTGCCCGTGTGCGCTGGGGCTGGCCACGCCCGTGGCCGTGATGGTGGGCACGGGGCGCGGCGCGAAAAGCGGCCTTTTGTATAAAAATGCCGAAACGCTGGAGACCCTCGCCTATGTGGATTGCCTTGTGCTGGACAAAACCGGCACGGTAACACAGGGCACGCCGCAACTGGTGGCTTGCACCCCTTTCGGCCTTTCCGAGACCGAGCTTCTTTCCATCGCCTTCGGTTTGGAACAAAAAAGTGAACATCCACTGGCCAAGGCCGTGTGCCACGCGGCCAAAGAGCGCGGCATCACGCCGATAAACACAGACAGCTTCACCCCACTTTCCGGCCTTGGCCTTGAGGCCACGGCAAACGGCAAGCGGTATCTCGCCGGCAACGAACGCCTTTTGCGCGAGCGCGGCATTTCGCTTACCACCGCCGAAACCCTGGCCGAAAACAGCGCAAAAGAAGGCAAAACGCCGTTGTTTTTTGCCTGTGACGGCACCCTTATCGGCCTGTTGTTTGTGCGCGATCGCCCAAAAGAGGACAGCGCCGCTGCCATTGCCACGGTGCAAAAGCAGGGTCTGCGTGTGGTTTTGCTCACGGGCGACAACCGCCTCACGGCCGAAGCCGTGGGCCGCGAAGTGGGCGCCGATGAGGTGGTGGCCGAGGTGCTTCCCGCCGACAAAGAGGCCGCCGTGCACAAGCTGATGCAAGAGGGACACCGCGTGGCCATGGTGGGCGACGGCATCAACGACGCGCCCGCCCTCACGCGTGCCGACGTGGGCATTGCCATTGGCGCGGGCACCGATGTTGCCATCGAAGCGGCCGATGTGGTGCTCATGAAAAGCAGCCTGGGCGACGCCGTGGCCGCCCTGGCACTTTCGCGCCGTGTGGTGCGGGGCATTCGGCAGAACTTGTTTTGGGCCTTTTTCTACAATGTCATCGGCATTCCCGTTGCCGCCGGTGTGCTCTATCCCGCTTTTGGCCTTCTGTTAAACCCCATGATTGGTGCGGCCGCCATGAGCCTATCCAGTATTTTTGTGGTCACAAATTCGCTTCGCATCGGCCACTTCAAATCCCCAATGGTGGCTGTTTTGCCGCCTACCCTGCCCGCCACAACCCCCACAATAAAGGAGCCTGCTATGACAAAAACCATCCACATTGAGGGCATGATGTGCGCCCATTGCACGGGCCATGTTGAAAAAGCTTTGCGCGCTTTGCCCGGCGTTTCCGATGTTTCGGTTTCTTTAGAAGAAAAAACCGCCCGCGTGCAAGGCGACGCGAGCGTTTCGGACGAAATTTTGAAAACCACCGTCACCGAAGCCGGCTATGAGGTGCAGGGTCTCGATTGATCCCTGTGCCCATCACTTCAGCTCAGCCACGGTTACGCCATCCTCCCCCTCGCCATAGGTGCCAAGGCGGAAAGAGGCCACATTTCTGTGGCTTTTTAGGTGTTGTTTGATGGCGGCACGCAAAGCACCTGTGCCGCGCCCGTGGATGATGTACACGGGCGATAGGCCGTGCATCACAGCACTGTCGATAAACAAATCGGTCTCCATGAGAGCCTCCTCCACCGTTTTGCCCAAAAGGTGCAACTCGGTTTGCGGCGAGCGCTCGCCAAGGGGGCCTTTTCTTGCAATGGTGCTTTTCCCCCTTTGCGGCGGCTGTTTGCTGCGCGTGCTTTTTGCCAGTTCGGATAGCGGCAGTTTTGTGCGCAGGGCCCCCACGCGCACTTCCACAAGGTTGTTTTTGTTTGGCAAAGCCGTTACGGTGGCCGTTTTTTGCATGCCGGGCACCCACACCTCTTGCCCCACGCTCACCTCATTCAGCGGCACAAACACGGGCATTTCCCGCCCCTCTTCATAGGGCACGGCAATGCCGGCCGCCTCTTTGCGCGCAATTTCGCGCGCCCTTTGTGCCTTTTGTGCCTCGCTTTTGCGTTTGTCCTTTTCAAGGCGCTTCATCTCGTCCAGCAGGGCATAGGCGCGGTTTTCCACATCGTCGCTTAGGGCCTTGGCCTTTCTGCGTGCGGCGGCCAGCTCCTCCTCGCCCTGGCGAATCAGCGCCTCTTGTTTTTGTTTGGCCGCTTCGAGCTGATGGTCGGCCAAATGGCGCAAGTGCTCTATCTGCGCCTCCTTGTCGTGCACCTCTCGCTTCATGTCCTCAAGCTGGCCCAGCACGGTTTCAAAACGGCGTTGCTCGTGCGAAAGATGCTGCTTGGCCTGCTCGATCACCTCTTTGGGAATGCCCAGTTTTTCGCCGATGAAAAAGGCGTTGCTGCGCCCGGGAACGCCCACTAAAAGCCGATAGGTGGGGCGCAGGGTTTCCACGTTGAACTCACAGCCCGCATTTTGCACGCCGGGCGTGTCCAAAGCAAAAAGCTTCAATTCGGCATAGTGGGTGGTGGCCATAACGCACGCACCCAAAGCGCGCAAACGCTCTAAAATGGAAACCGCCAGCGCCGCACCCTCGGCGGGGTCTGTGCCGGCGCCAAGCTCGTCGAGCAGCACCAGCGTGTTCGGTGCCGCCTTTTGCAAAATATCGGTGATGTTGCGAATGTGCCCGGAAAACGTGGATAAACTTTGCTCAATACTCTGCTCGTCGCCGATATCGGCCAAAATTTCCCGAAACGCGCAGATGGAAGAAGTGTCGGCCGCCGGGATGAGATAGCCCATTTGCCCCATGGCACACAAAAGCCCCGCCGTTTTAAGCGAAACGGTTTTGCCGCCGGTGTTTGGCCCCGTAATCACCATGGTGTCGCAGGTTTCGCCAAGGCTGATGTCCACGGGCACCACATGGTCTTTGTTTAAAAGCGGGTGCCGCGCCTTGTGCAGGGCAAAACGCGCCTCCTCGTGCACCTTGGGGCAAATGCCGCGCATGGCAAGGCCCAGCTCCGCCTTGGCAAGGCGCTTGTCAAGCTCCAGCATGGCCGCATAACTCGCCTCAAAAAACGGCGCAACGTCGGCAATGTCGGCCGAAAAATCACTCAGTATGCGCTCTATTTCGGCCTGCTCTGCATTTTTTAGCTGCAATATTTTGGCATTGGCCTCCACCACGGCCGCCGGCTCTACAAACAAAGTGCCCCCGCTTTGCGACACATCGTGGATAACGCCGCTTACCTCGCCGCGGTGCTCGGCTTTCACGGGCACCACATAGCGCCCGTTTCGCAGCGAGACAAGGCTCTCTTGCAAATAGCGGCCCGCATTCGGGTTTTTAAGCACTTTGTCGAGCTTTTCCCGAATGGAATTTTCCGCGATGCGTATTTTGCGGCGCACATCATACAATTCGCCGCTGGCGTTGTCGGCCATTTCGGTTTCCGACAAAATGGCCGCTCGAATGCTTTTTTCCAGTGTTCTTTGGGGGCTTAAGGTAAAGAACAAATCGGCCAAGGGGGTGTTTTCCACCTCCTCTTTTGCAAACCATGCGTCGAGTTTATCGATATTCTGCAAGGCCCCCGCCACGCAAAGCAGCTCCGCCATAGACAAAATACCGCCTTTTTTTGCGCGCAAAACGGCCTCTTTTGCCCCCTTGCAGGAGGAAAGGCGCGGGTTTCCGTTTTGCACAAGGTGCGAGGCCAGCGCATCGGTTTGCGCAAGCAAAAAACGCACCTCGGCGCTGTCTGTGCAAATGCGCTCGCCGCAAAGGGCCTCTTTGCTCTCTTGGCAAGCGGCATAGGGCACGGCCAAGGCCACCACCTTGGCTATCTCTAAATTGGCGTAATCTCTTTCATTCATGCTTTCTCTCCGTTTATCCAAACTCCTCCGCCAAAAGCAGCGGCTCCAAAAGGCTCAAAGTACGTGGCCTTGTGTGCAAATGTTGCAGCACATAGGCTTGCGAGGCCGCACTCACCTCGCAAAGAGCCGTGCCTTTTAGGCGAATGGCAAAAATTTTGCCGCTCTCGGCATACACAATGTGGCGCAGGGCAAGCAAAGCGGCCTCGCTCAGCTTAAAAAAAGGCTTTTCGGCACAATTTTCGCAAAGCAAGGTTCCCTCTTCGGGCAAAAAAGCAAAGCGGCCGCCCTCGTATCTTCCGCAAGCGGTGCACATGCGCAAATCGGGCATGAAGCCGTGCTCGCTCATGCTGCGCAGTTCAAACACGGCTTTTACAAGGCGCGGGTCTTTTTTCTTGCGGCTAAGCACATACAGGCTGTTGAGCAACAGCTGCAAAAGATGTTCGCACTCCTCGCCCACGGGCGAAAAAAACTGGGTAATTTCCGCCAGATAGGCGGCCAAATATACACTTTCCACGCACTCTCGCAGGCCAAAGAAGGTTTCGATGGCCGTGGCCTCTTTGGCAAAATGGGTTTTGCGCCCTTCTTGCAACACCCATTCGCCGTAACAATACAGCCCCGCCGCACTGAAAAACTTGCTTTTGGGGTTCAGGCTGCCCTTGGCCGTTACCGATAAAATGCCATGGTGCTTTGTAAGCACTGTAAGAATGCGATGGTTTTCGCCGTATTTCGCCTCGCGCAACACCAGCGCATGGTCTGTGATGTTCATGCTCTATCCTCAATCCACAAAGCCGGAACGGTTCAAAAAATTCGCGTCGTCGCGCCAATCGTCGCGCACTTTCACCCAGCATTGCAAGTTGATTTTGGCCGAAAGCATCTCCTCGGCTTCGCGCCGTGCCTCTCCGGCCACGGTTTTCAGCATTTGCCCGCCTTTCCCAATCACCATGCCCTTGTGGCTTTTGCGCTCGCAAAAAATGGTCACGTCGATGTCGATGATGGGCGAGTTGCGCCGTTCTTTAAAACGCTCC
Organism: uncultured Oscillospiraceae bacterium; assembly: GCA_964371725.1. Classification (GTDB taxonomy): domain Bacteria; phylum Bacillota; class Clostridia; order Oscillospirales; family Ruminococcaceae; genus JAAYCI01. Next base: position 33,114 of record CAYJNQ010000018.1, read on the forward strand.
ACCTCCACAAAAATGCCATGGGGAATTTCTTCGCGCATGTGAAGCAGCAGCTTTTCGCGCACAAGCTCTGCCACCAAGGCGCGCTCGGGCTGGTCTGTGTAGGCATCGTCCGGAAAAAAGTGCGGGCCCTCCTCGGCAAAGGCCGAAAGCGCCAAAAGCAAGGCCTCGCAGCCCTCGCCCGTCTCGGCGCTCACCGTGTGCACTTCGCGAAACAAAGAAAGCGCCGAAAGCTCTTCTTTTCGTTTTAAAATGCTCTGTTCACGGCCGGGTTTGTCAATTTTGTTCACGGCGGCCAAGGCCGGCACACCCCCGTTTTGAATGGCCGAAAGCAATTCTCTTTCCGTGTCTCGCAAGGCGCCCTGCGGCTCAAACAGCATCAGCACCACGTCGGCGTCGTAAATAGATGTGCGCACCGTGCCCAGCATTTTTTCGCCAAGCTTGTTGTGCGGCGTGTGAAAGCCGGGCGTGTCTAAAAAAACGGTTTGCAAGTTGCCCTTTGTAAGAATGCCGGTAACGCGTGTGCGCGTGGTTTGCGGCTTTGGCGAAACAATGGCGGCCTTGAGGCCGATAAAACGGTTGAGCAAGGAAGATTTGCCCACGTTCGGCTTGCCCACAAGGGCCACAAACACAGAGCGGCTTTGCCCGGATGGATTGATTTTATTCATGAATGAGGTCCCTTTTTGCTTGCACCCGCGTGTGTTGGGGGCGATTTTTGCGGAAAGAAAAACACAAAACGAATTGAGGCAAACAACGACAGCCCCAACATCAGCGCCGCCCACGGTCTACCCCTAAAGAACTGCCAAATTTCAGAAAAAACCTGCACATCCCAAAACAGAAAAAAACCGCAAACCAACACACCCACACTGAACACAAGCACAGCGCCTGCCGCAAGGTCTTTCACGGCGCCGGCCAGTTCATAGCGCTCTGGGCCTGGGTTGGCCACGGCTCTTTCCAGCGAGGTATTGACAAGCTCCAACGCAATCTCGCCCGCCACTGCCAGAATCAATAACCCGTATTCCAAACGTCCAAAATTGTAAAATGCAGAAAACAAGAACACGTAAACGGCAACGCAAAGATGAAAGCGAAAATTGCGTTCTTCCCTCACGGCCAATTGGATTCCTTGAAATGCATAGAGAAAACTTCGTAAAAAGCGGCGCATGCCCGCGCTACTCCGGCGAGGTGTACGACACGGTTCTGGGCAAACCCAATTTAATCAGTGCCGTTTCCTCTTTTTCGCGCATATGCACGGCATCCAGCCCCCCTGTCTCATGGTCGTAGCCAAGCAAGTGATACATGGAGTGCACACTTAAATAGGCCACTTCCCGCTGCAGCGTGTGCCCATACAGTTGTGCTTGGTTCACGGCACGCTCCATGGAAATCACAATGTCGCCCAGCATGGCCGCACCCGTCTCTTGGTTCTTTTCGTACTTGCCCCCCTCGCTAAGCGGAAAGCTAAGCACGTCGGTGGCGTTGGGTTTGTCTCGATATTGCAAATTGAGTTTCGCAATCTCTTCATCGTCCACAAAGGTAACACTCACTTCGGCCGGCACTTCAAAATTTTCAAGTTCCAGCACGGCATTGCACGAACGGCGAATCAAAATGCGAAGTCCCGATGGAATTTTAACGGTTTTTTGACGGTTTGCAATGTACACTTTGTGCGCCATAAGCCCCCACTCCTTCTATCGTTTGTGTTTCGCGTCTGCTTTGTCGTATGCCTTGATAATTTCCTGCACCAAACGGTGCCGAACCACGTCTTTTTCGCTAAAGCGAATGCGCGCAATGTCCTCCAGTTGCCGCAGTGTGCTTAAAGCGTCCACAAGGCCGCTGCGGTTTTTGTCCGGCAAATCAATTTGCGTCACATCGCCTGTCACCACCACCTTGGAATCCACACCCATGCGGGTCAAAAACATCTTCATTTGCTCGCGGCTTGTGTTTTGTGCCTCGTCTAAAATCACAAAAGCATCATCTAGGGTGCGCCCCCTCATGTAGGCCAAAGGCGCCACTTCGATAATCTGTTTTTCCAAAAGGCGCTGTGTGCTCTCTGCGCCCAACATGTCGAACAAGGCGTCATACAAAGGCCGCAAATACGGGTCTACCTTGTTTTGCAAGTCGCCCGGCAGAAAACCCAGCTTTTCGCCGGCTTCCACGGCCGGCCTTGTAAGCACAATTCGGCTGATATCCTTCGCCTTATACGCCTTCACGGCCATGGCCACGGCAAGATAGGTTTTGCCCGTGCCGGCCGGCCCCACGCCAAATGTAACCGCATGGTTTTGTATAGCGCTGATATAGGCCTTTTGCCCCAGTGTTTTTGGGCGAATGGGGCGCCCTTTGTCGTTGATGAGCACGAAATCGCCCGTGAGGCCGGACACTTTTTCCCCCTCGCCCTCTTGCACCATGGAGATGCAATAGCGCACGGCTTGCTCATCCAGCGGCAGGCCATGCTCGTGCAAGGTAGACAGGGACTCTATCACCTTCACCGCCCGTGCAATTCCATCTTCCGGGCCCATCACCTTAATTTCCGTGCCCCGATACACCAAGCTAACCCCAAGGGCACTTTCAATAAACCTGGCGTTTTTATCGGCATTGCCGAAAATGGCCAAGGCAAGCTCAATGTCTTTTACATCCACTTGTTTTTCGCCCACGGCTCACCTCAAAATTTTTATCTAGTATTGCCAGAATTCCAAGTTTTATTTGTATACATTATACCACAAAATCAGTATGAAAACCATGAAATATGCAAAAATATCTTCTAATATTTTTAAAAGAATATTGAAAAAACAGTGCACATTGCGCTATACTGGAACTGTAATAAAATTGCATGTGAAGAAAGAGGCGTTCCCATGGCATATAAACTTTTTGGGGCACACATTGAAAAATGTTGCCAATATTGTGACAAAGGGCACACGGCACCGGACGAAGTGATGGTGCTATGCCGTCGCTCGGGGCCGGTTTCGCCGCATTATGTTTGCCGGCATTTTGGCTACAACCCCCTGTTGCGAATTCCAAAGCGCGCCAAAAAACTGCCCGACTTTGCGGCCGAGGATTTTTCAATTGAATGAAGTTGGCGCAATACACCCTTATACCATCTGCGCATACAGGCCGTTAAAAAGGTAGGCCCAGCCTAAAAGCACCGAGTATCCCACAAGAGAAACAAGGTAGATGCGTCGGTTTTTCACCGATTCTATCTTGCGGCTGAACAACACGATGGCCACCACGCTCACCACCGTGGCCACCAAGTCGGCAAAGCCCTGCACCGTGGCATAGGAGGCAGGCAAAAGGGCCGGCAAAGGTGAAAAAGATAAGAACCCAAACAATAAGTGCACACAGGGCAAAAGGCTGAGCCACACCACAGACAAGGCATAGCCAATGTGTTTTTTACGAATCAGCAAAACAAAAATAAGAAGATACAACGCCAAAATAGCCGCCGACTCTCTCCACATCATCATTTTTCCCTCATTTCCAGCTTGACTATTTCCCAAAACTCATTATAATAAATAAAGCTGGATTTGTAAAATCGCAGCTTCACGCTCCCCTCTATGCTACTGTGGCTCAGCTGGTAGAGCAGCTCACTCGTAATGAGCAGGTCGTCCGTTCGAATCGGATCAGTAGCTCCAGTGAAAATATACGTTTTCACGAAGAAAAAGCTCACATTTTGTGGGCTTTTTTCTTTTTCTGTAATAAAACTTATTATGAATATTTTATTGCA
>CAYJNQ010000019.1:0-4859 GCA_964371725.1 uncultured Oscillospiraceae bacterium
ATTCAGTATGATAAACTGCCATGAAAATCCTCCGTCTTGGTCGTGCAACAAAAAGTAAAATAATCGATAAGGGTGAAAAAAACAATTTATATGCCCGGTTTTCTATTCGTCAATCGCATCCAAATCGAAGGCATCTCCCTGGGAAAAGGGCATTCGCGAGGGGCGACCTGTGCGCGCTTCGCCAAGCTTCGGAAGTGTTTTGCTACCACCGATAGGGGTGTCCAAACCTGCAGGAGCGGCAGAATCAGTGGTACTTTCCGGCTTTGCTTGTGCAACAGGCTCATCGGAGATCAAGGATGGGTTGGCTTTTTGGGGTTCACTTTCCATGAAAAGCTCAATGGCTTTCATTTCAGCATTATCAAAGGCACCTTCCACTGTGATGGTTGCCTCTTGTGTAATCGGCGCGTCTTCTGCCTCTAAGGCGGCAACCAGCTCTAAGTGTTCATTTTGAAAATCTGTTTCTGCTTTATGTTGAGATTTTCTATCTAAATATTTTTTGCGCCTGCTTCCGGGCGGTGGCCCAAGGGTGACAAAGGAAAAGAAAAATCGTATCAAAAGGAATAGAAGAAGAATGACGCAGGCAAAAAAAAGAATTTGCCCAAAAGTGGCCGAAGTAAAAAAGGAATAGGGACCTTCCGGGCTTGGCGTTTGCAAAAAGGAGAAAGGCTCTTGTGTTGTGGGCACATTTCCGGCATTCGGCCTTTCATTTGCTTCTTCCGCTGAAAAAGAGGTAGAAGCTGTGATGGGAAGTGCTTGCGAAACAGTGTCCGAACTCGCTTCAAAAGTTTCGTCTTCTTCGGTGGTACTCACAACAGAGGAAACGGGTTCTTCTAGGGATTCTTCTGTATGATTTACAGAGGCAGAGTTGCTTGCTGCCGGTGTATCTTCTGCCAAAAAAGCGTCTAAGTCGTTTGCGCTGTGGCCTTGTATTTCATAAAGCGTTAAAAAATAGGCCATCAGTTCATTTTCTTGTGTGCGCGTGAGTTCGGATTTTTGTTCGTCGTTCAGCTCTGTATAGTCGAAAAGCAAGGTTTCCACAAGCGCTTCATTGGCCTCAATATCAGGAGGCCACTCGGCGTCGATATCATTGTTTTGCAAAACCGATAATTGCTCAAGCACAGCTTCAACTTCCTCGGATGCTGCCAAAACCGTTTTGGAAAAAACCCCAAAGAAAAAAAGAGAAGAAAGAAAAATGCAAACCGTTTTCGGAAAACGAGATGAAACCTTCATGAATATACCCCTTATAAAGAATCCAAGCTGGCTTTGTAGGCCAGATTGAGGCCATTTAGAAGAAGATGCTCGCAATATTCAATCTCAGCCTCACAATAGGGCACCACAAGAGAGGCTGCGCCACCGGTGGCAACAATGCTGTGCAAAGAGCCAAGCTCACGCTCAAAATTACATAGCAAGCCGTCCAACATGGCGGCAGACCCCAAAACCACGCCGCTTTGGATGCTCTCCGTGCTATTGCGTCCAATGGCGTTTCGAGGTGCAGAAAGTGAAATTCCGGATAGTAAACTGGCACGATTTAGAAGAGCATTCAAAGAAACAAAAAGCCCCGGGGCAATGGAAACACCACGCAGAACCCCTTTTTCATCCAAAGCAGAGAGCTTCGTCGCTGTGCCCATGTCAATGATAACACAGGGCAACTTACGTGTATGTCGCACAGCAATGGCTGTGGCCAAAATATCCATACCAAGCTCTGCCGGGGTTTCAATATCCACTTTTACATCACCGGCATTTTGTAAAGAAAGCACAAGCGGTGTAAGCTTTGCAAAATGCCAAAGAGCCTGCTTCAGAATGGGCGTGAGGGCGGGAACCACAGAAGAAATAACCACTGCATCAATGCAAGAAGCATCAATGCGATACAAAGAAAAAATGCCGGCCAGCTCTATGGCAAATTGGTCTGCTTCTAAATTTGGATTGGTGGCAAGGCGCGCAGTGAAACAAATATTGTCTTGCACGAAGCCACCTAAAACAATATTGCTGTTACCGATGTCAATGGCCAAAACCATGATAAAGCTCCTTTTTACCGGTTGTTTAAAATGAGGACAGGGATAAGCCGGCTTTTTTCGGCCAAAAGGTTAATGCAAGAAGGCTCCTATTGCTATTATAAGAGTAATCTACTACAATAAAAATAGAGAGGAGGGAGAAAGGCGTGGAAAAAAGTTGTGAAAATACCAACCCCTGTAGTTGCCCGAATGTCAGCTGCCAAAACCACGGAATCTGTTGCCGTTGCGTGCAGGCACACAAAAATGCCGGGAATTTGCCCTCATGTTTTCGAGAGATGAACTTAAAATAAAGCTCACTTGCCCGCCTTGCCTAAAAAGTAAGGCGGGCAACTTTTAGGCGCTTTCTAAGTAAGCAACATATTCTTCTAGCGTATGCATACCAAGGCGCTCGTATTCAAGGGCATGGTTTACGCCGATGAAACGATAATGCCAAGGCTCCCAATTGATGTGTGTGATGTCTACCGTGTCTGCCTCATAACGATAAATAAAGCCATATTGCGTACAATTCTCTTGAAGCCAGGCATAGGCATCTGTTTGGGCAAAGGAATCGTCAATTTGGCCGATATCGATGGCAAGGCCGGCTTCATGCTCGCTCGTTCCGGGGATGGCATAATATTGCTCGGTAAGGCGCGTGGCTTCTTCTTGTGAATGCCCCGCCGATAAATAGCGTTGTATGCTGTTGTTGTAATTGGTAGATTGCTCCCCATTTGTGCGATAACCGGAAACCGGATACAGCGTGATGCCATCAGCCGCTGCTGCTGCCTGCATTTCATTGAAGGCGGCGGCGGCCGTTGTTTCCATTTGCAAAGAGCCGGCAGGTGCCAAAACAAGGGAAGCTGTTGCTTCTTCGGGAATTGGATTGAAGCGGTTGTAAAGCGGGGGAATGCCGGCAACATCAAATTCTCCCGTAACCGGTGGGATAACAATGGCCGGTGTGCTGGAAACCACGATAGAGCTGGAGGCGGGGGCAGCTGCCGAAACAGAAATTGGCATGGAGGCAGAAGGCACGGTTTCCTCCGCCGGCGATGCAACGAAAAAGCGAACCAAAGAAACAACACCGAAAACCAATAAAATAAAAAGCAAAAGTGCAACGGCAAGAATTGCGAAACGAAGCCATTGTTTTTTTTGTCGGCGTCTGCGTGCTAGGGCGATGCGTTGTGCTTGCACCGAAGAAGAGCGAATGGTGCGCCGCTGGTTGCTGTGCTGTGGAGGCGGGGTAGAAGGTTTTTTGTGCAAAATAGCATCCCTTTCTATAAAAAACCGGCCAAAAGCAAATTCAGTGGGTTCTTAGGCGTTTGTAAAGCTATCTACAAGCCAAGCACCGTCTTGATAAATCATACGAACGGCTTGCGTGTTGGTGGAAGATTGTGCTTCACCCGGGTTTTCGCGTGCCACATAGCTAAAGCTACAACTTGCTGTGAATTCTGCCGTGGGCACACCGTTTACATCTTCTACCGTAAGCGTTGCGGGGTCCACAGTGGCACTCACAAAGGTGTATGTATTAGCCTGATTTGCCGCTGAGGTAATGCGTGCTTGCAAGTTGTCGTTATTCGCCTGTGTGGAAAGCTGAATATTGTCGAGGCTTTGTTGGTTGATGGCCTCGAGGTAGGATTGATAAAATGTGTTGAGAGCGGTGTTGGCTGCCGTGGCATCCAAGGTTTGCTCTGTTGTGGCAGGTTGTGAGGCGGCTTCACCGCTTTGCGTGTATTCTCCAAAAACCAGTGTGGTTTGGTTGGGGTCGCTAAATGTAACACTGGACGTTTGCACGGCCCCATCCACAACGGCTTCAATGCCGATGGTGGTACCAAGCTCTACCTGCTGCAATTGCACCACACCACCTGCGGGAATGGCCGGTGTCAGTTGCCCGTTGAGGAAAATTTTCGCATCATCCGAAATACAGTTTTGAATGGTCAAGTTTCCGTAAGTGGCTGTTTGGGCTTCTGTGTCAGAAGTGCCAAATTCCACAGCATTGGCCACAGTGGTTGAAAAAGCAGAAACCGTACCTTCCTGTATGGCTCCGTCGGGTGAGGTGACCGTGGCCGAATACAGGCCCGGCATAACACCGGTGTATGAAAGACCGGTGGTGTTGGTTGTGCCGGTGAGGTCTTTAAATTCGTCCCCTGCAGATAGACGCAAGGCGCTGCCCTCGGTGGCATTCGGCACCACCACCTCCACACCGGTTAAACGCACATGGTACTGTTGAATGAATAAAAAGAGTGGTTCCCCTTTCAAACGGATGGAAGGGTACACAAAATTAGAGGTGTCGGCATCGGCTGAAACACGCGATAACTCCTGCGACAAAGTGGCGCGCGCCTCTTCTGTTTGAAATGCATCACACAAAGCCACCCAACCTTCAGCACCGGAAGCGGTTACACCGGTTGCCGTAACGGTCTCAGACAAGGTTTGATAATCGCGTGTGGCCAGAGCATCCGTAAACTCCGCAATAATCGTGGAAGGTCGATTTTGCCAATACAAAAAGCCCATAACGGCAACAAGCAACACCAAAAGGCCGGCCAAAACACAGAGCAGAATATTGCGCACGATCTTTCCTTGGCTACGCGTGGGCGGGTCCAAATCATAATCGCTATATATATCCGGCTGTTGGCTGCGTTGTTTCATAACGGGAGCGCTGTGCACAGATGCCATCGGTGGCATTTCGGAAACCGGTGCGGCGGCCATTTTTTGCGGCTGCGCACTTGGTTTGCTTGGAACAAAAGTTTGGACTGAAGCCGGACGAGGACGCTGAGCGGGCGAAGCTTGTGAAGAAGCGGTATTTGTTTTTGGCATTGCATTTTGCGCAAGGTCTAAAGGTGCTATATCTTGTGTGGCCTGCGCAAACAAATCGGG
>CAYJNQ010000019.1:4959-36471 GCA_964371725.1 uncultured Oscillospiraceae bacterium
TTTGCGCAAGGTCTAAAGGTGCTATATCTTGTGTGGCCTGCGCAAACAAATCGGGCTGGCTGTCCACTGTGGGAGCTGCCGTTTGTGTGGCCTGTGCAAACAAATCGGGTTGGCTGTCCACTGTGGGAGCTGCGGTTTGTGTGGCCTGTGTAAACAAGTTGGGGGAGTCTGGTTGTTTTGCTGTGGTCGGTTGTAATTCCCTATCCAAAGCAGAAGCACGTGCCGCTGTTTTAGGCACGGCTGGCTGTGTAGCTGTCCTTTGCCTTGGGGGCTGACGGTCTGCATAAGAGCGCACCGATGGCTGAGAGCTAAGCGGCGCTGTGGCAGCGGCAAAAACAAAATCATCGGTAGCCGGCGGTGCCTCTGTTGTGTGTAAGAACACATCGGAAGCCGAGGCGCTTGGCGGTGCAGAAGTGGCCGAAGAAAGGTGTGCTTTTTCAGAGGATTCGGCCAAAAGTTCCTCGGCCAGCAAAAAGGCGGCCGAAGTGCTGTTTGTGTTGGGTGTGGAAGGGGGCACAGAGGCCTGTGGAATGGGAATATAGTCGCCTGAGCCTGCCGAATTTGCACGCGCCCGTGGAACGGGGGGTGTCTCGGGTTTGGGTGAAGCGACAGAATCTGACATACTGCGAGAACGCTTTGGCACCGCATCTTTAACAAAGGGAGAGTGGAATAAATCGCCCATGTCCGAATCGGATTCCGATGTTTTGGTTTTCTGTGGGGGAACATTGAGAATGCGATCCGGTGAAATGGATAAACCGGAAGCCGTCACTTCTCCCCCATTGTCCGCCGCATCCTCCGGTGCAAAGGGCATAGAACGATTTGGGTCATCAAAAAAAAGCTTTCCGCCACAAGCAGAGCAGAATTTCATGCTGGGATCTATGATTTTGGCACCACAATGAGGACAAAAATTCATGCTTCGTGCCTCCTTCTTTTTATACAATAAATAGCAGTCAGAATGGTTAAAATCAACCCATACAGCAGAGGAACACAAATGGCTTGACTTTGTAGCAATCCGGCTGCAAGACAGACAAACACAATTCTATCTCATAACATTATATGCGTTTTTCAACAATTGGTCAAATCCGGTTATTTTTTGGAGAAACGATTGAAAATAACGGTGTTTTCTTGTCCGTCCAAATGGAGGCTTCGCACAAGCAGGGAAATGCGATTGTCTTGGTTCAAGCTGTTCCAAAGCTGGCTGCCAAATGCTTCCAGCTCTTTTTTTCCTGTGATGGGCATATCCAAAGAAACGGCAATTGGTTCACCCGAAAAACTGGGAAGAGGGGCGTCGTCTCTTTCGTAGGTATGAATATAATGCCCCTGCCCGGCAACAGGCTGTGGATACTCGAAGAAAAAGCGCTGCAAAGAGCTTGCATCCCCATTTGCAGATTTTAAAATGGAAAACGTGTAGGAAAAACCACTGAAATCATTGGCAATCATGCCGGAGATACGTGGTGTAAGATGGGGGGCATCCGGCTCGAAGGTTCGTGTGCGCAAGGCCTCCGTGAAACCGATTCCACGCTCTAAACAAGAGTAAACCGTATCGGTTTGATCGCCATTTGTAACAATGGTATGGTTTCTGTATCTTCGAATCGGCGCATAGATGATAAGGCTTGGATCCTCCAGTTTTGCGGGGTCGGCCGCCTGCGTGAAAACAGCCGTGTCCTGTTCCACAAGAACACGGTTGCGGGAATTCTCGCTGCGCCCCATAATAAAATAGGCAATGAAGGCATGTTCACCAATCAAACTACGCCCAAGCACAATGCCGCGCCCGGGATAAGTGTTTTGTGAAAGAAGAGAAGACAAGGATGGTAATGACATAATACAACACCTAATTTCATCAATATTTTGTCAATAACAGTGGACTACAAGTGTTTTCTGGGTGGAGGTAGAGTGAATATGAAGAAGAGGGAAAACACATTTTCATGAAAAAAGCATCAAAAAAATGAAGTATGATTTTATTATACCATTTAGAGGGTCAAACGCAAGCGGAACAAAGAAAATCCATACAGAAACATAAAAAAACAAAAAACACAATGATTTCCACATGATTTTAGGGTTTTGTTTGCGCAAATAGACTACAATATGATATAATATTAAATGTTGCTTTACATTAACAGTTAGGTGGGAATAGCCGGATGATTATTATTTTTAAACCGGAGGCAAAGGCCGAGCAAATTAGCGTTTTGTGCCGGGAGTTCGAGGCGAAGGGCCTTCATATTCATAAATCCAGCGGCGAGCACACACAGCTTGTGGGTTTGGTGGGCGACACATCGGGTGTGGACATCGACCTTGTGCGTGCGAATGATTGTGTTGCCGAGGTAAAACGTGTAAGCGAACCGTATAAAAAAGCAAACCGCAAATTCCATCCCAAAGACAGTGTGGTGCAAAGTGGAGAGGTGCTTTTGGGTGCCGGACATTTTGCCGTAATGGCAGGACCTTGTAGTGTGGAAAGCGAAGAGCAAATTTTGTCTCTTGCGAAACATGCAAAAGAGAGTGGCGCACAGTTTTTGCGCGGTGGAGCCTTTAAGCCGCGCACTTCTCCTTATGCTTTTCAGGGGCTTCGTGCAGAGGGGCTTGAACTTCTAAAATTGGCCAAAATGGAAACCGGCTTGCCTATCGTTACGGAAATAATGAATACGTCACACCTTGAATTGTTTTTGAATGCCGGTGTGGACATGTTGCAAGTAGGTGCACGAAACATGCAAAATTTCGAAATGCTTCGAGAAATTGGAAAAACAAAAGTGCCCGTGTTGTTAAAGCGAGGGCTATCCAATACCTTAGAGGAATTGTTGATGAGCGCGGAATATATCATGGCCGGAGGCAATGAACAAGTGGTTTTATGCGAACGGGGCATACGCACATTTGAGCCGTCCACGCGAAACACGCTGGATATCAGTGCGATTCCGATGCTTAAAAGGAAAAGCCATTTACCTGTTGTAATAGACCCAAGCCACGCCTGTGGTTTGAGCTGGATGGTAGAGCCGTTGGCATTGGCAGCCACAGCGGCCGGAGCCGATGGCCTGATGATTGAGGTGCACAACGACCCGCCTCATGCGCTGAGCGATGGGGCACAAAGTTTAACACCGGATGCCTTTGCAATGCTGATGAAAAAGGTAAATCGCCAGCGCTTATTCTATCAGGAGATGGACGTACTTTCTTAATAGGGATCAATACAAAGGCGCACAAATTGTATAATCACGCACAAAAATACAAATGGTACAGCAAAATGTGAAAAATCTGCGTGATTTTGAAACGAAACAAGACCTTTTGTTTCGAATGCGGTATAATAAAGACCGATGCTTTCAATAGAGTGATATCTAAAAATTGTAAATCACAGCTTTGTAAAGTGAAAACGCAAAGGCAGGAATATGAGGGAGGAAAAAGAATGAATTTTAAATCGAAAATAGCGCTGGGGCTGGCGGTGGTTATACTCGTGTCGTTGGCAGTAACAGGCGTGGCATATTGGAGCGCGCAAGAGGTACTGGGCCCTGCTGTGGAGCCGGGGCTTGAAATAAACGGGGAATACGTGCGAGACCCTGGTGTTATGATGACGGTAGACGGGGAAGAAATTGGGTTTGATGAATATCGATATTATTATCTAACGAATCGGTATTATGTTGAAATGAGCTATGGAGAAGGCATTTTTGAGCAAGACTACGACGGTTCCCTTGCCTTGCAGGTGCGTGCGCTTACAGAGGACACCATTTTGCAAACACAGGCATGGCTTCGCCTAGCGCAAGAGCATGGCGTCAGCTTGAGTGATGAAGAAAAGCAGGAAATCATCACGGAAATGGAAGCGCAAAAAGCCGACATGGGCGAAGATGTATTTATGCGTAGCCTGGAGGAACTGTTCTACACCAGCGAAGAGATGTATATTGAGCTCACAGAAGAGCAAATGCTTGCCCAAAAGACACAGGAGACATTAACAGAGGAATACACAGCGGAAATTGAAGCGGATATAGACAGCTATTTTGTTACAGCAAAACATATTTTGGTTAGTGCGGAATCCGTTACGGAAGCTACGGCAGAGGAGACCTTGCTAGATGAAATTGGGGACGAGGTGGCAGCGGACAGCAGCCTTGTCACATCCACAGCTTCTGAAGTTGCCAGTGTGCCCGAAGTTTCAAGCGTGCCGGAGGTTTCGAGTGTACCCACAGCGACCAGTGATGTAACACCGGAAAGTACCCCCACAACACAAACGCCGGAAGAGCAGGCAGAGCAAGCGAAGGTTTTGGCCGATGATTTGTTGGCACAACTGCGCGCGGCCGAAGCTGCCGGAGAAGATGTTGCGGCCCTGTTCGATCAATTTGTGGTAGACTATGGAGCAGACCCGGGCATGGAAGAAAGCCCTGAGGGCTACACCTTTGCAGAGGGAACCATGGTGCAGGAATTCTATGATGCAGCCATGTCCCTACAGCCCGGAGAAATTTCAGAGCCGGTGGAAACAGATTTCGGCTATCACATCATTCGCAGAGAGCCGCTAAACACGGAGGCGCTGGAAGAGGGCGGAAGTGCCGAGTTTGAAATGGATAACTTGGTTTCGATTAAAATTGACGAAGAGTTGACAGCTGTTATGGACAGCTTTGAAGTGAGCTATGGTGAGAACTACGACTATGTAACACCAACCGGCATTCGCTAGGGTGTGCATTGCATTTACCCTTGGAAAATCAAAAACCATCCCCCGGCCAAAATGGGCCGGGGGATGGTTTTTGTGATGAAACAAAAAGATTATAGTGATAAAATATCAAACGAGGGCATTTTACCCTCATGCAAATGCATGATTCCATAGTGGGACTTCGTGCCGGGCAAAGGCTTGCCGAGAGATCCGGGATTGAATAGATGAATGCCGTTTTTAAATTCGTACAAAGGTTTATGTGTGTGCCCAAAAAGTGCAATTTGCGCCTGGCATTGCCGGGCATGTTCCCATAATAGTGCAAGACCTTGTTTGACATGAAAATAATCCCCATGTGTGAGAAAGAGCTTGTAGCCGCCCAAGTGCAAAAAGAGATCCTGTGGTTGGCAAAAAACATGGTCACAATTGCCACACACCCCATGAAAAACCACAGAAGGGTATTTTTCTCGCAACAAAAAAAACCGATCAACACCATCCCCAAGGTGAATGCAAACTTCTGCATCGGACTCGCGTTTTAGAGCTTCCTGCATAGGCTGAATGGCGCCATGGGTGTCGCTGAAAACCAAAACCTTCAAAACCCTCATCTCCTTTGCTTGCACAAATCAATGTGGCTCTTCTCACTTTGTGGGGGTGAAGCACGGCGAAAGCCATCCGGAGATGTCTCGTAAAAGTGCTTCTATTCATATATGTACGTCCGGTGTGCCCCATAGGGTTCGGCTAAACCCAGCAGGGGCTTAATGAGCAGACACTACATATCGGAATTTGAATTCGGTTCGTTTTTTTGGCGCAACATCTCTTTGTAAACAGCACTTTTCGAGTGGCCGCTCTCGCTGGCGGCTTGCTTTGCTGCAGCCGAAAGGCTAAGGGGCAAATGCAAGGCGCCGGCGGCAACTTCTTGTAAAGGGGGTAAAGCAGCTGGGACTTTCTCTTGTGAACCGGCTACCACCAGAACAAATTCACCACGTGGTTTTTCCTGTGTATACAAAAGAATCGCCTGGTCCAAGGTGGTTTTCACAATTTCCTCATGAAGCTTGGTAAGCTCACGGCAAAGGCTGATACCGCGTGTAGGGCCAAAAACGGCTTGCAAATCTTGTAAGGTTTTAACAAGTTTGTGTGGAGCTTCGTAAAACAGCATGGTTCGCTCTTCGTCTTGTAAGTGGGAAAGCCGCTGTGCGCGGGCGTTGCGGTTTTGGGGCAAAAACCCCTCAAACACAAAGCGTGTGCTGTCTTGCCCAGAGGCACACAAAGCGGTTAAGGCGGCGTTGGGTCCCGGAATGGGCACAACAGTAATCCCTTTTTCTTTGGCCTCTTGCACCAAAATTTGCCCGGGATCGCTGATGGCAGGCAGGCCTGCATCGCTGCATAAAGCACAGCTCTCTCCGTTTTCAAGACGATTCAGAATGCCTTCGCAGCGCACACGTTCGTTGTGCTCATGATAGCTAATCAAAGGTTTTTTGAGCCCCAAGTGATTCAATAGCTTCACCGTAACACGTGTGTCCTCCGCTGCGATAAAATCAACGGCAGCCAATATGTCGGCACTGCGGCGGCTCAGATCTTGCAAATTGCCAATGGGCGTGCCCACAATATACAATATGCCCGGCATACATCCTCCCGTTTCAAAAACAATTGGTTTTGCCAAACGGCTTCCCTTAAACCGAGATTCCATCGGGATAAATGGGTGCCATTGGCTAGAACAACACAGGCTCTCCGGGTGGCAGTATGCGGTCTGGCAAAACTTCCAGGCCCACACCACCGTTTTTTCGAGCATCCAGCAAAACAAGCCAAGGGGTATCCTTGGCCGATTTACGCACAAAACAGAGGCGTTTTGGCGCCAAAGAGGCCTCTTGCAAAGAGGAGAACAATGCTGCAAGACGTGTGGGTGGATAACAAAGGCAAAATCGTCCACCATCTTTCAGCATACGGCCTGCTGCTTTACACAAATCGGGTAGCGAACACTCGTCGTCGTGCCGTGCGCGTGCACGCACGGCATCGGGCGAGCGAAGGCCGCTGTTAAAATAAGGTGGGTTGGCCACAACCAAATCGCACAGCTTCACCTGCTTATGCAAGCGCACATCGCCGCAAATAATTTGCAAACGGGAGGCTCCATTCAAGGCCTTGGCCTCTTCCATCAAGGCAACAGCCTCCTCGTCCAGCTCAATAGCCAAAGCTTCACCTTGCAAGCCGGCATCCAAAAGGCCGAAAACCAAAATGCCACAACCTGCGCAAAGGTCGGCTGCAGCCCAGTGTTTTTTGGGTGTACAAAAGGAAAGCAGCAGCAGGGAATCGGTTCCAAAACGGTGCCTTTTGCTGGTAAGCACTTGTGTGCCACCGGATAAATGTTCTATCTTTTTTTCTATCATAAAATATCTGTCTTAAAAAATCAAGCGGACACAAAACCGTGTCCGCTGTTTGTCTGTTTAACGAAAAGATCTTAGTCGGCCGAGATGGCGCCGGTAGGGCAAACACCTTCGCAGGTGCCGCAATCAATGCAAGCATCGGCATCAATCACAAATTGATCATCACCGGAAGAAATGGCACTAACAGGACATTCGCCCTCACATGCGCCGCAAGAAATGCAATCAGAACTGATTTTGTAAGCCATAATGATAGTCTCCTTTGTTTTGAAGTTTATAACTGAGCCCATTTCGCTCATCACTATTATTCTATCATATTATTTAAAGATTGCAAGAAAAACGCATGATGTTAGACGGGCTCTTCCTTCTTTGGTTTTTGCTGCTCCTGCGGTTTCACAGGCTTGCGTTTGCCGCCGCGCAAGTAAGTTACTGTGTCGCGGTGATAGTAATGGGGTGTGATATCCGGCACTTCCTCCAAACGCACACGCAATTTTCCCGTGATTAAATTCACCTCTGTAACCGTTCCGTTTCCATCGGGCGTTTGCACTACGCTACCAAGCCCGGGCGTGATTTTGCTAAGATATTCATAGGCGGGCTGTTCATAGGCAAGGCAACACATCAGCCGGCCGCAACTGCCTGAGATTTTTGCCGGGTTGAGAGAAAGGCCCTGCTCTTTGGCCATCTTGATGGATACGGGCTGAAAATTTTTCAAAAAACGGCTGCAGCAAAACGGTTGTCCGCAAATGCCCAGGCCCCCGATCATTTTTGATTCATCCCGCACGCCAATTTGGCGCAACTCAATGCGTGTGCGAAAGACAGCGGCCAAATCTTTAACGAGTTCGCGAAAATCCACGCGACCGTCGGCTGTAAAATAGAACAATATTTTACCTTGATTTTGCGTGTATTCCACATCGACCAGTTTCATCTCTAACCCATGACGCAAAATGGCCTCTTCGCAAATGGTGAAAGCGCGATGCTCATCCTCGCGGTTTTGGCGCATACGCCGGATATCGGCATCGTCTGCCAAGCGCACCACAGGTTTTAATGCTTGCGAAACACTGGAGTCGGGCACGTTGTGTGGCCCGTGCACCACCTCACCGCACTCGGTGCCACGGCTTGTTTCCACAATAACATAATGGCCGTTTTGAACATCCAAACCGGCCGGATCAAAATAATAGCTTTTTCCGCCTTCTTTAAAGCGAACATGAATGATTGTTTTCATAGGGTTTCCTCTGTAAGTTGAATGGCAAGTGAACTGAAAACCAGTTTAGGTGCCACATTTGCTTGCAAATCAGAAAGTGCATTTAAAACAAAGGGCAAAAACCGTGTGGCCTGCTGTGCACAAGCACTGCCTTCCTCTTGGGAGAACTTCCCGTAAAGACAAGCTGTAAACACGAGGGATAAATCTTGCAAAAATTCTAAGCGACGCTTTTTTTCTTCCTCTTTTCGGCCCTCGAGGACACTGAAAAGGCAAAGAAGAGCATATAAGTTGCCTGTTGCGGCCGCTTTCGCCGCAGCCTTGGCGTTTTCAAAAGTTTGTCGGCGCTCGGCGCTTTCCAATACACGCAAACACAAGCCCGGGCGACCACCGTAAACGGTGGCAAGCAATTGTGCAAAGGAAGCCTCGGCACCATGTTCCAGCAAAAAAGACACGGTGTCTTCGGGTGAAATCTCGGCCAGTGGATACAGCACACAGCGGCTGCGAATGGTTTGCAGCAAGCCAGATGCATCGCGCGCCGTTAAAACAAACAACACCCCGCGAGGTGGTTCCTCCAAAACTTTCAAGAGGGCATTGGCCGCCGGGGCCATCATGCGCTCTGCATCGCGAATCAAAACCACACGGCCAAAGCTGGAAAGCCCTGTTCGATAGATATCCGTGCGCACCTCTCGGATACGCTCTACCCGAATTTGGCCGGAAAGGCCCTCGCCAGCCAGTGTAATCACTTCGGAGCTTTCGCCACGCAAAACAGCCTTGTTCGCTTCTCCACCTTCGGGAAACAAATAGTCGGCCGCAAGACAACGTGCCCAATAATTGCGTCCACAACCATCTGGGGCAGTGAGCAAAACGGCGTGGGATAAACTTTTTGTGCCAAGCGCATGGAGAAGCGCCGAACGCACCGGTTCATTGCCCAAAACCGAGTCCAAAGCCATGGTGGTTTTCATGAAACAAAGAGCCCCCCGAAAAAATTCAAAGTAGAAGAAATTGTATATCCCATGTGCAAGGCACATTGAAACTCTCTCACAGTTTACAAATATACAGACACACAATCATTCTACCACATCTATTTCCAAAATACCACCCTTGGCGAGAGCCTGTGCAATCTGAGGTTGAATCCGCTCGCCCGGGGCAACCAGAGGCACGCCCGGGGGACAAGGAGCATCCAAACTTGCCGCCACACGATGGATCGCTTGTGAAACAGGCAGGCGCTTTTTCTTTGCAAAAAAGGCTTCACGTGGGCTACACACAATTTCGGGAGGGGGCAGTGGGGGTGTTTCTTGGGTGGGAATGGGTGCCCGTGGTGGAAAGGCACACAATGCCGCCGATAAAGCCTGAAAATCTTCTTTACTGTTGCAGGCACTTGCCATGAAAACAAGCCGTTTTCCGTCGCAGTACTCTGGCAAGAGGCCTTTTTCGGCAAGAGATTCCCGCACTTCCGAGGCGGTCCACCCGCCAAGCGCAGGATGCAGACAAAGCTTAAAGGGGTCATCCATTGGTTCGCACAGATGAGGTACATCCCGGGCCACAAGGGCAAGGTTTTTCGCGGCGGATTCAAAATCCAGTGTGCCGGAAAGAAGGGCGGCGGCACACAAATCCAAACTTTCCAAAACGAGATACGAGGGACTGGTAGAGCTGTATAAATTCAGAATCTCGCGGGCTTTGCCTTTGTGCTTGTCACTTTGCAGGTGTAGCAAAGCGGCACCCGTGAGGCAGGGCAAGGTTTTGTGTGCGGAATCGGCCACAGCCGTAGCGCCGAGATGCAAGGGATGCAAAGAAGGAGATAAAAAAGCCAAATGTGCTCCGTGTGCATTGTCCACCAAAAGTGGAACATTCGCATGCCGGCACATTTTGGCAAGGGGTTCAAGGTTAATACAACGCCCAAAATAATCAAAAGAGGTGACATACACCGGCGCCTTTGGGTGCTTTTGCAGAGCTTGCTCTAGGTGCGGCAGGGAAAGGAGACCGTTTTGCACCGGCAACCAAACCGGAAAAGCACCCGTAAAAATAAGCGCGCGCAAAGCGGCAATGTGGCAGCCCCTGGCCATGATAACCGGTTCGCCCGGGCGAAGGTGCAAGTGCAGCATAGCTTCGATGCAGCTTGTGGTGCCAAAGGCCGAATACAAGGTGGCGGCACTGCCAAAAGCTTTGGCCATGTTCTCTTGGCTTTCCAGCAAAGAGGCATGGGGGTGAGAAAGGTCGTCGGCGCCGTCAATTTCGGTTAAATCAAAAGGCAAAACCGACGCAAAAGGAGACAAAGCCGCAGCGTTCCCCTTGTGCCCCGGCACAAAAAAACGGGTGTTCAGTTTGGAAAGCTCTGCAGCCTTATCATAAAAGGGTGTAAAAGATTTTGTGTTCATTTTCAGCGTCCGCGCCAATTGCGCCGGTTGCGGCTAATGCGAATTTGCTCTTTTATGTTGCGAATGAGCGTTTTTCCGAAAAATAAGGCATAATTGATAAGACTAAATGCCAAGGAAACCAACATCAGAAGGCCCAGCAGCGGCGAGGAAATGAACTGAAAAATAAGCTGGAGCACAAGGAAGCCGGCATAGGCAAGTGCCAGCCACTTTGCCTTGAGTTGCACCACAAAAAAGAGCATAAAGCTTGTGTCGGGGGCAACGGTGGCAAAGGCCAAGAACAGGGAGAGGTTCAGGTAAACATTGGTGCCAAAGCCCACAATGAAACAAGATAGGATGGCACCGATGATGCCCACTAGATAATAGACATTCAGCTTAAAGCCGCCCCAGACATATTCAAGGTTGCGTCCCATCATATAGTAGAAATATAAAGAGATAATAAGCCAAAATGAATTGGAGCCGTCCGGCACAAAAACAAAAGTGATAAGCCGCCACACCTGTCCGCTTAAAATGGCAGAACGGTTCAAACTGAGCAAGGAACTCATGTTAAAACCCGCCCCAGCGGCGGCGATATCTAAAATATACACGGCAGCCATGCCAATTACCACAATGGTCATCAGCCCATGGATATACCGTTTTCCATATTTGTGTTCTAGCCTGTACAGCCATTTCATAGGATGTCCTCCTCGGTTTGTCTCTTGTTAGTTTAAAATAAAATACGAATGAACGAAAAATTTAAAATTCCACTTTTCAAGTGGTGGGTTTAGTATAGCAGAGCGCTTGCTTCAGTTCAACAAAAAGTTTAAAGTGCTTTCGGCATGTTTTGCTATGTGTTGAAAAACGAAGAAGCCAAAAAAGCCACTTTTTAACATTTTCAACAGAGTTTTCAACAATGGCTGTGGGGAGTGCTTTATACTGGCCGTAATTTACAAGTCTTTTGCAAAAAAAAAACCAAAAAATATCCAAAAAAAATGGGGGAAGAATTTGGATAGATTGCTAGGATGCGCTTGAAACATTCAACTGCAATGAGAAAAACCGCAGCTACGGCAAACCACACAGCCACCCTCGTGTGAAAGGGCCTTGCCACACTCGGGGCAGGCGCGTGCATCTGATTGTGGGCCAAATGAACGTGGTTCGCTTGAAGCCTCCGTTTTTTTACCACGCACGGGGGGCTCTGGGGAAAGTGTGGTGGAACCGGCCTCATTTTGCTCAATATGCCGGGCAACTTTTCTCACAACACGTGCAATGGCATCCGGGCAAGAGGTGCAGCTCATGCCACTTAAGCGTGTGGTAGAAGGGCAACGGATGCCCTTGAGCTGGTTGTAGATCTCTTCCACACTCATTCCACTGCGCAAGGCCACGCTGGCAAGCCTTGCGGTGGCCTCGCTTTGGCTGGCACAACCACCGGCTTTCCCGGTGCTTGTGAATACCTCACAAATGCCTTTTTCATCATAATTAACCGTGACATACAGGTTGCCGCAACCAATTTTCATGCGTTCGGTAAAGCCGGAGGTAACGGCCGGGCGCTTTCGTGGGTGAATATGTCCATAGGGGGATTCACAGGCTTCACAGGCACCCGTTGCGGGGGCATTGGCGCTATTGACAGAACCGATGTTCAAAACTTGATTCTCTCGGCTTCCATCTCGATAGATGGTGAGCCCCTTACAACCTTCCTTGTAGGCAAGGCGATAGGCATCGGCCACTTCTTCCTCCGTGGCTTCTTTCGGAAAGTTGATTGTTTTGGAGACAGCATTGTCTGTGTAACGTTGGAAAGCGGCTTGCATTTTCACATGGTAAACCGGTTCGATGTCGTGGCTGCAAACGAATGTTTTTCGAATGCTTTGGGGGATATCCTCTATCTGTGCAATGCCGCCGGCTTGTGCAATTTTGCGCATCAAGCTTTCGCTGTATAGCCCCTCTTCCTCCAGCAGGGCTTTCAAAATGGGGTTTGTTTCCAAAAGTTCTGTATTGTCCATGATGTTGCGAATGTACACATAGGCAAACACCGGTTCCACACCCGAGGAACAACCGGCGATGATAGACAAAGTACCGGTGGGGGCAATGGTGGTGATGGTGGCGTTGCGCTGCGGGGTTTCCTTTGGCAGGGTCGATGTGTCGAACAAGGGAAAAGCACCGCGCGTTTTGGCAAGAGCACAAGAGGCAAGGCGGCCTTCCGTTTGAATAAAGCCCATCACCTCTTCGGCCAAGGCCAAGGCGGTGTCGCTGTTATAGGGAATGTGTAGGGTTAACAGCAAATCGGCCCAGCCCATCACGCCAAGCCCTATCTTGCGCGTGGCACGTGTGGCCTCGGCAATGCGTGGCAAGGGGTAGTGGTTCACATCGATGACATTGTCTAAAAAGTGCACAGCATCGTGCACAGTTTTGCGCAGAAGAGACCAATCTATCTCGGTGGTTCCTTCGGTTGACTTCACCATTTTCACAAGGTTGATGCTACCCAGGTTGCATGATTCATAAGCAAGCAAGGGTTGCTCGCCACATGGGTTTGTGGCTTCAAATTCACCTTGGTTTGGCACCACATTGTCTCGGTTTAGGCGGTCTAAAAACAAAATACCCGGCTCGCCGCTTGCCCAAGCGGCCTTTGTGATTTGTGAAAAGACGTCATGGGCGTTGAGCTGGCCGCATACTTTGTTTTGAAAGGGGTCAAGAAGGGGGTAATCCTCACCGGCGGCCTCTGCCTGCATAAAGGCCTCGGTAAGCCCCACCGAGAGGTTGAAATTGGTGATTTCGCGTGTGTCGCTTTTGCAAGCAATAAACTCCAATATATCAGGGTGGTCAACACGGAGCACGCCCATGTTGGCGCCGCGGCGTGTGCCCCCTTGCTTCACGGCTTCGGTGGCCGTATTGAACACCTTCATAAAGCTTACCGGGCCACTGGCTACGCCGCCGGTAGAGCCTACGGGAGCACCGTTTCGGCGTAAGCGAGAAAAAGAAAAACCGGTGCCACCACCCGATTTGTGGATGAGTGCGGCACTTTTAACCGATTCAAAAATGCCCTCCATGCTGTCTTCCACGGGCAGCACAAAACAGGCCGAGAGCTGCCCAAGCCGACGTCCTGCATTCATCAAGGTGGGAGAATTGGGCAAAAAGCGCAAGCTTTCCATCATCTCGAAAAATGTGGCTTCGCTCTCATTTTCATTTTCACCGGCATAGAAAGCATCGGCGCCGGCCACCGTTTTGGCCACCCGACGCAACATATCCTCGGGGGTTTCCAGCAAAGTGCCCGCATCGTCTGTTTCCAGGTAGCGTCTTTCCAGTACTTGTCTTGCATTGTCTGATATTATAAAGGCCATTTTCATATACCTCTTCTCATGAATGGATTTGTAGGGTGTCTTCCTATTTTACAACTATATCTAGTTGTACACAAGGGGAATATACACAAAATATAGAATTTTTCATAATTTTCATTTGACGATACACATGAGATATACTATGATACTATTTAGGATAAGCCAACAGGGAGGACAATATATGACAGATTCCAAAAATCCGGCACAGTTGCCGCAGCTGGGTTTTACACATGCAGGCCGTTTTCATGCCGATGACGTTTTCTCGGCGGCACTCTTGCGCATACTGCGGCCGGACATTCGTATTTTTCGCGGATTCGAGGTGCCAAAAAATTTCGATGGGATTGCCTTTGATATTGGAAATGGAGAGTTTGACCATCACGAAAAAGAAAGAAAGCGTCGTCCGAACGGGATGCCCTATGCGGCTTTTGGGCTGCTTTGGAAACAGTATGGGCATCATCTGTTGCCAAAAGAAGAAGCCAAGAGATTCGACGAGAAATTCATCCAACCACTTGATTTAGACGACAACAACGGCACCGGAAATGCAGTGGCCGCACTGATTGGCGCATTCAACCCTTCTTGGGATGCAAATGAAGATGAGGCCACGGCTTTTGAAGAGGCATTGAATGTGGCCCAAAAATTGCTGGAACGCCGCATCGAGGGTTTTGCGGCAGCACACAGAGGCAAGGCACTGGCAGAAAAGGCTTTGCAGGAGATGAAAGACAACATCGTGGTGCTTCACACCTATGTGCCCTGGAAGCCGGTTTTAATTGAGAGTGCGGCCGAATTTGTCATTCATCCCTCTCCACGAGGGGGCTTAAGTTTGCAGTGTGTGCCGCGCGATTTCAGTGGAAAATTGGGCCTAAAAATTCCGTTACCCGGGCAGTGGCGCGGTAAACCGGAGGAAGAATTGCAGCGAATAACCGGTGTTGCAGACATTCGCTTTTGTCATGCCTCTGGGTTTATGGCGGTGATGGAGCATGAGGAAAGTGCACGAAAGTTGGCCAATATGGCAAGGGAAGCGGAGCAGCACCGCAAAGCCCAAAGTGAGGCCGACCGCCGTGCGGCGCATAAACAGCCGTGAACTGGGTATATTTGCTGCGCTGTGCAGATGGTAGCCTCTATGCGGGGTGGACGAATAATCTGGAAAAGCGTGTGAAGACGCACAACGAGGGGGCCGGGGCCAAGTATACGCGTGGACGCCGCCCGGTGAAGCTTGTTTACGCAAGAGGATTTAACACAAAAAGCGAGGCCATGGCCGAGGAAGTGCGGCTAAAAAAACTACAAAAAAGTCAAAAGGAAGCCTTGATCAATACGGCAGAAAATCAGTATGCATGCGGGTGCCCGCTAACCTGAATATTTACCATGCAG
This sequence comes from uncultured Oscillospiraceae bacterium, assembly GCA_964371725.1. GTDB lineage: Bacteria > Bacillota > Clostridia > Oscillospirales > Ruminococcaceae > JAAYCI01. Next base: position 20,199 of record CAYJNQ010000019.1, read on the forward strand.
CAATAGGCCAAAACACCCAAAACCCACGCATTCCGTTTTGCCAACAAGAACGAAAAGAGCCCCTTGCATCTATCTGCAAACAGATTGACGCAAGGGGCTCTTTCGACAAACAAATAATTAGACTAAGCTTCTTTTTCCGCGGCAACTGCGCTTGTTTTGCGCGTTTTCACAGCCGTTACCTTGGCAGGAGAGGCTTTTTTTGCGGCCTTTACAGGGGTTTTCTTGGCAGGGGCTTTTTTGGCAACGGTTCTTTTCTTTTTTTCTGCCACAGGCTCAAGTGGAGCCAATTTCCAGCGCTGGCTGATGTCGTCGGTGGCCTCCCAAATGTGTGTGGGTGTGCCGTCCGTAATGGAAAGACCCATCAAATCCAAATATTTACCGGAAAGTTTTGAGAAAAATTTGAAATATCCGCGGCCAACTTTTTCAATGCCCCAAAGTTGGCTGTCGGCCCCCAGATAATCCCATTGGTGCACCCAGGTTCCGTTCTCTGTGCCCTGCATGGCCACATCCAACACTTTGCCCGAAAAAACATTCGTGATTTTATAGAAATCTCCGGCTACTTTTTCAAACATCCACTGTTGGGTTTCGCTACTGGCATCGGCCCAAATGCGCACGGTGCCTCCATTGTCGTGGCTGAAATCGCCCACTTCCAGCGCTTTGCCATTTTTGGTTTTAATGACATACACTTTGAAGTTTTCCACGGGACTTTCTTTTTTACTTGGCATATATCCTCCTTAAACAAACAAACGTATTGATGTATATATGGGATTGATATGACAAAAATTAGTATAGCATGAAGTGCAACAAAATGCAATTCACACCAATGTTTTTCACAAAAACAACAAAAAGAATTGTAGAACAAGAAATAAAGTGTAAAAAAAGGGGATTGTTTCAGAAAATATATCCCGGCATAGCCTAAAAAGAAGGGTCGGACACAACGATGTCCGATAAAATAATTTGTGTGCTGGTGTGGCCAACCTTCTGCAGCTGCCCCAGCAATTGTTCCAAGGCGGCAATGTCATCGCATCGTACGCGCATCATAAAACTTTGAGAACCGGTAACATGATAACACTTTAATATATCACGGCTGGTTTTCACAACCTCTTTGAAATGACCGCGGTCTGCAATGGGAACGGTGATGGAAATGAGTGCATTGATACTGTTTTTATTGAAATTGGTGTTGAGACGAACCGTGTAGCCCAAAATAATCTCTTGCTTTTCCATGCGCCGAATGCGCTCTGAAACCGCAGGGGATGTAAGGTTGATCTGCCGTGCAATTTCTTTGATGGTGATGCGCGCGTTTCTTTGCAATAGGCGTAAAATTTCGTGGTCGAGGCTGTCCATATAAAACTCCTTACAAAATAAAGTATAATGATAAAAAGAAAAATCAAAAACTCATAAAAGAATGAAAAACATGAAAATTATTTATATAATTAAATCATATAACACAAAATCCGTATAAAAGAAAGAAATAATGCCGCAAAACTTTTTGACAAGCCATATCAAACCTGTTAAAGTAAAGAAGCGATAAGTATTTCCTTTGTTTGTACTTTCCCACCCTTCTTATGTAAAAAGAACTGCGCCCCCCGCAGTTCTTTTTGCTTTTTTAGGAAAACAGAAAGCCTTGCCGCCGCAAAGCGCTTGTGCTATGATGAAAAACAGAAGGGGGCTTATTATGAAAAGAGAAAACTACATTTCCTGGGCAGAATATTTTATGGCCATTGCCTGTTTAAGCGCGCAAAGATCTAAAGACAGCAGCACCCAAGTGGGAGCCTGCATTGTAAGTAGGGACCATAAAATTCTGTCCTTGGGCTACAATGGGATGCCCACAGGTTGCATGGACGACGCCATGCCTTGGGAGAGAGACGGAAGCCCACTGGATACAAAATATATGTATGTTTGCCACGCGGAACTCAATGCAATTTTGAACCACGCCGGAAGAGATTTGCGGGGTTCTGTTTTGTATACCACCTTGTTTCCATGCAATGAATGTGCAAAGGCCATCATCCAAAGCGGCATAGCGGAGGTGGTTTATTTATCCGATAAATATGCAAACACCGATGAAACCGTTGCCAGCAAGCGGATGTTTGATATGGTGGGCGTGCAATACACAGCCTATCAAGCCACAAACCGAAAAATAGAGCTGGAGCTGTAGAAGTGCTTGTGGCCAAGAATTACCACAAAGAAAGCACCTCTTTATACATGGCAAGATATTGCAAAGCAGACCGGTTCCAGCTGAAATCGCAGTTCATGCCACGCTGAATCAGGTCCTGCCAGCCCGCTGTGTCGGCAAATTCCTGCTTGGCACGAAGGCAGGCCTCTTGCATTTCATAGGCGTTGTAGCCGGAAAAAACAAAACCATTTCCCTGCCCATCGAACGAATCCAAAATGGTGTCGTGCAGGCCACCGGTGAAGCGCACAATGGGCACGGTGCCATAGCGAAGCGCCACAAGCTGAGAAAGGCCGCAGGGCTCGGTTTTACTGGGCATTAAAAACAAATCGGCACCCGCATAAATTTTCCGTGCAAGTGCGGGAATAAAGCCAATTCGCACACCCACCTGCCCGGGGTGCCGCAAGGCCAATTCTTTGAAGAAGTGTTCATAGCGGTATTCACCGGAGCCCAAAAGAACAAATTGGAATCCGGCGTCGATTAAATCGTCGGCTGCTTGGCAAACCAAATCGAATCCCTTGTGGTCCACAAGACGGCTTACCATGCCTATCAGGGGGCCATCACTCTCTGATAGTTCAAACTCACGCTGCAAATCTCGTTTACACAGGGCTTTTCCCTCAGCTACTGTGTTGATGTCGTAGTTTTTAGCCAGGGCCGAGTCGGTGGCAGGGTTGTATACATTTGTGTCGATCCCATTTATAATACCACAAAGTTTGTATGCCTTTTTTTGCAAAAAGGTTTCCATGCCATGCCCATACCACGGGTCTAATATTTCCTGTGCATATGTGGGGGAAACCGTGGTAATTTTATCGGAACACTCTAAGGCGCCTTTTAAGAAAATAACGTCGCGGTCGTATTCAAGCAAGTGCGCGTCTTTGCGGCCAATGCCGACGGTTTCTTCCAAAATTTCAAACCCGTAATGGCCTTGATATTGTAAGTTGTGGATGGTGAATACGGTTTTGATGTTGGCAAATTTCTCAAGATTTCGATAATACAAATTCACATACACAGAGATAAGTGCCGTTTGCCAATCGTGGCAATGGATGATATCCGGTGTGAAATCGATGTGAAACAGGGCTTCCAGGACCGCTCTTGAAAAAAAGGAAAAACGTTCTCCGTCGTCGTAAAATCCATAAAGGCCGTGCCGCTTAAAATAGTATTCATTGTCTAGAAAATAGTGTGTAACACCATTGTGAGACAGCTCGAACAAGCCGCAATATTGGTTGCGCCAGCCAACCGAAACCGTAAAGTTGGTGATGTAACGAAGTTTTTTTCGCCACTCATCGCGCAAATCACCATAAAGAGGCAGTATAACCCGAACGGAAGCATCATTTTGTTTTAAAGCAGCCGGCAAGCTACCGGCAACATCTCCAAGACCGCCGGAAGTGAAAAAGGGGTAGGCTTCGCTGGCGGCAAATAAGATTTTCATAAAACAAGACCCTTTCTTTTTGTGTTACAAGGTGGTGCCCACCACACTGTTTTTGGCAATGTAGATGGGGAAATTTGTGGCGCCAACAAGCTTTTGTTCGCTACGAATGACAACACCTTTGTCTGTAATTACATTTTCAAGATAGGCGCCCGGCTCAATTTGTGTGCCCTGCATCAGAACACAATTGTGTACCTGTGCACCCTTACCCACACGCACACCGCGCGAAAGCAGGCTGTTTTGCACGCTGCCTTCAATGGAGCATCCATCGGCCAACATGCTGTTTTGCACTTTGGAACCAATGGCATAAACCACCGGGGATTCATCGTGCACCTTGGTTAGAATGGGCAATTGCTCTGGGAACAAAGCCTCTATGCTACCGGGCTTTAAAAGGCGTAAATTTTCTGAATAGTAGCTGTGCATATCGTGAATACGGGCACGGTAGCCCGTATGCTCATACCCGTGCACACGGTAAACATTCAAATTGGGGGCAATGACATCCGCCATAAAATTAAATTTATTTTGTGCCATGGCTTCCCGTATAACGGAGATTAAAAATTCACGACCTATCACGTATATTTCCATGGCAACACAGTGGGAACCCGGAAGATATTCGTTGATGCGTACCTCTTGAAGAACGCCGTCTTCATCCGGCAAAAAGGTGTAGTTGTCGTTTTTGATGCCGCCATCAATGGTGCGTTTTTCATAGACAGCCGTAACATCGGCCCCGCTGTTCACATGTGCAGAAAGCAGTTTTTTAATGTCCATATGAAAGGCATAGTTGCAATCGCTCATCACCACAAGTGGTTCACGGCGTTCCTCTAAATACTGCATAATCGAGGCAAGGCCCTGAACGCGCCCCTGATAGAAGGAGCCTTCTCTGCCGTAGGGCGGGAAGATGACAAGCCCGCCACGCTTGCTAGAGAGATCCCACTCGCGGCCATTGCCGAGGTGTGCCATCAAACTTTGATAGTTTTGACGCACGACAATGCCAATATTGCGAATGCCGGCATTTGTAAAGCACGAGAGTGAAAAGTCAATTAAACGGTATCGCCCACCAAACGGAATGGAGGCCATAGCGCGATGAACCGTAAGTTCCGGAATGGTGCTACCATGTAAATTCGGGAAGATAATGCCCAGTGCGTTTTCTTTGCTCATACCTTCGTCCCCTCTTTCACATTTTCTTCTACCATGGCCTTGGGGGATACGAGGGCTCCGGCTCCGATAACAACCTTTTCGCCCACCACGGCGACACCCCATTTCGAGATATCGCTCATATGTTCGGGGCGCATACCCACCACGGCTCCTTTTTCAATCACAACATCTTCGGCGATGATGGAGTAATTAACCTGTGCGCCACATTTTACAATGGCACCGGGCATCAAAACAGAGTCTCGCACCACGGCGCCGTGCTCAATTTGCACACCGGCAAACAAAACGGAAGATTCCACCTCACCGTCTACAATGCAGCCCTCTGTAATCATGGCATTTTCCACGGTGGCGGAAACTCCCACACGATGGGGCGGCCGACCGGCCGTGCGCGAGTAGATTTTCCAAGTTTGGTCGCGCATATCTAAGGGTTGCTTTGGGTCAAGCAAATCCATATTTGCCTCCCAAAGGCTTTCTATGGTGCCCACGTCTTTCCAGTAACCTTCAAAGGGGTAGGCAACCAATTTTTGCTGAGCATCCAACATTTTTGGAATGATATTCTTGCCAAAATCGTTGTCAGAGGTATTGTCGTTTTCGTCGTTTTCAAGAAATTCTTTTAACTTTTCCCAAGTGAAAATATAAATGCCCATCGAGGCCAAAGTGGAATTGGTTTGTTTGGGTTTTTCTTCAAATTTGGTAATGAAGTTATCTTCGTTTGCAGTCATGATGCCAAAGCGATGGGTTTCAGCTGGGGGCACATCCATAACCGCAATGGTACAATCGGCCCCTTTTTCTTTGTGGAAATGCAACATTTTCCCGTAATTCATCTTATAAATATGGTCTCCGGATAAAATGAGCACATACTTTGGGTCGTAACGTTCTATGAAGTTGAGGTTTTGATAAATGGCATTGGCCGTGCCACGATACCAATCACTTCCGCTGGCTTTTTGATAGGGTGGCAAAATGTGCACCCCACCGTAACTACGGTCTAAATCCCAGGGCTGGCCGTTTCCAATATAATCATTGAGAACCATGGGCAAATATTGTGTGAGGATGCCAACCGTGTCGATGTCTGAATTAACACAGTTGGAGAGCGGAAAGTCTACAATGCGATACTTCCCGCCAAAAGGAACCGCCGGTTTGGCTAAATTTTTCGTAAGGGTGTACAACCGAGAACCCTGTCCGCCGGCCAATAACATGGCAACACACTCTTTCATATACTTGCCTCCATAAACGAAATTTTTCTTGATATCACGGAATTTATGATATGGTTATGGATAAGAAGAACAATGATTAGGCGCTTTAAGGAATCTTGTACTATGCCTGTTCCGCCAACGGCGCCTTCTCGGGTGCGGCGGGAGAGGGGACACTGTACACAGAGAAAGAAAGAGGTGGGATGGTAACACCGATAGACTGTGCAAACCCGTGCATTTCCCCTTTGCGACTGCGCACGGTGGCATTACAAAAATCATGGCCACCGAATTCGGCCATGTCGCTGCTGAACAAAAGCCGATAACTTCCGCTTTCCGGCACACCAAAACGATAATCCTCCCGTTGAACAGGCGAGAAATTGCACAAAATAATGAGCCGATTGCCCGCTTTGTCGCGGCGAATGAACGCGATGATATTTTGATTGTAATCGTCCGGAACAATCCACTGGAAACCATCCCAAGTATTGTCCAGCTCCCAAAGAGCTGCATGTTCCAAATAAAAATGATTGAGTGCTTTTGTAAAGGCATGCAGTTGACGATGTGTCTCGTATTCCAGCAACATCCAATCCAGCTCTTTGGCTTCGCTCCACTCGGAAAATTGCCCGAATTCCTGCCCCATAAACATTAGTTTTTTGCCGGGATGCGCAATCATATAGCCCATAAAAACACGCATTTGTGCAAACTTATCGTGATATAAACCGGGCATTTTGCTAATTAAGCTACATTTTCCATGCACCACCTCATCGTGGCTAATGGGCAAAACATAGTTTTCACTGAAAGCGTAAAAGAAACTAAAGGTCAAGCGTTGGTGAATGCTGCTTCTAAAGATAGAGTCGGTAGACATATAACTGAGCATGTCATTCATCCAGCCCATGTTCCATTTAAAGTTGAACCCAAGCCCACCGTCGTGCACTGGGGCGGTAACCAGTGGCCAGGCTGTGGATTCCTCTGCAATCATCAACACACCGGGGTGACGCTTGAAGGCGGCCGTGTTGATTTTTCTTAAAAAATCCATGGCTTCCAAATTGCCGTTCCCGCCGTGAACATTGGCTTCCCAAGCACCGTCTTCCCGGTTATAGTCCAAGTACAGCATGCTGGCCACAGCATCAAAACGCAAACCGTCGATGTGATACATATCCAGCCAAAACAGGGCAGAGGAGATTAAAAAGCATTGCACTTCCGTGCGCCCAAAGTCGAATACCATGGTTCCCCACTCATGATGCTCGGCCCGCCTTGGGTTCTGGTCCTCGTAGCAAGGCGTGCCGTCAAAGCGATAAAGGCCGAATTCATCCTTTGGAAAATGTGCCGGAACCCAATCGATGATAACACCAATCTGTGCCTTGTGGCACTGGTCGATAAAATACATAAAATCGTGCGGTGTTCCATAGCGGCTCGTGGGGGCAAAATAGCCGGTCACCTGATATCCCCAGCTGCCATCGAACGGATATTCCGTGATGGGCATGAGCTCAATATGGGTATACCCCATTTCCTGGATGTAGGGAATCAACTCATGTGCCATGTCGCGATAGCTGTAAAGGTTGCCATCGGGGTGAACGCGCCAGCTGCCGAAATGAAGCTCATAAATGTTTAGCGGTTTATTTAACAAATTGGAACGCTGTTTATTTCTTTCCCATTGTTCATCCTGCCAATCATATCCCTCTAGTTCATAGAGCTTGCTACAGTTGGAAGGGCGTGTTTCCGCATGAAAAGCGTAGGGGTCGGCCTTGAATACAAGGTTGTCGTCCGGCGTGGTAACACAATACTTATAGATGTCGAAGTGGGCAAGACCGGGAATGAAACATTCCCAAACACCGGTTTTGGAAAGGTGATGCATGGGGTGTGCGCCGGGCGTCCAGCTGTTAAAATCTCCCACCACGCTCATGGCCTTGGCTCTGGGCGCCCACACCCGAAACAAAGCACCCGGTTGGTCGCCCACTTCGCACAGATGGGAACCCAAAAACTTCCAACAATCGTAATTTTTTCCTGTTCTAAAGTGATAAAGTTCTGTGTCAACCTTCAAATTGTTTAGTTTCCGCATTAAAAAGCCCTCCGACCCCGAATGTGATGAACCCTCGTAAGAACATCAATCTAAAACATACACGTCCATAGAGCGCTTGCCAAACTGGTTGCATTCGGCATTGGTCTCAAAGTACAGGTCGATATCAATGGTGCCCTCCATCAAAGCGGTGCCGGTATCAGTGGCAATGGCATAGCCATATACAAAGCTTTGGTCGGGTGCGGTGATAAAAAGGCGTGTGCCATAGGGGATGACATTTGGGTTTACAGCCACCGTGCCACAATAGAGGCCAAGGCCGGAAGCACCGCTGCCACCTGAAGAGGAATAGGCGGTGGTAGAAGCCCCACTGATAACGCGCGTGGCATTGGTGGGGATGCCGTTTTCATCCAGCTCAACACCCTCAAAAAAATCTATTGTAGAGTGTGGGACACCGGGGGTTAAGCTGTCTTTCCCGGGATCTTGTGGGGTGCCAATCGGTGTGAGAGAAAGAATGTCACTTTCACTCAATTCCCCATTGATGAGAGTGTGCTGATAGTTTACATCATAGATATCGGAAGAACTGAAGGAAAGCTCTGCCTGCGGGTTTTCTGCCAAAATTTCAGCATGATACAGTTCTGCCTGCTCATCGGTTATATCGGTGCGAAGAACCTCTTCTTCATAGTCGACACGCTGTACCTCTGCAGACAGGCCGGGGCTTACAGCGGTATCCAAAGCCGGCAACACAAAATCGTCGCCCTCTAAGCGAATGTTGTGTGCGGCCAATACGTCTTCTACGGTGCCGCTTACCACTTCGCTTTCATACAAAACACCATCCGCATATACTTCCACCGGGAAAGCACGCTGGATGTCTATATTGGCCGTGAAATTTTCCCCGGAAACAAAGGAAACCTCATCATGCACACTTGTAACCGAGCCTGTCATCAAAACAATGTCACGCTGGCTCATGCCTGTGGTAAGCATGGTGTGGCTGGCGCCCTCGGAATCGGTAACCACTACAGTGTCTTGCGCCAAAACGGTGGTGTATAGGCAGGCACCCAATAGCAAGCTGGCCAAAACAGAGGCCAATGGGCGGCCGAAATGGTGTTTTTTTTGCAAAAATCGTTCATATTTTCTTCGGAAATTCAAATGGACTACTCCTACTCTATCATTGGTGTTGCATCGTGGATGTAAGGGAAATCATGCGTGTATTCTATTCTACCAAAAAGAGATAGCTTGGTCAAATAAAAAAATTATGTATAGCGTGTAAAAATCCTCATTGTAATAAAGAAAGCAACCCAGAGGCTTTACAAAAGTCATCCAGATAGTCGGCCAATGGACTTCTTAAGAAAACGCAGCCTGAAGTAGCAAGCAGGCAAAAAAGGAAATGATTTGTGTAAAACCCGTTTTCATTCGGGCAAAAATATGGTACGATGGACAAAGTTTCCGATACAGGAAACGCAAAGAGTGCTTTTGACTTGCAGGAGGAACGAGATTGAAAGAGAAGAACATCCGTAATTTTTGTATTATTGCCCACATCGACCATGGAAAATCTACGCTGGCAGATCGCATTTTGGAGTTGACGCAAAGCGTGGAGCAGCGGCGCATGAGCAGCCAACTACTGGACGATATGGAGCTTGAAAAAGAACGTGGTATCACCATAAAAGCACGTGCCGTGAGTTTGCGATACACGGCGAAAAACGGCGAAGAATATGAGCTGAACCTGATAGATACACCGGGGCATGTGGATTTCAACTATGAAGTGAGCCGTTCTTTGGCAGCGTGCGAGGGTGCTTTGCTGATTGTGGACTCCACCCAAGGTGTGGAGGCACAAACTTTGGCGAACACCTATTTGGCGCTGGAGCATGACTTGGAAATTGTGCCGGTTATCAACAAAATGGATTTGCCCAGTGCCGACGCCGAGCGAGTGGCCAAAGAGGTGGAGGACGTTATTGGCCTGCCCGCGTTGGATGCACCGCGCATTTCGGCAAAGGCCGGTGTGGGCATTGAAGAGGTGCTAGAGCGCATTGTAAGTGAAATTCCACCACCGACCGGTGACGAAGATGCGCCGCTGAAAGCGCTGATTTTTGATTCTGCCTACGACAGTTACAAAGGTGTTATCGTGTATGTGCGTTTGTTTGAGGGGCAACTCAAAGCAGGGGACAGCATTCAGATGATGGCCACCGGTGCACGTTTTCAGGTGGTAGAAGTGGGGCACATGGGTGCTTTGTCAATGAGCCCGGCTGAAAAACTTTCGGCCGGTGATGTGGGCTATTTTGCCGCAAGCATTAAAAATGTGCGTGAAACGCGCGTGGGAGATACCGTGACCGGCCAAGACAACCCGGCAGAAAAGGCGCTGGCCGGATACCGAAAAGTGGTGCCGATGGTGTTTTGTGGCATTTACCCGGCCGACGGTGCAAAATATCCGGATTTGCAAGATGCGCTGGATAAGCTGCAATTGAACGACGCATCACTCAGTTTTGAGCCGGAAACCAGTGTGGCTTTGGGTTTTGGCTTTCGTTGTGGTTTTTTGGGGCTTTTGCATTTGGAAATCATCATCGAGCGCTTAGAGCGCGAATTTGATTTGGATCTCATCACAACGGCGCCAAGCGTAGAGTATCATTTTACACTGACGGATGGCACGCAACTTGCGGTGGAAAACCCCACCAACTACCCAGACCCCGGCCGCATTGTGAAGGCGGAAGAGCCTTTTGTGGATGCCCATATTTACACACCCACCGATTATGTGGGCAGTTTGATGGAATTGTGTCAAGAGCGACGTGGTGTGTTGCGAGACATGAAGTACTTGGATGAATCCCGTGTAGATTTGCACTATGAATTGCCGCTGGGCGAAATTGTGTATGATTTTTTCGATGCAATTAAAAGCCGTAGCCGTGGCTATGCCAGTTATGATTATGAGTTAAAAGGATTTGTGGAGTCGAAATTGGTTAAGCTGGATGTTTTGGTGGCAGGCGATGTGGTGGACGCATTAAGTTTTATTGTACATGCCGACAAGGCCTATGCACGTGGGCGGCGCCTGTGTGAAAAATTGAAAGAGAACATCCCCCGTCAGTTGTTTGAGGTGCCCATTCAAGCGGCACTTGGGGGCAAAATCATCGCGCGGGAAACCGTGCGCGCTGTGCGCAAAGATGTGTTGGCCAAATGCTATGGGGGTGACATTACGCGCAAGAAAAAGCTGTTGGAAAAGCAAAAAGAGGGCAAAAAGAAAATGCGCCAAATTGGCAGTGTGCAAGTACCCAGTGAGGCATTCACAGCCGTTTTGAAATTGGACGATTAGAACGGATGGGATCAACTTGTGCTGACACTGCCCGGAAAATAGCCTACGGGCTTTTGAGAGAAAAGAACCGAAAAGGAGAAAAGGTAAAATGAAAACACTTATCCTAGAGGGATCGGCCCGCAAAAAGGGGCATACTGCAGAGATGCTTACCCAGGTGGCAGAATGTTTGCCTGGAGAGATTGAAATAATACGATGTTATGAAAAAAACGTGCGCCCTTGTGTGGATTGCAGATACTGCTGGAAACACCCGGCATGTACCCAAAAAGACGAGGATATGGCGCAAATTTACAAAGCGATAGACGGTTGCGACAACATCATCTTGGCCGCCCCGATGTACTTCTATGCAGTGCCGGCCCCGATGAAATGTGTGATAGACCGCTTGCAAGTGTATTGGGGTTCTCATCGGCGAAAAGACCGAGACAAGATTTCACCCAAAAAGGGTGCTCTTATCTTAACAGGGGGCGCTCCCTCGTTTGAAAACCAGTTTACAGCGGCAGAAATTTCCTTAAAAGGGGTACTGCGAGATGTCAATGCAAGCTGTGAAGCGGTGGTGACGATGGCCAACACAGATTGCCAGAGCCTTGCCCAGCGAACAGATGTGCAAGAGGCACTCAAACATCTCTGCGAAAAGCTGGCACCATAGAGCTTGTTTAAAAGAAGGGCTGTGACGTGTACTTTCGTCATAGCCCTTCTTCAGGCCGTCAATAAAGCACCAATTGCGTCGTCAGACTGCAAAATGCCGCGGCAGTTACATATCAACTATATGCGCCTTTGCGGCATTTTTTGCTTCCTAGCACTTGGCACTTTCTTGCCGCCCTGCACTTTTTTGACACTCTGAAGAAGGGTTGTGACGTGTACTTTCGTCATAGCCCTTCTTTTAATTGGGTTTTCTTCAAAATATTTGGGGCGAGATTTTGCATGGAGAAACAGAGCCCCTAAAAGGTTTGGATTTGAAAAATGCAAAATTTCACATAAATACAATATGAATGAATCAAAATTCGCCAAAAATTTTCCCATCGCTTTTGTAGAATTTATACCATCAATCGAAAAAAGCGAGGTGCGTTATTTTGGAGGATTTGTTACGGTTTGAGCAGAGACACCTGCTAACCGCTCAAAATGCACAGGTGTGTCAACTTTATGTTGAACAAATTCTATGGGAAGACGATCATGGCATGCAAGAGGGCGAAAAGGGCTACATGGTGCGGTCCTTGTATTTTGATATACCGGACTGTTGCGGCCTGCAGGAAACATCCACAAACGAAACAGACAGAAAAAAGCCACGGCTGCGCATTTATAGCCCCGGTGCCACTTGGGCCTTTTTGGAATTGAAATCGAACGAGGGACTTTTGCAGAGAAAGCGTTCTTTGCGCATCACAAGAGAGCTGGCGGAAAAAATGGCAGAGGGTCAATATGATGTTTTGCTAACATTGCAGCATCCTTTTGCAAACGAGATACATAAGCTAATGAGCGCACAAAGATACCAGCCCAGAGCCTTGGTGGAACACAGGCGTCGGGCATTTATGCTGGATGTGAACAACACGCGCGTTACTTTCGATAAGGATGTGTACAGTTGTTACGGTTCGCGTCGTCTATTCGACGAAAAACCGTCCGATGGCCCGTCTATGGATCCCTCGCTTGTGGTAATGGGTATCAAATACAATCGGTTCTTACTAAGCTATGTGCACAAACTTGTGCAAATGGCCGATGAAAGTGCGTTGTGAATGGAGAGGGGTTTGTATGCGTTTTCCTTTTTTAGGCGGAAAAACCTAAATCAAACTAATGGTATACAGCTTTTTCTCTATCAGTAAATTCTTGAAGTCTTCCATGTTCATTGGTTTTGCAAAATAGTAGCCCTGCGCATAATCGCAACCGGCACCTTTAAGAAACAGTGCTTGCGAGCCTGTTTCAACGCCTTCTGCAACCACTTTCATATTGAGATGTTTTGCCATATTGATGACATCGGAAACAACAACCGTGCTGTTTCCTCCCTGGTCTTTCAAATCAAAAAAGGCTTTGTCGAGTTTGAGTACATCCGCTTCAATGGCCGACAATCTGTTCAGCGAGGAAACACCCGCGCCAAAGTCGTCTATCGATATGGAAAAGCCCAGTTTTTTAAACTGTTTCACACGCTCAAGGAAGATTGCCGTATTGGCTTCTACAGCACTTTCGGTTAATTCAAGCTCAATTTTTTCCGGCGCAATGTCATGGGTAGAAATGATGTTGGATACCCGCTGCACAATGTTGTCGGCCAACACGGTGTGTGCAGATAGGTTCACGGAAATAATGGGAATCTCCATTTTTTTGTGATTTGCTTTGATGCATTTACATACCTCTTCCAAAACATACAAATCCAAATAGGAGATAAACCCGTTTGCTTCAAACACCGGGATAAATTCGTCTGGGAATATTTTGGCGCCAAGGGGTGGTGTCCAGCGCACAAGTGCTTCCGCACCCCCGATTCGCAGGGTATCAAAATCGATTTTGGGCTGATACTCAACGGTAAACTCGCGGTCTTTCAGTGCCTGCTCCATGCGGAAGGTGATGTTGATTTTGTCTTCATATTGCTTGCGCATGGTATCGTCGAAGGTAATAAAAGTGGTTTTGTGCGTGGCTTTTCCAACGATTCTTGCACTGTCTGCTTGCCCAATGAGGGCGTTTCCGTTTTCCTTTATGTTTTCAACAATCACATTGCCAAAAGACAAAGATACTTTATATTTCTCGGTGATATGCTCGTGGATATTTGGCAGAATGTAGTTATTGTATATTTGTTGCATGGAGCCACCGTCATCCACACGACGGAAGAATAAAAATTGATCTGCCAATCTTCTGCAAATGGCAACATCGGTATCTTCAAAGGCTTTTTTCAGGGCATCGGAAATGCTTACAATGATTTCTGTTCCCCGCTCGGTGCTAAAGTGTGTGTTGATGGTTTTGAACATATCAATATCGAATGAAACCAGCTCATACTCTCCTGCTCTGGCGGTGGTCATTTTTTCATCTACTGTTTTTTTGAAGCTTTGAATGGCCATAAGGCCGGTTAATTGGTCTATGCGATACGATTGAAGCAAGGCTTCTTTTTTCTTTATTTTTCCATGTGTATACAAAGCAATAAAGCCTGCAGCCGTTAGAAAGAAAGCGATTACGAAGTAATACCAGTTGTCTTTAAAAAACTCCCAAAAACCCGTGTTGGTGCTTGGCAGGCCGTCATTGGTATTGGTCTCAATGATGGAGGTGTATTCACGCTCGGAGAAACGGTCGACAATTACATTGAATATCGGCCCATAGACATCGGCAATTTCATGGTTTATCAAAAGCTGCATCGGGATATCGACATCTAGATTGATTGTGGAAGTGGGCACATCTTCAAAATATAATTCGGCGTAGGTGGTGGCACTTTCGGTGCACAAAAGCATGTCCACATTGCCTGCCGCAAGGTCGTCGAGAAGCTCGTGCCAGTTGGTATAATAAACAATTTCAGTATCAGGGTAATGCCCAAAAAATGAGTCAAAATCCACCGTTTGGTAGGGGAGTGATCCAATTTTGGGTGAAGAAGCGATAAGCTCTTGCCGTACTACGGTGGAGGTTAAACTTCGGTTTATCACCCCATACATCGGCATATGATAAAATGTATCGAGGGGCATATAGTGTTCATGCTCGTGCACACCATCCCCATAAAGGGTTAGGAGTATATCAAAATTTTCGTGTTCTTCCGAAGGCTCTTCTAGGCTGTACGGGCTATAATTCACTTCAAACCCATACAATTCAGAGAAGTTGTTTAATATATCCACCATTGCACCGTCCGGCTCGCCCTGCTCATTTCTGTAGGAGATGGGCGAGAAGCCGGTTACATAGCCCACCTCAAGTGGTCTCTGCCTGAGAATTTCAATTTCCTCATTTGTCAAACCACGGTGATTGGTTTCTATGTTGCTTGCAAGATATCTTTCCTCCAGCTCCATGAAGAAGTTGCCTTCTGTAAAAACAACGTCTCTGTATATCGCATCGAGTTCCTCCATCAGCGGGGCGTTTTCAAAGCTTGAAATTAAATATAGGTTGTATACACCGAGATTCAGAACATTGTTCAAATTATGGGAAGAAGGGTCTTCGGAATAGGTGATGTAAAAATCGGTCTCTTGCGCCATGTACTCATCGGTTTCCCCATAAACATAGTCAACCGTGATGTTGTTTTCTTCACAAAACAAATCAAGGGTTTCAACGCCGACATTTTCATCATAAACAGAGACAGTTCTTCCATCAATTGCCGCTGCATCGGCATAGGCAATGTCCATATCCTCTGACATGAGGGCAAGGTAAGTTTTGCTGAAGGGCATTTCAGAAAAGAGAACTTGCTCGCGCCTTTCGTCGTTGCGGGTATTAAAGCCGCCCACATCCACATATCCACTGCTTACGGCTTCAATCATGCTGTCTTCAATCGGAACAAATTCAAATTCGAAACCACCTATTTCTGCCATTTTTTGAAACACTTCATACCCATAGCCTTTGTTGTTTTGGCTATCGATATCGGAAATCACGTCATGAAAAGCAGAATAATAGCCCACCCTTATCGGCTCACTAAAGTCAAATGGAATTTCATCCACACTCACATTTTCTTCTTCACTTACAATGGGAACCACAATGTCGGCGGCAAACGCTGTTGTTGTGGGAAAAGTGATTCCCAGCAGGGAAAGAACACTTAGACAACAGATAAAATTTTTCAACATAGTACTCATCCTTTCGCGGTGCACAGGAACGGAAATTCATATTGGTCATGAAACTAAGTATTTGTCGGCGCTTTTTCATGTGTTTTGATGGGTACATGTTCCCATTTTACTATAGCGTAATTTGTCGAAAAAATCAATAATTTGTCAAAAAGAAAACAACAATGTAGAAAATTTGTATGGATTGTGAAAGAAAAGGCAAAAAGAAAACCACGGTTAAATGCATGAATTCAGCATTTAACCGTGGTTTTGGCGGAGAAGGAGGGATTTGAATTATCCTTGAGACGCAAGCGCCACAAAATATCATTTGC
>CAYJNQ010000020.1:0-32417 GCA_964371725.1 uncultured Oscillospiraceae bacterium
TGACATTTTAAATTCTGTATATGTCATTTTCTGCTTGTTCAGTGGGCATTAAATAAGAAAACGACAATTTTTACGGAGGCATACCAAGATGATACTGCTAAGCCAATGGACGCGAAGCAAGTCTTTTTTCTTCCTGTCCTCGGTCCTTCTCCTTGCTATGGTGTCGATTTTTTTGCAATATTCCATTTTTCCGCTGAATGCAGACAAACTATTTCAAAACGAACATCTTTCTGCCGTCACACCGATTGAGGTGAGCGGATATGAAATAGAAGAAGACAGCTATGAGCTTGTAAACAGGAATGCTGCATTTCTTTTTCAGCCGGAGAATGAAACCGGGCTTGCCAAAATCACTTTTTCAAAACCTCTGGACAATCCCTTGCGCGTAGAGTTGAGCTGCGCACTTGAAGAGGGGCGGTATTTGCGTGGCGAAACCT
This sequence comes from uncultured Oscillospiraceae bacterium, assembly GCA_964371725.1. Classification (GTDB taxonomy): domain Bacteria; phylum Bacillota; class Clostridia; order Oscillospirales; family Ruminococcaceae; genus JAAYCI01. The sequence continues at coordinate 435 of CAYJNQ010000020.1, forward strand.
ACACGGTGAATGGAACATATGGCGACACGTTTTTGTATATTCCGTTCACGCAGGCACAATATAGTGAAATTAAGATAGAACTTGGCAGCAATGCAGGCGACACATTTTATCTTGACTCCATCGAGCTTGGCACGGGAGCCATCAGCATTTATGACTATTTGTTTGCAAGGTTTAACCCACTTATCATGGTTGGCATTTTTTGCCTGCTTTTGATCCTCTATGCGGCACTTATAAAATGGTATAAATTGCCGTTCGATATACATGTTGTATTAAAACAAAAGAAATTGCATGCCCTGCTCCCCTATTTGACACTTGCTTTTTGTATATTGCTGTATATGCCATCGGCACAGCTGTTTAGCGATGATATCTTTTTCGGAATCGAGACAGAGGGAGGCATTATCCCGTTTGTTCTCGAGCGATACGGCACGTGGACATCCCGTTTTTTGATAGAGATTGTGCTTGTTTCTGTGGCGCGTCATTTTTGGCTTTTCCGCATTCTACAGGTGCTTTTTAGCCTGCTTATTTGTTATTCTATCGAGCAACTTCTGCACAATAAGGCGAAAAATGTTCGCTGGATGATGGTTGCCCTTTTCGCTTGTTATCCAATAAGCTGGATGTCGAGTGCCGGCTGGGTGGCCACCAACGCAAACTATCTTTGGGTGATGGCGTGTGCACTGTTCGCGATGATTCCAATCAAAAGGGCTCTGTGCAACGAGAGAATAAACCCAAAAGTATACCCTTTTTACCTACTTGCCTTTTTATATGCGGCCAACCACGAGCAGATGTGTGCCCTTTTGCTGGGCGTTTTGATATTCTTTGTGGCCGCATTCGCCTATAGGCGCAAAAGCCTTAAACTTCCGCTTGTTTTTTTAAGCCTCAATGCTGTTATGCTCGCATTGATTTTACTTTCCCCCGGAAATGCTGCAAGAAATGAGACGGAAACCATCGTGCGATTTTCCGATTTTGTTGACCTGACAACACTTGACAAATTGAATCTCGGAATCAGCTCCACACTTCAGCACTATTTTTACGAGGCGAATCTCCTCTTCTTGATCTTTGGTTTGATTCTCTTCATCGGCGTTGTTAACTGTACAGTAAGCTACAAAAAACGGTTTATCGCTGCTATCCCACTTGTGGTGCAGGGTATTTTCGGTGTGTTTTCAGAAGTGTTCGCACCTATTTTTCCATACATTGTAGAGGCAAAAGAGATGCTCTCCGCAACCGGTTATCCGCTTGACATAAACCGGCCACTCGAGTTTACCGACCTGACTGTATGGACACCGCTACTTTTGATGGTGTGCGCCTTTTTGGCAGTGTTGTATTCGCTGTATGTTGTGTGTGAAAATAAAAAAGAGGCCCTTGTTTACATGGTACTGTTCTTCGGTGGATTTTGCACAAGGGTACTTATGGGTTTTTCTCCAACCGTTTGGGCCTCGCTGGACAGAACGTTCCTGTTTTTTGATTTCATCCTCATCTTCCTCGCGGTTGTAATCTACAACATCCTCACACAAAAAGAGAGCCCCCGATATCTTGCTGCGACAGTGGTGGCCGTGCCGATTGTGGCACTGTTTAATATGGTTGAGATGTTGTGATGAAATGAAACCTTTTTTGAATCAAAATCCCCCGGCATAATAAGCCGGGGGATTTTGATTCAACGATACTATTCAGCCATCGATTTTTTGATGTACTCGCGCGTTAGGGGCAGTTGTTTAAAGTTTATCCCGGCGGCGTCGGCAATGGCATTGCCAATAGCCGCCGCGCTGGGCACCACAGAGCACTCCCCGATGCTTTTTGCGCCATAGGGGCCACCCGGTTCGATTTCCTCCACCAGCGCGATGCGGATAGGCGGCATATCGGCTGCACGGAAAATTTTATATTGCCGTAGTGTGCTGTTTTTCACCTTACCTTTTTCATCGCGCACAATGCTTTCGCTCAAGGCATATCCAAGGCCCATTTGTACAGCGCCTTCAATTTGTCCCTCTACATTCAAAGGGTTCAGTGCATAGCCCACATCGTGTGCGGCCACATAATCCAGCACTTTCACTTCTCCCGTATCGGTATCCAGCTGCACTTTTACAAAATGGGTTCCGTAAGACACCGCCATCGAATCGGAGACAAAGGTTTCGGCCACACACAATTCACGCCTTTGGCGTGCGTGCTTTACAAGCTGCGCATAGCTTGCACTTTTGCCATCGGTAGAAACAACATGGCCGTTTTCCAAGCAAAGTACATCTTCCTTGCATTCTAAAAGCGAGGCACCCTCTTTGATGAGTTCTTCCCTCATGCGCTGCGCGGCTTTCACGGCGGCATGCACGCTGACATAGGTGCCGCGGCTTCCATAGTTGCCCACATCCCACAGCCCGGTGCCTGTGTCAGCATCCAGGCACGAGATGTGCTCAAACGGCAAGGCCAAAATCTCGGCAATCACCAATTGTTGGCTCGTCACGGAGCCATTGCCCATATCGCTTACACCTGTGGTAAAGCCGGCCGTTCCATCTTCGTTCATTCTTAGAATTACACCGGTGGAATCCGGAATTACGCCATACATTCCGTTGCCGTGTGCCGCCGTGGCAAGCCCCACACCCACGCGGAAGCGGCCTGCCTCTTTTTTGCTTTCGGCCGCTTCATGCAAAGCATCCTCGTAGCAAAACAACTCGCGCCCTTTTTGCAGGCTATCCAGCGGCCGCGGGTTGCCAAGCGCGCTGTTAAAGCGTAAATCCACACCATCCTTCTCGATGAGATTTTTTTTCAAAATCTCGGCCATGTCAAGGCCCAGGGTTTTACAAAACTGTGCAATCATGCGCTGTTGTGCAAAAAACTCTTGGGGCGAGCCAAAGCCACGCATGGCACCGGCCGAGGTGGTATTGGTATAAACCGCCGTGCCAACAAAGCGAATGTTTGGTGTTTTCATGATGCGGAACAGTTTGCCACACATGGCCCAGATAATCGTGGCCGTGGCACCGGCGTGTGCACCTGCGTTCACAAGAATGTCGAAATCTTGCGCCACAATGGTGCCGTCGGCCTGCACACCCATTTTGAGGCGTACGCTCATCTCGTGGCGGCAACGCGAGGAGGGAATGTCCTCTCTGCGTGTGTACACGAGGCGCACGGGGCGCCGTGTTTGAATGGAAAGCGCCGCAGCAATGGGGTCGCACACCATGTCAATTTTTCCGCCAAACCCTCCCCCAAGCGCCGGCGCAATCACACGTACTTTGCTCATGGGAAGCCCAAAAATACGCGAAAGATTGATTCGATAGGCAAACACGTCTTGGCTTGTGGAGTATACTGTGAGGCTGCCATCGGCACGGTAATCTGCCAGTGCGGCATGTGTTTCTATGGCGGCATGGTGAACGGCAGGCAGCTCGTAGGTGTCCTCGAACACGTAATCCGCTTTTTCAAACGCCTTCTCCACATCACCGCAAGACTGTTTTACCACTTCAAAAATGTTGCCACCCTCATGAAGCGGAACAGCGTCCTCGGCAATGGCATCTTCACAGCGTAGATAGAATGGCAACTCCTCGTACTCTACCTCAATCAAGCGCAGCGCTGCCTCAGCAATTTTTTCGTTGTCGGCCGCTACAGCGGCCACCTTGTCTCCCACAAAGCGCACTGTGCTGTCAAATATCTTTTCGTTTTTCACACCATCGATTTCTTCCCCACAACTGTTGAAGAAATAGTCCGGTGTGTTTTGATAGCAAACCACCCCACGAACACCGGGCAAGGCTTCTGCCTTGGCCGTGTTGATGCTTTTTATTTTCGCGTGAGCCACCGGAGAAAAAAGCACTTTGGCGTGCAACATTCTGGGCAACTTGATGTCTGCCGTATACAAGAGTTCTCCCGTTGTTTTTTCGGCTGCATCACGGATGGGTTGTCCTCTTCCCACCAGACGGTTTTCGCTCATCATGCACCCTCCTCCAAACGTTTTGCAGCCAACTTCACCGCATCTATAATTTTCACATACCCGGTACAGCGGCAAAGGTTTGGGTTGATGGCGGCAAGAATTTCTTCATCACTTGGGTTGGCCGTTTTATCAAGCAAAGCTTTTGCGGAAAGAACCATACCCGGCGTGCAGTATCCGCACTGCACGGCACCGGCATCGATGAATGCCTGCTGGATGGGGTGCAATCCGCCATCTTTTCCACGCACACCTTCAATGGTGACAATGTCCTTTCCCTCTAATTTCTGCACTTGGAATAGGCAACTGTTCACGGCTTCGCCGTCGATAATAACGCGACAAGCGCCACAATCACCCGTGCTACAGCCACACTTTGCCCCGGTTAAATCCAAAACCTCTCGCAGCACATACAACAAATTCCAGTTTTTTTCAGAGAGAACCACGCGCGGCTCTCCGTTGATGTTTAAGCTGAATGTCTCCATATTTCTCACTCCTTTTTTATTTTGGAAAACCATCTTTTGCTTCTTTTATCATAGCGTGTAGTTTGTCGGCCAAGTTTTTTTGTTCTTCACGAGACAAACCTTGTGTAGAAACCGGCGGTAAAATTTTCAGGTAAATATCTCCTCCCTGTAAACGGTAGTCATTCCCTTCCAAAATTTTATAAGTACCCTCGATGGCCAAGGGGACAATGGGCACCCCTGCACGCAAGGCCATGCGAACACTTCCGCCTTTAAATTCCCCCATTTCGCTGCTTTTTGATCGTGTTCCCTCTGGGCAAACAATCAGGCTTTTTCCGCTTTTTAAAAGTTCTTCGCCCTCTTTCAATGCCACAGCTGCCGCGCGAATGTCTTCCCTTTGAACAAACACACAGCCGAGCGCTTTCATCCATTGCGCCAAGAACGGAACCTTTTTAAGTCCGGCCTTTGCCATAAGTGGGTGGGGACGACCGAGGTCATACATCAAAACCGGGATGTCGATATAACTTTGGTGGTTTGCCACAAACAGAACGGGTTCATCGTTTTTGGGCAAGTGTTCTTCACCTTCTATGTGGATGCGAATGCCCACATGCCGAAACATGCGGCACACCCACAGCTGACCATGTTTCTTTAAAAGCGCCTGCGCCTCGTTTTCACGTCCGTGATTTTTCAGATACATCACGCGCCAATACAGCGGCATGCGCACGGCCATATAAATAAACAACCAAATGGTCCAAATCCATGTTTTCAGCATTGTTTTCTCCCTTATTGTCCCTCTTTTTTATCACGCTTACGCAAATTCATCGCGTGTTACATTGCAAAGCCACTTTTTACTTCGATACCGCCAGATACAAAGGGGTATTTTGATAAATTCGTCTGAATATAAAAGCACAAACACGACTTCCACCGGCCAGTGAAACACAAATGCCGCAACAAAACCAAGCAAAATGCTGAAACCCCACAAGGTCGTGATGTCCAAAATCAAACCAAAACGGGTGTCTCCTCCCGAGCGACAAACCCCCACCACCATGAGGGCATTGAATGCCTGTGCCAACACAAAAAAACAAAGTAGATATAATAAAAACGAAAGGTATTCCTCTGCCTCGGGGGAAAGGTTCATCGTTTGCAAAATAATGGGCCTCAACAAGAAAATGGTGAGGCTTCCCAGCACACTAAACCCCGTTGTTAAGCGCACAAAATATTTTGAATAGGCCAGCGCTTGCCGTTCCTTGCCTGCGCCCAGTTCCTTGCCCATTAAAATGGCCGCCGATGTGGCCAAACCAAAGCACACAACCATGGCCAATTGTCGTGTTACACTTGTAACCGAGTTCGCCGCCACGGCCGATGCTCCCAAATGCCCCACAATGGCCGCTGATGTACTGATGCCCATGCCCCAAACCAACTCGTTGATTGTGGTGGGCATGGAGAAGCGAAAGAAATCTTTCATCAAGCTTTTGGACCAGTGCAGCAAATCATATAAGCGGATGCGCACAAGAGAGTTTTTGCTGGCATAGATTGCCACAATGGTGAGCTCCAGAAGGCGCGAGAGCGTGGTGCCCAAAGCCGCGCCGGCAATGCCCATTGGCTCCAGGCCCAAAAGCCCAAAAATGAAGATGCTGTTGAGCACAATGTTGGTGCAAAACGAGATAAAATATACCACTGTGGCCACCAATGCGCGCTCGATGCTGCGCATTAAGTTTAGGTAGGTAGAGGTAAAGCCCACAAACAAATAGCTCACCGCTATAATACGCAAATAGATAGAACCTTGCGCTGCCACAGCTTCATCCGGTGTGAAAACACGCATGAGTTCCATTGGAAATAAGCTTGCTGCCAGGAAAAAAAGCAGAGAAAAGCCAATGGAAAGCATCAGTGTCATGCTCAGCACTTTTTCGATGGTGCGCCTATCTTTTCGTCCCCAATACTGTGCCGTTAACACAGAGGCCCCCGAGGAAAGCCCGAACAACAGCAAAGTCAAGATGAATTGCACTTGCCCTGCCAGGGAAGCGGCCGACAGTACCAGTTCTCCCACCCGACCAAGCATGAGCACATCGGCACTTTGCACACCCACATTGATCAAATTTTGCAAGGTGATGGGCACAGCTAAGCTGAGCACCTGTTTATAAAATATTTTTCGGTTGATTGTCTGTTCCATAAACCCCTCCTCCCCATGGCAAAAAAAACACCCGACATTTGTGGGTGTACGTGAAAGGGGCATCGCTTGCCAAAAGGCATAGGGGATGGTTCACGGTGCACACAAGGCTCGTTCTTCTATAGTATACTGTATTTTGAGCAGCTAGAAAAGGCTTTCGAAAAAATAATATAACTGAATGCCTGCCGAATAAACCCCGGTGGGGCGCATTCAGCCCCGCCGCAGAATGTGTTGGCCCAAAAAACGCCTAAAGCAGTACTTATATGGGGCATGCCTTGATGCACTCCACTGCGCTTTCGCCCCTCAAATGAAAAGGTGAAAGCGAAAGTGACATTTTAAAATTTGCATATGTCGCTTTTGGTTTGGGAAAGGGAGCACTCACCTAGACTTAAAAACTTGGATTTGATTCCATTGGCACTGTTTTGCCCCAAAGACCCTTGTGTGCTATACTGAGAATGTAGCACAAACAGGAGGATTTTATGGAACCAAAACTCAGCATTGTATTGCCAAACCTCAATGGGGCCGGCTGGCTTCACGACAGCATTCAGAGCCTGTACGAGCAAACCGAACAAAATTTCGAGTTGATTATTGTGGACAACGGATCCTCTGATGACAGCTTACTGGACGCGCGCAAAGCCGCGCAAAAAGAAAACTGCACCTTGATAGAAAACACAGAAAATTTGGGTTTTTCCAAGGCCGTGAACCAGGGCATTGCCGCGGCAAAGGCCCCCTATGTGTTGCTTTTTAACAACGACGCTTTCGCAAAGCCGGACATGACAACACAACTTTTGCATACCATGGAACAAGATGCACGCATCTTTTCTGCACAAAGCTTGATGATACGCCATTTAGAGCAGGAAAAGGCCGATGATTGCGGCGACTTTGTGACCCTATTCGGCTGGGCGTATAAACGGGGAGACGGTCTTTCCCCTGCCCGTTACCCCAAGAGTCAACGCATCTTCTCTTCCTGTGGCGGTGCTGCGATGTACCGGCGGTCTTTGCTGCTGGAGCTTGGCGGGTTTGAGGAGTTATTTTTCGCCTATTTGGAGGATGTGGATATCAGCTGGCGCGCAAACAACCACGGCTACCGTTGTGTATATGAGCCTGCGGCCGTGTGCACGCACATTTGCGGTGCCACCACGCGTGGCAAAACAAAGGGAAGCCAGTACAACGATTTCAAATCTCTTCAAAGCGGGCGCAACAGCCTGCTTTTGCCCCTTAAAAACTTGCCATTACCCTTTTTGCTTTTAAATTTGCCGTTTTTGGTGTTTGGCTATGTGGTAAAATTGCTCGTTTTCAGCTTGCGCGGCTTTGGGAAACCATTTCGCCGGGGTTACAAGGAGGCCTTGCAATTGCTTTCCGTTTTGCCTAAAACCAAATTTCGCCTGCGCTATTTGAGTGCCTATCTTTGGGTTCAACTCAGTTTGCTGTGTGGTTGCTTTGGCTACGCACAGTATCGTCTACTGCGTTTTTTGAAGCGTTCATAAACGCCTTTTTGTTATTCTTCGGGTGAGGCCAAGACGCCTTTTTCTTCTGTCACCGTCACATTTTTTAGCCGGTTATTGATGGCTCTTGTGCGCACACCCACGAGCTTATCCAGCTCTTCCGTGGCCTGACGCATGCGAGACTGTGTTTTTTCCAGCACATCCCCAAAACGTGTAAACTCTTGTTTTACACCCTCTAAAACAGCCCAAACCTCGCTGGAGTGTTTTTGAATGGCCAAGGTTTTAAAGCCCATTTGCAAAGAATTGAGCAAGGCCGCCATGGTGGTAGGCCCCGCTATGTTGATTTTCATTTTTTGCAGTTCCTCCACCATGCCTCGGCGCACTACCTCGGCATACAAACCCTCCACGGGCAAAAACAAAATGGCAAACTCGGTGGTATGAGGCACATCGATGTACTTTGTGCTGATGTCTTTGGCGAAACTTTTGATGCGTGTTGTCAACACTTTGGCCATTTCTTCCACACGTGTGGCTTCGCCGCTATCGTAGGCATCGAGCAGGTTTTGATAAGCATCCATCGGAAACTTGGCATCGATGGGTAAATAGACGCTTTCCCCTTGTTCGCCCGGCAGTTTTACGGCAAACTCCACGCGCTCGGCTGAATTTTTTTTCGTGGCCACATTCAGCTCATACTGCTCGGGGCTCAAAATTTGCTCCAAAATGGCGCCCAGTTGCACTTCGCCCAAAATGCCCCTGGTTTTTACATTGGAAAGCACTTTTTTAAGTTCATCCACCCCACCGGACAATTTTTGCATCTCTCCAAGAGACTGGTACACCTGTTCAAGCCGCTCGCTAACCAGTTTGAAACTGCGGCTAAGGCTGTCTTCCAAGGTGCGCTGTAATTTTTCGTCCACAGTTACGCGCATTTCTTCAAGTTTTTTCTCGTTGCTTTGTTGCATGGCCAAAACACGCGTATCAAAGCCCTTTTGAAAGCGGTCAAAGCGCGTGTCGAGGCTATTGGTCATGGCGCTTACGGTTTCGCGTAAAGTGCCGATGTTGTGCTGTGTTCCCGTGCTGAATTCATGAAAGCGCTGGGCCTCAAGCTCGGCAATTTGACGCTGAAAATTTGTTTGCGCTGTGCTTTGTTGCTCCATTTGCTTGTGCAGAAAATCGCGTGTTTGTTTGTTTTCTTTCTCCACCAAGGCAAGCATCTCATTTTTTAAGGCCTGTATTTTGATGGTCTCCTCATTTTTATGCAGCTTTAAAAGGACAAGTACATTCAAAACCAGGCTTGCGAGCAGCAAAGCCAATAGCACATACTCCATAAACAAAACCCCTTTTCTACTTTTCTCTATGTTCGAATATCCGGCCTTTCCTACCATCCGCGATATCATGTAAAAATGCCGTGGCCGCACCGCCTTTGGCCTTTCTCAATGGGAAAGACTCATGGGCTGCGCGCCACGGCACTTCGTTTTGATTTTCTATATTCCGAATACCGAACTCTCTTAGGCGGCAGGTGTTTCCGCCGGAGCCGGGTGGTTCCCAAAGCAAACGGCGGGCAAATTATCCTCTGAATAGTAGCCCACACCACGGTTTGCACAGGCATCTCCGGCCAGAAGACCCGTGTCCACACAGTAGGCCATCTCCACCACACCGGCAGGTCTTTCCGGGAAGGCAGATTCAGGCATCTCTGCCTGCACATTTTCCATCACTTCACGCCACACAAGGGGTGGTGGGTTCGTGGAGGCCGACGGCGACCAGTTGATTACCTCATTTTGGTCGTATCCCCACCACACAGCTGCCACATAATTGGGTGTTAAACCCACAAACCAACGGTCTTTGTCATCGCTTGTGGTACCGGTTTTGGCAACCGCATCGCTGGTTTGCAAACCCATGCCATAGGCCGTTGCACCCGGCTGTGTCAAAACACCGGCAAGCAGGCGGTTCATGATATAACCACTCTCGGGTGAGATGGCTTGCATGGACGCAATTTCCGGTTCCATCACGATGTTGCCCCTGGAATCCGTTACACGCTCGTAACAGTGCAGGGTGTTGTGCACACCATATGTCTCTTCACCACCGAACATCGTATAGGCCGCGGCAAGTTCTGCCGGAATCATGCCCTCGGTCATGCCGCCAAGCACCAAAGGCGACAGTGCCACGTCGTTCACGTTGCCATCCGGCACCAAAGTGGAAATTTCCAAGGTGCCTTCTAAAAAGTCATACAGAGTTTGCACGCCCACCCATTCGCCGATATGCGCCGGAATGGTGTTTAAGCTCTGTGCAACAGCGCTGTACACGGGCACGGTTTGGTTGGAGGGAGCCGATGGCCCATAGTTTACAGGCCAGTTTTGCGAGGGGATTACATAGGTGTCCGGCACACGCGTTGAATAGGTGACGACGCCAAGGTCTATGCCAAGGGCATAGGCGCCAATCGGTTTCATGGTAGAACCAACCTGCCGCACAGCCTGTGTGGCACGGTTGAGCCCAAGGCTTTCCTCTTTTTCCCCGATGCCACCCACCACGCCGGCCAGTGAGCCGTCATAGCGCACCACAGCCATGGCACTTTGCGGGTAAATTGTGTTTCCGGCTTCGTCTGTGGCGCTCACAGCTGCCGGGAAGGGGCTTCCCTCTTCACCTACTTCCAGTTCATACAAACGCTCCATCTCTTCTTGTAGGCGCAAATCCACAGTGGATTCGATGCGAAGACCCTCTGTGTAATAAAAGTCAATCGCCGCTTCACGCGAAGAACAGATACCCTGCTCAACCAAATCGGTTACCACCGATTCAAACACGGCATCGGTGAAGTAGCTTGTTATCTCCTGCCCCGAGGTCAGAATCTCCTCTTCATGGCCAAGATTCAACCCCAGCGGGGATGCCACGGCCGCATCAAATTCAGCCTGCGTGATGCTGCCCGTTTCCAGCATGAAATAGAGCACGTCGTCGCGGCGTTCCAGCGCATTGTCCGGGTTTTGGAGGGGACTGTAATAGGTGGGTGCTCTTGTGATACCGGCAATCACCGCACACTCTGCCAAGGTCAATTCGTTTACGTCTTTGTTGAAATATTCCCTTGCGCCGGCCTGCACACCCACGATGGTGCCGGAGAGCGGCAAAGTGTTTAAATAGGCCTCCATAATCATATCTTTGGAGTAGCGCGTGTTGAGATCCCAAGCTCTGAAAATTTCTCGAATTTTGCGCTGATAGCCAGCCTCACCGTCTACAGCGCGGTCGTCGGTGATGTTTTTTACAAGCTGCTGGTCTATGGTGGAGCCACCAAAGGTAGATTGGAACTGGAACACCTCATTGAGCGCCGCATATACCGTGCGCTCCAGCGACACGCCCGAATGCACATAAAACTCGCGGTCTTCGGTGGCCACCACGGCATCTATCAGATCTTGGGGAATTTGGTCAAGCGGCACCCACTCGCTGTTTGATTCTCGCGAAAGTTGTTGATACTCTATCCAGTCATCCGTGGCCGGGTCTTTCGCCAGAATATAGCCCGTTTGTGGTAGCTGCAGAAGCTCCAAATCCAGTAGCACATCGTCGTCCGCCGTGGTTTCCACCACATAGGCGGTCACCTGCACGCCCACCAAGGCGATGGCAATAAGCCCAATGCACATCATCACCACAAAAGCCTTGAAAATATTGCCAATAACCACAAGCACCATTTTTCTGGCTCTGGGTTTTCGCTTCGGTTTTTTCCTTTTGGGGCTTTGCGGTGGGTTCGGCGCAGCCGGCACCACACGTGTGGCGTTATTTTCCATTCCATTTCCCTGTGGTGCGGGACGTTCTCCTTGTATTGCCATCATAGGGCGTGTTTCGGCATTGGCCACATTTTCCGCTTTGGCCGAAACAGGCACAACCGGAGCCGCCGGTGCCACTTGCCGTCTTGGACGACCATTGGGCATCGCGTTGTGGTTGTTTTGGTTTCCATCAAATTTCAAAATGTTTTTTCCTCTCCGTAACCTATCAAACAAAGCTACCGTTCCTGCTTCTGTGATGGAGCACAAAGCAGCTCCTTTGGCATATGGGTACATACGCTTTTCGAAAACACACCTACCCACCTTTGTACAGATTACCCCTTCTCGAACTTTTTTTCAAGTGTTTTCCCAGCATTTTTATATTATTGTCATAATTTTCGCCGCGGCATAAGCACACACCTTGCTTGCTCACTTCGAGCAAATGGTGTATGATGATGTAGATTATATACAGAAAATGTGTGCAATCCATGATTATAACCCAGAGGAGGCCTGTGTTTTGTCCCGTATTTTTTTGTTCTCAGACAATGTGGATACCGACCAAATTTTGGCTAGTCAGTATCTGATTTTACCCAGTATCGATGAAATGAAAGACCACAGTTTCGAATCGCTTCGCCCTGACTTTGCAAACAGTGTGCAAGCGGGAGACATTGTGGTAGCCGGCGCCAATTTTGGTTGCGGCTCTTCGCGCGAGCAGGCACCCAGTGTGCTGAAAGCGCTGGGTATTCAGGCCGTGATTGCCAAAAACTTTGCACGTATTTTTTTTCGCAATGCCATCAATATTGGCTTGCCCGTGCTGGAGTGTGCAGAGCTTCCGAACACGCTGCAAGACGGGGAAGAGGCCACATTGGATTTGACCAAAGGGGTGTTGCAAGTGGGAACCGAAAGTTATGCCTGCACAAAATTGCCCCCACATATGCAAGAAATTCTGGAAAGCGGCGGCCTCATTTCTTGGCTGAACGAGAGAGAGGTGCAGTGATATGGGCATGACAATGGGAGAGAAAATCATCGCACGTGCGGCCGGTGTGCCATGTGTGAAACCGGGTGAAATTCATACCGTTCGGCTCGACAAGCTCATGAGCAACGATGGCACCACCCACATCACACTTGGGCTTTACCAAAACAAGCTTCGGCACCCTCGCCTTGCAGACGCCGAAAAACTTGTTTTTGTAATCGACCACAATTCCCCGGCCGATAGCCCCAAAACGGCCGAGGCGCACCAGATTATGCGTGACTTTGCGAAAGAACACAACATCACTTTTTATGAGGGAAAAGGCGTGTGCCACCAGCTCATGGTAGAAAATCATGTGTGCTCGGGCGAGCTCATCATCGGCGCCGACAGCCACACCTGCACCTATGGTGCGCTTGGCGCCTTTGGAACCGGCGTGGGCAGCACCGATTTTCTCTTTGGCATGGTAACGGGCACCACCTGGCTACTTGTGCCCAAAACCCTGCGCTTTGAATTGCGTGGTCGCCTTCCGGAAGGTGTCAGTTCGCGCGATTTGATGTTGCACATCATTGGGGATATCGGTGCCGATGGCGCGAATTATAAGATTATGGAATTCTATGGAGACGGCCTTTCCCACATGAGTGTGAGCGAGCGTTTGGTTCTCTCCAACCTTGCCGTGGAGGCCGGAGCCAAAACCGCCCTCATGGAGGCGGACGACAAGGTGCTTGCCTATTTAAAAGAACGCGGCCGAGCGCCGGTGGTCTGTTTTAAAAGCGACGAAGACGCCGTTTTTGAAGCCGGCTACAGCTACGATTTAAGCAAAATAGAGCCTGTGGTGGCGCGGCCAGACAACATAGATGATGTGGTGCCTGCACGCAGTGTGCAAGGTACCCACATCGACGAGGCGTTTCTTGGCAGCTGCAACAGCGGGCGCCTTGAAGAATTGCGCCTTGCCGCAAAAATTGTGAAGGGGAAAAGCGTGCATCCGAACGTTCGCTTTATTGTGGCTCCCGCCTCGAATGAGGTGTATGCCACAGCCCTTTCCGAAGGCATCATCCAAACATTGAATGAAGCTGGCGCGATGGTGGTAAACGCGAACTGCTCGGTGTGTTGGGGCAGCTGTCAGGGCGTTTTGGGTCCCGGGGAGGTGCTGGTTTCCACAGGCACACGCAACTTCAAAGGACGCAGTGGACACCCGGATTCCAAGGTGTATCTCGCCAGTGCTGCCGTGGTGGCCGCATCCGCCTTAAAAGGAGAAATTGCTTTGCCCTAGGCTTTTCCCTATGCGGTATTTAATGCCCACTGAACAAGCAGAAAATGACATATACAGAATTTAAAATGTCATTTTTGGTTTGGAAAAGTGCAAGGTTTTTTCCGTTTTTCACACAAAAACCTTGCACTTTTGTTTTCGCCTTTTCATTTAGGGGGCGAAAACACAGTGGATAGCATCAAGATATGCCCCATAAAAGTGCTGTTTTTGGCACTTTTATGGCCACCGCGATAGGCGGTGGGGCTGAATAAACTCTGCAGGGGTTTATTCAGCAGGCATTATTTACAAAGGAGGTTTTCAGTTTGAAATCAGAGTTTAGCGGCAAAGTTTGGCTTTTGGGCGATGACATCGACACAGATATCATCATTCCAACAGAATATTTGGCCCTTCCAAGTGTGGAAAAAATGGCCCCCTATGCCTTTTCCCCCTTGCGTATCGAGCTTGCAAAGGCCATTTGCCCCGGTGATATTTTGGTGGCCGGGAGCAACTTCGGTTGCGGCTCTTCGCGCGAGCAGGCACCGGAAGTAATCAAGGCACTGGGTGTTTCAGCCATCATTGCCAAAAGTTTTGCACGCATTTTTTTTCGCAATGCCATCAACAACGGCCTGCCGGTGCTAGAGTGCGAGAGCCTCTCGGAATTTGCTGTGGAGGGCGATATCCTTACCGTGGTGCCCGGGCAATACGCGCAATGTCGCGAAAAACGGTTCCCTTTGCGCCCCCTGGCCGACAATGTGCGCGGCATCTTAGAGAGCGGCGGGCTTGTGGCCGCTATGCGCAAACGAAATGGGGTGGAATAAATGGGCATGACACTCATCGAAAAAATCATCGCACGCAATGCGAAAATGTCCTCTGTTTCTCCGGGTGATATTGTCACCGTGCGCCCCGACCGCCTGATGATTCATGACATTTTTATTCCCTTTGTGGCCGAAAAGTTTGAACAGATGGGGTTTACAAGCCTGCACAATGCCGATAGTGCCGTGCTGATTTACGACCACCTTGTACCCACTGCCGAATTTGACGATGTGCGCCACCACAAAACCGGGGATGCTTTCGCCGAAAAGTATGGTTTAAAACATGTACACCGCGCCGATGGCATTTGTCATCAGCTTATGGTGGAGCAGGGCTACGTAAAGCCCGGAGACTGTGCCTTTGGCACCGACAGCCACACCACCACTTACGGTGCCGTGGGAGCTTTCTCCACGGGTATTGGCTACACCGAGATGGCTGCCGTTTTGGGCACGGGTGAAATGTGGGTTCGTGTGCCCGGCAGTATCCGCATCGAAGTGAACGGACAGTTTCCCCAAAATGTGTATGCAAAGGACCTGATTCTGCGCATCATTGGTGATCTCGGAGCCGACGGCGCCACCTACCAGGCGTTGGAGTTTTGCGGCGATACCATCGAAGGCATGAGCCTTTCCGAGCGTATGACACTGGCCAATATGGCCATAGAAGCCGGTGCCAAATGTGCCGTGTTTGCACCGGATGAAACTTCGCTTACCCACTGTGGCAAGGTGGATTTTAATTTGGAGAGCCTACGGGCAGACGATGTGGCCTGCTATGAGAAAAGGTTGGTATATCACGCAGAAAGCTTGGAGCCTGTGGCGGCCTGTCCCTCTCAGGTAGACGACATCCGCCCCATTCGCAAACTGATTGGAACACCCGTAAACGAGGTCTTCCTAGGTAGTTGCACAAACGGACGCCTCGAAGATTTGCGCATTGCGGCAGATTTTTTACGCGGCAAACGTATTTCCGATTTTACGCGTTTCATTGTTACCCCGGCCTCACGCACCGTGTATGCAAAGGCCGCCGAAGAGGGTGTTTTGCAAACGCTCCTCGAAGCCGGGGCCACGGTTACCCTGCCCGGCTGTGGGCTGTGTTGTGGCCGTGGCGGTGGCATTGTGTCGGCAGGGGAAGTGGTGCTGGCCACCAACAACCGAAACTTCCTTGGGCGCATGGGAGACAAAACCGCCCAAATTTATCTCGCTTCGCCCGCGGTGGCCGCAGCCACGGCTTTGGCCGGCGCCATTGCATTGCCCTAAAGAAATAAAAAAACAGCCTGCTCACCGGTGCGCATATTTGCACCGAAGTGAACAGGCTGTTTTTTTTACAGCCGCATCTTGAAATCATGGTAGCTGAAGGATTTTATTACCTCTAGTTCACCATTTTGCCGCAAAAGGCAGATGTCCGGCAAGCACATGCCGTTGAAGGTGTTGTTTTTCACCATGGAGTAAATGGCCATATCTTCAAAAATCAGCTTATCTCCCACCTGCAAGGTCTTGTCGAACGAGTAGTCGCCTATGATGTCGCCTGCAAGGCAGGTGGGGCCTGCAAGGCGATAGTCGTATTCCTTTTCGCCTGCTTTACCGCTTTGATAGAGCGGGGGCGTGTAGGGCATCTCCAGCACGTCCGGCATATGGCAGGCCGCAGAAGTGTCTAATATGCACACCTGTATGCCGTTTTCCACAATATCCAAGACAGTGCTTGCAAGATAGCCCGCATTTAATGCCACGGCTTCACCCGGTTCCAAATACACCTCTACACCATGCCGCTTTCGAAAGCTTTGCACACAGTCAATAAGCGCCTCACGGTCGTAATCGTCCCGTGTGATGTGGTGCCCGCCTCCAAAATTCACCCATTTCATCTGCGGCAAAAATTCTTTGAATTTTTCCTCGAATGCTTTTACAGTGCTACACAGCGCATCACTGTTTTGTTCGCACAGGGTATGAAAGTGAAGACCTTCAAGACCATCCAGCAAATCTTCGCGAAACTGCGCTCTCACCACCCCAAGGCGTGAGCCGCTGGCACAGGGGTCATAGAGGCCACCGCTTTGCGTGGAGTGTTCCGGGTTTACACGCATTCCAAAGCTCTTGCCGGACGCAAGGGCTTTTGCTTTGTATTTTTCCCACTCATGAAATGAGTTGAATACAACATGGTCGCAGAGATTTAGCAATTCGTCGAATTCGTGCTCTAAATAGGCCGCCGAAAACACATGGGTTTCCCCGCCCATTTCTTCTTGGCCAAGCCGTGCTTCATAGAGACCGCTGGCCGTGGTTCCAAATAGATACCGGCCGATAAGCGGGTAGCATGCGTAGGCCGAAAAAGCTTTTTGTGCCAGCAGAATTTTTGCACCGCTGCGCCGTGCTACCGTTTGCAAAATTTCCAAATTCTGCAAAAGTCGTTCTTCGTCTATGACGTAGGCCGGGGTTTTCACTTCATACAAAGCCTGCTTCATCAGTCCACCAACTGTGGGTTCAAGTCTTCCTGCCAAGGCAGGCCCCATTGGTTCAGTGCATCCATAAATGGGTCCGGGTCAAACTCTTCCATATTGAACACGCCGGGTTTTTGCCATAGTCCCTTCATCACAAGCATGGCGCCAATCATGGCCGGCACACCCGTTGTGTACGACACTGCCTGCGAGCCCACCTCTTTGTAGCAGGCCTCATGGTCGCAAATATTATAAAGATAATAGGATTTGTCTTTGCCATCTTTTTTGCCACGGAAAATACAGCCAATGTTGGTTTTACCTTTTGTGCGCGGGCCAAGGCTTGCGGGGTCCGGCAAAACGGCTTTTAAAAATTGCAAGGGAATAATTTCTTTGCCCTCGTATACAATGGGTTCTATAGAGGTCATACCCACATTTTCTAGGCATTGCAAGTGTGTAAGGTAGCTTTGCCCAAAGGTCATGAAAAAGCGAATGCGCTGAATACCGGGAATGTTGAGCGCCAGGCTTTCTATCTCCTCGTGGTGCAAGAGATACATGTCCTTTTGGCCCACCTCTTTGAAGTTGTAGGTGCGCTTAATTTCCATGGGCTTTGTCTCTATCCAGGCGCCGTTTTCCCAATAGCTGCCGTTTGCACTTACTTCGCGGATGTTGATTTCGGGGTTGAAGTTGGTGGCAAAGGGGTAGCCATGGTCGCCGCCGTTGCAGTCCAATATATCGATGTAGTTGATTTCGTCGAACTCGTGCTTTAAGGCATAGGCCGAAAACACACTTGTAACACCGGGGTCAAAACCACTGCCGAGCAGGGCGCAAATACCGGCTTTTTCGAACCGTTCGCGATAGTCCCACTGCCACTTATACTCGAACTTGGCCGTGTCTTTCGGCTCATAGTTGGCCGTATCGATGTAGTGGGTTTTGGTGGCAAGGCAGGCATCCATGATGCTCAAATCCTGATAGGGCAAGGCGAGGTTCAAAACCACATCGGGTTTGTGCTTTTCTATCAAGGCCACAAGCTCGTCCACCTTGTCTGCATCCACCTGTTCTGTATGGATGACAGTTTTGGTTTTGCCGGAAAGCTCAGCTTTCACTTCTTCACATTTGGAAAGTGTGCGGCTGGCAACCACAATTTCCTCAAACACGTCGCTGTTTTGGCAGCATTTATGGATGGCCACTTTCGCCACCCCTCCACAACCGATGATCATACATTTTCCCATGGTTTAGCCTCCCTTTAGCTGTAGTAAAATTTCTCTTATCAGTTTACAAGCCAGTGCTGTAGAAGCACCGCTCTGGTCATAGTGTGGGGCCAATTCATTTACATCACAGCCTACCACATGCAGTTCATGCAGGCGCAAAATCGCCGTTAACAGTTCATGAAAACTTACGCCGCCGGCCTCCGGTGTGCCCGTGCCCCAAAAACAGGAGGGGTCGAGCACATCCAAATCCAGGGTGACATACACGGGTTTACCCCGCAATTTTTTCACGGTTTCACCAAAGCCATCTAAATTGAATTTGTGCAAACAGGTGTGTTTTTCTGCAAAGGTGAACTCATGTTTTTCCCCACTGCGAATGCCAAACTGATGAATTTTTTTGTCGCCCACCAGTTTCCACACCTGCTTTATCACGCCGGAATGGGTAAGCTCCTCGCCGATATAGGCGTCGCGTAAATCGGTGTGGGCATCAAAATGCAACACGTGCACATCCGGGTAAATCTCTGCCACCGCGCGCATACTGCCTAAGGTGATAAGATGTTCGCCGCCCAGCATGAAAGGGATTTTCTTGTCTTTCAAGATTTTTTCTGTGTAGGCCTGCGTGATGTCCAGCACCTTTCGAGCATTGCCAAAAGGCAGTTCCAAATCGCCCCCGTCGAACACGCGGATGTCGCAAAGGTCTTTGTCTGCATAGGGCGAATAAGTTTCAAGGCCAAAACTTTCGCCACGAATGGCAGAGGGGCCAAAGCGCGTGCCCGGCCGAAAAGAGGTGGTTCCATCGAACGGCACGCCGAACAGCACAATATCGGCGGCGGCATAGTCGCATTCACAAGCGAGGAAGGTGTGTAAATTTTTATTCATTTTTCTTCAATATATCCTCCACATAGCGGGGCAGGTAAAAGGCCCCTTTGTGCAAATTGGATGTGTAGTACTGCGTTTCTAAATTCAACGCACACCAAGCCGATTCCTTTAAGTCGTTCAGGGGGTGCAGGCCTTTGGAGGCAAAGCCAAACAGCCAGTGCCCCGAGGGGTAGGTGGGAATGTGTGCCTGGTAAACTTTTGCCACGGGAAAAGTGGAAAAAATGCGCCTGTGTGCATCGGCCATTTCTTTGGCATCGTTTTTGTAAAATGGGCTCTCGTTTTGGTTTATCATGATGCCGTTTGCGGTGAGCGCCTTGTGGCAGTTGCCATAAAACTCTTTTGTAAACAATACTTCCCCGGGGCCGAGCGGGTCGGTGGAGTCCACCAAAATCAAATCGTATTTGCTATCTGTGCGCCGCACAAATTTCAGGCCGTCTGCAATGTGGATGTGTGCTTTTGGGTTGTCGAAACCGCAGGCTGTTTTTTGTAGAAATTTTCTGCTTACCGCAATGACACGCTCGTCTATTTCCACCACATCAATATGGCGAATACCCTCATATTTCGACAGCTCGCGCAATACACCGCCATCACCCGCACCAATCACCAAAACGCGCTCGATGGCCGGGTTTACGGCTAAGGGCACATGCACCATCATCTCGTGATAGATGAACTCATCTTTTTCCGTGAGCATCACAACACCGTCTAAGGTGAGAAACCGCCCAAATTCCTTCGATTCGTATACGGAAATCTCTTGGTAGTCACTGGTTTCGTGGTGCAGTTGTTTTTCCACTTTGATGGAAAAACGAACATTGTCCGAGTGATATTCGCTAAACCATAAATCTTCCATCATACATTCTCCTTCAGCACATTCAGATGGGTGATATCGAGGCTTTCGGGCCCGGTTAGTTTGCAACCCTTCTTTTTTGCATACAAGATGTAATCGATGATTTCCTCTGTTACCGCTTCGCCCGGTGCAAGCACCGGAATGCCCGGCGGATAGCAGATGACAAATTCGCAAGATGTTTTGTTTTGGCACGCTTCAAGGGGCAAGGTTTCTTTTTCGGCATAGAAGGCCGTTTGGGGCGATAAAAGAACCGTGGGGCGGATGTATTCGCTTTCCAGCATTCCGGCTTTGTCCTTTTTATAAAGGCGCCGAATTTCAGAGAGGGCGCTGATAAAACGTTCAAGATTTTTCTTTTTGTCGCCCACGGAAATATAGGCCAAAATGTTGCCGATGTCGCCAAATTCAATTTGGATATTGTATTCGTCGCGCAAGAGGTCGTACACCTCGATACCCGCAAGGCCCAACTCCAAGGTATTCACGGATAATTTTGTGGTATCAAAATCGAACACGGTATCCCCATTGATAATCTCTTTCGAGTAGGCGTAATAGTCTCCGATTTGGTTGATTTCGCTTCTGGCGTAATCTGCAAACCCGGCCACTTTTTTAAAGATGCCCGCCCCATGTAAAGCCAAGTTGCGCCTTGAGATGTCCAGGCTTGCCAGTAAAAGGTAGCTGCCACTTGTGGTTTGTGTCAAATTCACAATTTGCCGTACATAGTGTGGGTTTACGTTTTTTCCACACAAAAGAAGCGAGCTCTGCGTGAGAGAGCCGCCCGACTTGTGCATGCTAACACTGGCCATATCGGCTCCGGCGTCCATGGCCGCAAGCGGCATGTTTTCGCCAAAATAAAAATGGGTGCCGTGGGCTTCGTCCACGAGCACCTTCATGTGGTGCGTATGGGCGAGCTCGGTGATGGCCTTTAAATCGGAACATACACCATAATAAGTGGGATTATTTAAAAGCACGGCCTTTGCCTTTGGATGGTGCTCGATGGCCCTTTGCACATCGGCTACAGACATACCAAGGGCAATGCCCAGTTTTTTGTCTGTGCCGGGGTTGATGTAAACCGGCACAGCCCCACAAAGAACCAGGGCATTGATAACGCTTTGATGCACATTTCTTGGTAAGATAAGCTCGTCACCAGCCCCAACCGTGGCCAAAATCATCGCCTGTACAGAGGAGGTGGTGCCGCCCACCATGAAAAAGGCAGCGGAGGCACGAAAAGCGGCGGCAGCCAGTGCTTCCGCCTGTGCGATAACCCCTGTGGGATGACAGAGATTGTCGAGGCTTTTCATCGAGTTCACATCCACACTCATGCACTGTTGGCCCAAAAATTCGGTCAGCTCCGGGTTGCCTTTGCCTCTTTTGTGGCCGGGAACATCAAAGGGCACAAGCCGGCTTTGTTTCAGTTCTTCCATCGCCTCCAAAATGGGGGCATGGTTTTGGTTTATCACACCGCTTCTCCTTTTGGCGTTTTTGGGGTTATGGCGTATACACATTCATGCCGCTGTAGATTTCGATCATTTCACAGCGCAGCGAGTTCGTAATGTCCAGCCTCGTTTTTGGAGGAATTTCATAGGTGTCGGAATTAAACAGATAGTTTTGTAAATCCAATTCTTTGATGAGCATTTTCGTGTGAAAAATGTTCGACTGGTAGACATTGATGTCGGTGACATCATATTTCTTAAGTGTCTCTTCGGCAATGTAGTCTTGAATGGAGGCGATTTTGTGATCCATATACAGTTTTTTTCCGTTGATGTCTCTGGTGAAGCCGCGCACGCGATAATCCAGCGTGATGATGTCGGAATCGAAACTGCCCACAAGAAAATCCAAGGTGGACAAAGGCGTTATCTTGCCACAGGTGGCCACATCGATGTCCACGCGAAAAGTGGCGATGGAGGTTTCGGGGTGGTACTCCGGATAAGTGTGCACCGTAACGTGGCTTTTGTCTAAATGGGCCACCACGGTTTCACCGCTGCGTTTTTTATACATGCTTTCCTCGGCAATCAAAAAGGCCACAGACGCCCCTTGCGGCTCATAATCTTGGCGGGATATGTTTAGCACAGTTGCACCAATCATGTCGGTGAGTTTTGTCAATATGTCAGTAAGACGCTCGGAATTGTACTGCTCGTTGATATATTGAATGTAATCTTTTTGCTCTCTTGCCGTTTTGGCATAGCAGATATCATAGATATTAAAACTCAAAGATTTTGTAAGGTTGTTGAACCCGTATAAATGCAATTTGTCCACCGGCACCTTGCCTCCTTTGGCAGTTTCACTTGGCTGAAAAATAAAAAGATGCATCTCTTAAGATGCATCTTCAAAGTCAATCTTTTTAGAACAAAAGCTAGAGTCTATATAGCGTCATCACTTTTACCACTCTTATTGACTTTTTTACAAGTATGCACCTATAGTACACTTCGGGCGAATGAACCCAACAGGCAATTAAGTTGCCAGCTTATAAAAAGTTGCGCGCTTAGCACAATCAATAAAGTGAAACGATTTCACCATATATCCTTTCACAAATCATGTTTATTATAATCGATTTGAAGGAGCTTGTCAAACGCGCCGAAAATTGAGATAATAGCAGTGGTTCTTTTGTTTTACAGCAACGTATCACGCTTTCTAAAGAAAGGTTTCTATGCTTATATTTGTATGGGTTCTTGTTTTGCTAAACGCCGTATCCTTTAGCCTCTTCTGCCTGGATAAGCGCTTTGCCATTCGAAAAAAAAGGCGCATCAGTGAAAAAACATTGTTGCTTTCGGCACTTTTCATGGGGGCCGGTGGTGCGGCTTTTGCCATGAGCCTTGTGCGCCATAAAACAAAGAAACCGCTGTTTTATATATCGGTGCCCCTGCTCTTAATTTGCCAGGTGGCACTCTTGCTGTTTCTTTTTTCTCAATGGTAGTGGCGGCAATACCCCCCGAATTCACCTATTTTCACTCAAATGCAAAGGAGCTCTTCTATGGAAATACAATTTCAAGATTTTCTCATTTCAGACGACAAGAGCAAACTGCAAACAGAAGAGGTGTGCAGGCTCTTGCACACCACCCACTGGGCCAAGGAGAGACCGCGCGAGGTGATTGAACGCTCGATTGAAAATGCCGTTTGTTTTGGCGTGTACGACAAAGAGCTGCGCCAAGTGGGCTTTGCGCGCTGTGTTTCCGATTTTGCCACGGTGTATTGGCTGTGCGATGTTGTGATAGACGAGTGCTGCCGCGGGCTTGGGCTTGGCAAGGCGCTTGTGGAAGCGGCCATAAGCTATGAGCCGCTCTCTCATTGCCTTGGTATCCTAATTTCCGGCGACTCCAAAACCCTGTATCAGCGCTTTGGTTTTGGCGATATGAACGGGAACTTGATGGGAAAACCCGGCTTGTAATGCCTGCGTCCTTTTTGAAACATAAAAATCCACTCTTTGAAGCACGACTTTTACCAGCCGAATCAAAGGGTGGATTTTTTTATTTTTTCGCCTCTTCTCGGGTCAAATCAATAAAGTTTTTCATAAGAGTGAAGCCATGTGGGTGTTCTTCGTTCGAGCCCTCCGGGTGGAACATCACACTGTAGATATGTTCCCCTCTTTTTTTCATGGCCTGTATGGGGCAGTTGCGCGTTTGCATGAGGTTGTCAAAACCATCCGGAATTTCCGCCACATCATAGGAATGGAAGAACCACACGGAAAGCGTGTCTCCGATACCTTGGTTCAAAATGCTGTCTTGAATAACCGAAACGTCGTGAAAGCCTCTTTCTTCACGCCCAAAAAACATTTTTCTGCCGGCGCCACCATAGGCCATGGCAAGCAACATATGCCCGGCACAAACACCCAGAAACGGTACTTTCACGGTGCGCATCAGCTCGTATTCGCCACTGTAGTGGTCCGGAAAATAGATGTTGTCCCAATTGTCGCGGCTTCCGCCCACAATCACACCGGTTATCTCGGGATGCTTTTCCAAGGTGGTGCCATCCACCTCGCTGCAATGCATAATGGTATAGGGTTCATTGTGTTTTTCACAAATGCCACCCAGCTTTTCCCTCATTTCCATCTCGCCCAAATCGTCATTGGCCAAATTGTTGTTGATGAGCAGCAACATATTCTTTCCCCTCCCACATTTAAAGTAGCTTGTTTTCTACAAAGAGGCACAGCCTTTTTTATTTTGCAAGCGCGAGGAAGTTTTGGAGCAATTTATGGCCGGCACTGTGGTTTTCGTCGTCCAGCTCCGGGTGGAACTGTACACCGAACTTGTTCGTGCCGCACAAACGCATCCCTTGAATCGGGCATTTTTTGTTTGTGAAAATACGCTCAAAGTTTTCGGGGAGCTCGGGCACGCAGCAATAATGATATTGGAAGAATTCCTCTGTGTCTGAAAGCCCAACACTGAGCTCGCTTTCGCCGGCCTTATCAATTTTGCAGAAGAAGCGCTCTTCCTTGCCAAAGTCCATGCGACGAACGCCTCCATCGTATGCGATGGTAAGCATATGTAACCCGGCACAAATGCCTAAGAACGGAAGATTACACGAGCGAATCAAATCAAACTCGCAATCAAAAACATCGAAATATAAAGAACTCCAGTCGTTGTTGCAACCGCCCGAAATAACAGCCTTAATCTCCGGATGCTTTGCAAGATAATCGCCATCTACTTCGCTAAAATGCACCACACGGTAATCCATGCCGCTCAACTTTTTGCACAGTTCGCCCATTTCAATCATTTCAAGTCGTCCGAGATGAGCGTTTTGGTCAATTTGATAGTTGTTGATGATTAAAACCATAATCGTTCTCCTTTTAATTGGATAATTTTTGCAAAGAGGGCGACACCAAAACAAAACTATCTTGTTTTCGCGTCGCCGCCCTTTTGCAGTTGTTCTTTTTATGCCGGGGGCTTTTCATACAGATTCAGAACGGCTTTTGTCAAAGATTTTGCCAAAACACCCACACTGTTCATGCCCTCTTCGTCTGCCAACACGCCTTCCTTGCCACCGTCTTGGCTCCAAACTCCGGCGCCGAAGCAAGCGGCACTTCCACCGCTTACCACTTTGATACCCAGCGACAGGTAGTAGTTGTTGATGGCATTGAGGGCGAGCTCTTGCCCGCCATGGCGCGTGCCGCCCACGGCAATAGATGCGCCAAATTTACGCTGATACAAATCGGGATCGTTTTCGCAAAGCAACCAGTTGGAACGCATCCGATTGAAAAATCCCTGCAGCTGTGCCGTTACATTGGCGTCATACACACTCGTGCCGATGATGTAGCCATCGAAATCTAAAAACTTGGTAGCCCAGCCGCTCATGTCGTCTTGAAAACGCACACACTCAATAGAATTTTTGCGAAGACAGGCATCGCACCCCACACAGAGGTCGAACTTGAAATTGTGAAGGCTTAAAAACTCTGTTTCGGCACCATGCTCTTCTGCCATTTGTAAGGCTTGCTGTACACAGGTATAGGTGCCGGCTTTTCGGGGGCTCCCGCTAATACCCAAAATTTTCTTTTTTGCTTGCATAAGCCCTCTTTTACTTTGCGCTTTCCGAAGAAGCAGCTTCTTTGGCCGGCATGTTTGTTTTCAATTTTTTAAGGTGAACTGCGAACAAGAGGGTAGCCACAACGGCGGCAACGGCGCAAGCGCCTTGCACGAGATACCAAATTTGATAGCCCTGCAAGCCCGGATAGCCGTCCAAAATGCGGCCGGCAATCTGCGGCACAAAGAAGTCGGGGCTGTAGCCGATAACCGAAACAACGCCAACGGCTGTGCCGGTAAGTGCCACGGGCACCTTGGCCACATCAATCAGTGCCCAATACAAACCACGCACCGAATAGATGATGCACAGGTAAAGAACGATAAGCACAAACGAAGCAACGGCCAATTGCGGGCTTACGGGCAAGAAACCAAGTGTGAACAGAATCAGTGCCGATATTACCATGCCGTACACGATGGTGCGCACAATGCCGAGCCTGTCAGACAAAAAGCTGACCGCGATGATAACAAAGGGCCCGATGAACTGTGTGAATGCGAAGAATGCAGCAGACAATGTTTGCGACACCTGTTGTACGTCCACAAGGTAGGCGGTTACATATTGTTGCGAGGTGGACACGATGTATACCAAAATAATGATGGCAGCCACATACCAAAGTGCCGGAATTTTAAGCACTTCTTTTGCTTTCTTCAACGTGATTTTCTCGTCATCGGTTTGTTTGCTCACTTGTTTGTCCACGTCTTTTAGCACAAAGAACGAAATGATGCACATGATAATGGACAAAATGGCATAGGTGACAAGTACGGCCGACAAGCCGCCGGCACCCTCGCCAAACTGCGAGAATGCAACAAGGCAAATGGCCGAAAGCACAGCGATGGACAATTTACGAGCGGCCTCGAGGAAACCAAAGAATCCACCCTGCAAGTTTGCCGCCAAAACGCGGGTAATTTTCAGCATCGGTGCCCAGAAGCTCATGCTTGCCACAAGGGCGAGGCAAACTTGAATAACAAGCACAATGGGGTAAGCGGGCAAGGTTGCGTAAATAAGTGCAAGCGCCGCCACAATGATGTAGTTTATAACCATCAGTTTGCGCAGGTTAAAACGGTCGGCAACCCAGCCGCCGATTAGGTAGCCCGGCATGGAGGCAAGGCCAAAGAGCGAGCTGATCCATGCAATTTGGGTATGGTCGAGGCCAAATGCCTCTTGCATGGGCACATAGTAGGACCACATGATGTAGGGGGGGCCATAGATGGTGCTGGCGCCAAAGGCGATAAAGGCAATGATGAGCAGGTTAAATGCTACACTGGATTTTTTCTTTTCCATTTAGAACTCCTCCCTGAATAATTCCTTGATAATTGTTTTTTGTGCGAATTATAGCTTCTATGCGGAAAAGGCTTTATCTAAAACGCCAAGGGTTTTGTTGGTGTATGAAGCAAGAATGGAAAGGGATTTATCGATAACCACCTTGCACCTCATCCGCAATCTAAACTGTCTTTAGCAAACGGCTGCAATTTTCCTCCCTTCTCTTTAATCTTGGCTTCTACTTCCCCTGTGTAAGCCATGTTGCCTTTCTGATGACACATATTCATCAGAAAGAGATAGCGATAATCGGATCACTTTTGAACAACCGACCTAAAGGCATCGTCTAGAATTTCCAAAGACCTGTCGATATGCTCATCGGTGATTACCAGCGGGGGACCAACACGAATAATATTTGTTTTAGGTCCACTTTTTCCCACGATTAAACCATGCTCACTGCAATAATTCATGATTGCCAGGGTTTCCTCTGTTGCCGGTGTTTTGTTCTCATCTTTAACAAGTTCTATACCTAAGAACAAACCCTCGCCTCGAATATCTCCTATTAAGCCATGTGTGTCGCGGATTTTTGCAAAACCTTTTTTGTAACGTTCTCCCGATTCTCTCGCTCTTTTTGGGATATCATGTTTTTGCATATAATCAATCGATGCAAGCGAAGCGGCAGCAGCCATTGGGCTTCCGCCAAATGTTGCAAAAGTGGGTATTTTGTAGCATTCACCAATTTCATCTTTTGCAACAAATGCACCGGCTGCAACACCATTGGCTATACCTTTAGCCGCAGTTAAAATATCGGGTGAATAGCTTCTGTCGCAAGAGAAAAAGTTTCTGCCCGTTCTACCAAATCCGCACTGAACTTCATCAACGATCAGCAAACCGCCGGCCGCATGTGCCAATTCTTCCATTCTTTTTAGCCAAGCTTCAGATGGGGTAATCACACCGCCAACACCTTGGATAGGCTCAACTAAAATGGCAGCAATTTTATTGTTATTCAGCGCTATCTTATCTTCAACATCTTTTGTGTAGGGCACTCCCTCGCAAAAACCGGGTTTGTCATTCGCAGGATATCGGTAACCATAATCGTTGTCGGCAAAATGAATATCCAAGCCGGCTGCTCTTGGGTCGATTTGTAATGAAGGGGATACATTTGTGCAAGAAGCGGTTAAAAGTGTTCTGCCGTGATACCCATATTTTGCACAAATAACGGCATTATTTCCGGTGTAAGCACGTGCCAGCAAAATCGCACTGTCAACCGCTTCACTTCCGGAGTTAACAAAAAAACTGCGCGTTAGCCCATCCGGGGTGATTTCGGCCATTTTTTCTGCCCAATCAAGCAAAGGACGTGTAAGAAAAAATGTAGAAACATGCTGTAATTTATCGATTTGTTTGTGTAATTCTGCATTTATTTCCTTGTTGCAATGCCCAAAATTAACAACCATAATCCCGCTGAAACAATCAATATATTCTTTGCCGTCCACATCGTACAGCAAATCCATATCGCCTCTTTCGAAAACAATGGGGGTTTCATATAATTGATGCCTAGCCTGAGCCATTAAATACCGATCTCTTTTTTCCAAATAAGCATTCATAATTTTTCTTCCTATCTTTTTATTTTGTTAGCAACTCTTCTACCATAGACATTATCAGAAGTACGGCCGATTGTCTGTTCGTTGAGTTGCATTCTCAATGTCCTACGGTCATAGGATGACCGTGTCAATCATGAGTTTAATTATAGACGATTTATGAACACCTTGTCAATCGACATAAATTACTAATATCATCCTCTCTTTTTATCCATTGTGCCCAAGTTGACCTTTTCCTTGCATCGGTGTATACTAGAACCAATTATACTGAGGAGTGCTGATTTTGACCATAATTAAAAGACAGCCACTTTACAACCAAGTGGCGCAGAAAATTTTAGAGCAATACTGCATGGACGAGCAGGTGCGCACTTTGCCTTCCGAGGGGCAACTTTCGCTTACTTTGGGTATTAGCAAGAATACGGTGCGAGAGGCCTTGGCAGAGTTGAGTGCACAAAAAATCATTGCCAAAGTACACGGTGTTGGCAATGTGGTGATGCACAGCGCCCTGAAGATGAATTTTCGCATTGACTCTGACGCGGACTTTTTGGATATTTTGGCAAAGGCTGGCTATGAACCGGAAATTATCCACACCCATGTGCGGAAAATGGAACACAAACCAAACGGGGGGTTCATCCCGGGCGGGCCCTATTTGTTCTACTCCGAACTCATCATGGCCAGTGGGACGGCTGCCTGTCAATCGGACATTTTCTTGCCTTTTAATTCGAATCGCCCTTTCAACATCGATATGGCAGCCGCCGCAAAGCCGGATATGTTTGAATTCATCAAAGAGTATACCGGTGAAAAAGTGGTGCACAGCACGGTACGGATGTTTCCCTGCCGCTGTACAAAGGAGCTTGCCCATGTGTTCGGCTTGAAAAACAATGTCTCTTTACTAAAATGGGATGAAATTTACTACTCGCTGCAAGATGCGCCTCTCTTTTATGTGGTGGTTTCTTTTAACCCGACCATTTTTTGCCCCTCTATGCTTCGTGGTGATTTCGCCGGCAACCCACACCAAAACAAAATTCGATGTACCGTTGTAGATTCGTTCGCAGGGGACATGACAAAATAGAATAAAACATCAAGGAGTATCCCCCGGCCATTGGCCGGGGGATACTCCTTGTGCTAAAAATTTTCTAAATTTGCACACCGGCTTTGCCAGCCAAAGCCAATGCCGCCTCATTTGCCTCTTTCAACAGTTTACCCTCGTCCACAGTCTTCATTATGCCGTTTTCCAGCACCCATTTCCCGTCAACAAGCACACTTTCGATGTTGGCTGGGCAGGAGGAATACACGAGCGTTGCCACAGCATCGTGCATGGGCACCGATTTTGGTGCAAGGAGGGGGTTGAAAACAAACAAATCTGCTTTTTTTCCCACCTCCAAAGAGCCCAAATCGTGTTCATGGCCAATGGATTTCGCCGCTTGGATGGTGGCCATGGAGAGCACATCCTCAGCCGAAAGCGCCGTGGGGTCACAACTGGTTACTTTTTGCAGAAGGACGGCGGTTTTTAAACATTCCAATAAATCATTGTTGTTGTTGCTTGCCGCGCCGTCTGTGGCAAGGCTGATGACAACGTTTTCGCCATGCAGTGCAACAATGGGTGCCACGCCGGAGGCGAGGTACATATTGCTGACGGGGTTGTAAGAAACACTGGCCCCTGTCCGCTTGGCAATGGCAATCTCTTTCTCGCCAAACGTAACACAGTGCACCATGACAAACTTTTCGCCCAACAACCCAAGCTTTTCACAGATGTCCAATTCGCTCATCTCGTGCAAAATCATGGAGGCTTCTGTATCCCAAGGTGTTTCTGACATGTGCGAGGTCATGCCCAAGTTCAGCTCCTTGCACAAAGCACCGGTTTTGGCAAGGCACTCCTGCGTGCACAGCCAGATGGCAGAGGGTGCCATCCACAATTCGCACATCCCATTTCCATTCTTTTGGTATTTCTCATACAAACGCCGGCTCTCCGATAAAATGGTGTCGATATCTTCCATTTCTTCCTTTGTTGCCCAGCCCTGCTCTGCGCCGGTGTCGGCATAGCCGCGCGCATACAAAAGGCGCATACCAACATCTGCAAAGGCATCGATGGCTGCATCGGCCGCAAAAGGAACAATGTTGGCATATTGATAATCCATCATCGTGGTGGTGCCCGAGCGAATCCCTTCCAATGCCGCAAGAGAGGCCCCATAGCCAAGGTCTTTTGCCTCCATGTGAATCATACAGGGGCCTATCATCTCGTTAAGCCACTCGAAAAGAGCTTTGTCTTTCCCAAGCCCTTTGAGCATGTTTTGAAACGAGTGGATGTGTGTATTGATGAGCCCCGGGAAAATTGCCTTGCCACTGCAATCCACAACCTGTTTTGCTTGTGGATAGCGGCGGTGCAGCTCTTCGCTTGACCCAATGTCGGCAATGCGTCCGCCTTCGATGGCAATGGCGCCGTCGGGCCAAACATCCCTTTTGGGGTTCATGGTTACAATTTGGGCATGTTTTAGCAAGATGTCCATGTGTGTGCTCCTTCAAATTCCGTTTGCAAAATTATAGGCAAGAGGCCAAAATCTGTCTTGTGAATAAAAATGTGTTTCCGTGTATATTCACGGCCGCAAGTTTGCTTTCCGGGTGTTTTTCAAACCCGGCCGGGGTGTTGAGGCCCATTGTGAACCCGCCGCCGATGAACACAGTGGCATAGGTGATGAAAAATTCATGCAACAATCCCTGCTCCATCAAAAGCCACATCAGTGTGGGTGATTCGTTTAAGATGTGGTCGATACCGCCGGCCTTCGCCGCCTGTAAAAAACCGTCCAAATCCGGTGTGTCGCCACTGCCGATGGCAAAAACCGCCGTTTTTCCAATGTTGGCATAGAGGGTATCTTTGGAAAATGTTTCCAAATGATAAAAATCTTTTCCAAGGTGTTCACGCAAATTTTCAAGGCCGGCTTCACTTGTGAACACAACCACGGGAACCAAGTCCTGATGAAAAAGCACATGGTGGAACGGAATGTCGCTGCCATCTTTCGAGACCACGATCGGGAAGGGTTGAGCCTCTTTTTCCGGCATATGCTCTTTGCGCTGTGCCACAAGCTCTTCGTCCAGAATGGTGGGGAAGGCGTTGGCCTCTGCCTCCATCGTTTTTGTGCCAATCATCACGGCATCGCTGTAGGCACGTAGCATATTCAGCACAAAATAGTCCGACACAGCACCGTTCTTATTCAAAGAATGAGAGTGTACAAGCATATCTCCATCGGTGTTGTCGGGATATGCAAATTTTCCGTCGGCCGAAAAGGCGATACTGGAGAACACATATGGATAACGCGAACCCATGGGGAATTGCAAACGATAAAATGCTTCCTCCACTTTGGGTAGATAGGCGTTGGGCGCACTGGCACCATTCAATTCTGCCAAAAGTTCTTCGTCTTTGAAAATGCCCGCGGTTTGAATTTCTTTCATCGAAAATTCCATGGTTGGTAATGTGAGTTTTTCCATCGTTCATCCTCCTGTTTTTTGCCATCTTTAGTCATATGGTCATCCTATCTCATAGCAATGTCCCTATC
>CAYJNQ010000021.1:0-24554 GCA_964371725.1 uncultured Oscillospiraceae bacterium
CAGCACTTTTATGGGGCATATCTTGATGCTATCCACTGTGTTTCGCCCCCTAAATGAAAAGGCGAAAACAAAAGTGCAAGGTTTTTGTGTGAAAAACGGAAAAAACCTTGCACTTTTCCAAACAAAAAATGACATTTTAAATCCTGTATATGTCATTTTCTGCTTGTTTAGTGGACATTAAGTAAACGCCCTGTTCTGGGCGAGTTCATAACAGAATTACCAAAACAAGGATGCGATAGCAAATGCGGTTGAAAACCTACATTTGCTTTGTATCCTTGTTTTATATGTGAAATTATATGGCGTATCATCTTTGGAAATAGATGTTTTTTGTGTTATTTGTTCGGGGCAAGGCATTTTTAATTGATTGTTTTCCCGCCAAAAACATCGAAAATGCGGCTTTTTAAACAAATTGTTTCATTGCGTTTTCAAGCAAAACATGTTACTATAAAGGTATCCATCAGTTGTTTTGAATTTATATCAATTCCTTCTGAAATCATACATTTCATATCCGGGGTGCACCATGAGAACCTTTCATCTGCTTTGTAACCATGCCAATGCCATTGAGCCTTTTGTTTTAGAAAATGAATTGAACACGCAGCAGGCGTGTTTTGTTCGCATACATTACTCGGGCAAAAGCGGCGAAGAGGCTGTTGTTTTGGCGCAAACGGTGAAAGGCCTGTTCCCCAATGCAACCATAGCCGGTGCCAGTGTTTCCGGTGTTATCTACAACGGAGAAATTTACGAAGAGCAATCGCTTCTTTCTTTTGTTTTTTTTGAGAATGCAAAAATTATCAACCGCATGGTGCCTGAAAATGGGATGTCTGCGGAGCAATTGGTGGCAAGCATTTCGGAAATAGAAGAGGGGTTTGAGCCGGCTATTGCTTTTTTATTCTACGGGCGCCTTCATTTTGGTGTGGGTGAATTGGCAGCAGGTTTAAGCGAAGCTTGCCCGGGTGTACCTTTTGTAGGTGGAGTTGCAGGCTATTTTGATGAAAACGGGTCAATCACATCCTTTATATTCAACGAAACAGGGCACCTTGACGAGGGGTATTCCATCACCTACATCAGCAAGGAATACATGTTGGCCTATGTAAATCCGGTGGTGGGGCATACACCCATCAGTAAAACGTACACAATCACCAAAGCAAGCGGTGAATATATAGACGAAATCGATGGTATGCCCGCTGTGGATTGGATATACAATCACCTGGGCATTCGCAACATTCAAGAAAATTCCGATTGGGCCAATACCATTGCCACCGATATTTTACTGCGCTTTCCCTTTGTGCTAAGCGGGCAAGACGGTGCCAGCCGTTTTATACAGTATGAAGAAGAAAGCAACCGCATCAAACTGTATTTTTGCAGTTTGAGCGAAGGGCAAACGTTTTCGGTGGGATATTTAAGCCCCTTACAAAGTGCGGCGGAGTGGCAGGAAGTGTGTTGTGATTTGCAAACCACTCCGGTCGAAACTCTATTTTGCTATTCGTGCTTGTTTCGCAAGGTGTATTTGAAAAATCTGGCGAAATGGGAGATGCGTCCATTTCGTAACAACGAAATTTGCGGCGCTTTTTTGATGGGTGAAATCGGCAGTAAAAACCGACAAACACACCACTATAACGGGTCTTGTATCTTTTTCACTATGGCTGAAAAAGAACAATATATCGATATGGATTTGCACGCTTTTGATTCAATTAACGAACTGCAAGATGAAAATGTTCAGTTGATTGAGCAAATGTCGCGCGCACAGGAAAAGCTGGGCCTTCACAGGGACGAAACTTTGCTTGGTTCTTTGTTAAAAAGTGAAGAGCGCCTAAAAGACAGGGTGCTTTTCAAAAACCAGCTCGGTCTCACCAGCATGACGGAATATATACAAGAACAGTCGATTTATCGATATAAAAAAATATGTCTTGTGAAATTCAATGAATATGAAAAACACATTGACAGAATCGGGTTTGATGCTTATCAGCAGGAAACATCAAATTTTTTGTCTGATTTGCAAAACTATCTGGCCAATGATTTTGCGCGTTTTCAATTTAAATTTTACAATTTCAACATTGGTTCTTTCTTTTTTGTGGCCGAAAACGACATCAACGATGCCGAATTTATTCAGGTGACCCAAGCGTTGCACAGCCGTTTTTCTGAGTTGCACAGCACCAAGAACGAGATGCATTGTGTGAATTGTTTTGTGGTCACTTTGCTTGGTGGCAACATCCAAGATTTATGGGATATGCTTGAAGGAAAAGATGGGGTGGATGCGGCTTCAAGTTTTATTGTGTTTGATCCCGTTCAAGAGGAAACCGACAACTTGCTTTCCGAGTTCAAAA
This sequence comes from uncultured Oscillospiraceae bacterium, assembly GCA_964371725.1. Classification (GTDB taxonomy): domain Bacteria; phylum Bacillota; class Clostridia; order Oscillospirales; family Ruminococcaceae; genus JAAYCI01. The sequence continues at coordinate 2,325 of CAYJNQ010000021.1, forward strand.
CAGTGGCAGCCATTCAATATGCTTTAGATGAAGACAAAGTGATCCCTTACTTTCAAGGCGTTTACGACAATCAAAATACCGGATTTGCCTTTTATGAGGCATTGATGCGCTTACAAAGCGAGGATAGAAAAATATTGCTTCCGGGCAACTTTTTGCAAACTGCTAAAAAGTATAATCTCTACGAACAGCTGAGCCTTCGTATGGTGATGAAGGTGTTTGATTTGTTTTGTGAGAGAGAGGAAACGGTTTCCATAAACATTTCCGCACTGGACATACTGTCAGAAAATTTCCAAACCACGGTGTTTGATAAACTGTCTTGTATGCCCTCTACCAACCATTTTATTTTCGAGCTTGTGGAAACCGAACAGTTTGAAAACACAGAGATTTTGCGCAATTTCATTTGGCGTGCAAAGCAGCATGGGATACGCATTGCCGTGGACGATTTTGGCAGTGGCTACTCGAATTTTGTGGAACTTGGGAACTTGGATATTGATTACATCAAACTCAGTGGTACACTCATCCAGCTGCTTGGAACAGACACAAGCTATGACCAAATTTTCCAAAGTGTTTTATATTTAAGCAAAAAAATGCAAGTGGACTTGGTGGCGGAATGTGTGGAGACAGCCTCCATGCAAAAGCGGCTTGTGGAAAACAATGTTCGTTTTTCACAGGGATATTTGTTTTCCACCCCGATGTCCTTTGACGAGCTGCGTGTTACAGCCGCTGATAAAACAGTGGGTGTTCAAAACAATTTTGAAAAGGGGAAAACAGAGAACAAAACCATTGCCAATGCAGCTTCCATCAAAAAAACAGGAAAAATCTTGCTTTATGGCGGGTTATTTGTAGTTGTTGCGGCATTGCTTGTCACCATTTTTTTTGATCGAAATACCAGTGAACGAGTGGAGAGGATAAGCGATACTTTTCTGATGGAGCTTGCCACGAGTATGGCCGATAAAATATCGATTGTGGTGGAGAATTCCTCTTCTATGTTGCTCACGGTAAAATCGGCCATCCTGCTTGATGCAGGAGATGAACAAGATATGATGGATAATCTTGCAGGCGTTCAGGAAAACACCGGCTTTGACAATTTGTATTTGGCTTTTGGCACGGATGCACCAATGAATTCGGACGGACAAACCCTAGCACTGGGCGACCAAGATTTTTCTGTGAATGGGGTAGAGGACGAAATCACCGTTTTGTCACCGGTTGTGGATGAAGACACCGGCCGAGAATTGCTGCTGCTGGGCACACCCATTTACAGTGGTGACGAGTGGGTGGGCACACTCTATGGTAGCTATTATCTGGACACCTTTTCCGATGTGTTGGATTTGAAAAGCTTTGGTGGAGACGCCTTCTTCCATCTTTGTGAAATAGATGGAACACCACTTATTTTAAGTGGAAATAGCAACAACTTATTCACCGGCGGCGATATGTATACCTTCATCGGTTCTTTGGACATGCAAAACGGCCACACAGCGCAATCACTGCATGAAAACATGATCAACCGCGAGGCCAGCCTTTTGAAATATCTGGCGAACGGTGAAGAGCGCTCTGCCGTGATGGTGACGGTGCCGGGCACTTCATGGTGCGTCGTGAGCATTGTGCAAAACGATGTTAGCGAGCAAATTGTTAGCGAAATTCAAACCATCACCTTAGGCTTTTCCATTTTTGTCATCACCATATTTGCAGCCTACTTCACCCTTACACTGATTGTGATTGTGCGCGGACGAAAAGAGCTGGAAAAAGCACTGGAATCCAGTTATTTCTTGGCAAACAGCTTGCAAACCAGCATGGAAACGGATCCATTAACCAGAACCTACAGCCGTGCAACTGCCACTGAAAAAGTGACAGAGGCCATTGCAAGAGCAAATGATGGCAATGCGATACACGCCCTTGTGATTATGGACGTGGATAATTTCAAAAAAATCAATGATGTGTATGGGCATCAAACGGGAGACGTGTACCTCAAGGAATTTGTCAATGCCATCAAAAGTGGTATGCGCGGGGGAGACATCATCGGGCGCCTTGGCGGCGATGAGTTTATCATTATGTTAAGCGACATCCCTTCGTTGGAAGTGGCAAAAAAAGTGATGGATAGAATCTTTAAAAACGTAAGCCAAATTTCCATCCAAGATATTTCCTTGGATGGTGTGGGCGTCAGTGCCGGCCTTGTGATGATACCGGAGCACGGAAACCATTACGATGAATTGAACAACAAGGCAGATCAGGCATTGTATGCCGCCAAAAAATCCGGGAAAAATAAATATGTTGTATATGGCGAATAAAATGAATGGGTGAATCCATGTCGAAAATCATTTGGAAACCCGGCACACTTCTCTATCCGGTTCCGGCCGTGATGGTGTCTTGCGGGGATATGCACAAAGAAAAAAATATCATCACCATTGCCTGGACAGGCACCATCAACACGCAGCCGGCAATGACCTATATTTCGGTTAGAGAGAGCAGACACTCTTTTTCCATGCTAAAAAATTCGGGCGAATTTGTTATCAACCTAACCACCGAGGCTCTTTCAAAAGCCTGCGACTATTGTGGCGTTAAAAGTGGCAAAGAGGTAGACAAATTCAAAGAAATGAAGCTTACAGCACATCCGGCTTCACAAGTTGCAGCCCCACTTATATACGAAAGCCCCGTCAACATAGAATGCAAGGTGACACAAGTGGTGCCGTTGGGCTCGCACCATATGTTTATGGCACAGGTGCTGGCGGTTCATGTAAGCGAAGAGTACTTGGATGAAACCGGAAAATTTCATCTAGAGCAAGCCAAACCAATTTGTTATTCCCATGGGCAGTATTATGGCATGGGGAAAGCGCTTGGCACATTTGGCTTTTCGGTTAAAAAAAAGAAAAAAAACAGGCGATAAAAGCAGATGCATTCGATAGCCCTTGTTTTGGATGAGCCCATCCAAAACAGGGGAGAAAGGCATGGGTATAGGGGCGTATGGGCACAGAGCAACAAGCAAAAGACAGAGTGCAGGCATTGAAGGCCGAGCTGGAAAAGCATGCAAAACTGTATTATGAAGAGGATACACCGGAGATATCTGATTTTGAATACGATGCCCTGATGAGAGAGCTGGAAAAACTGGAGCAATCTTTTCCGGCTTTGAAAACAAGCGATTCACCCAGCCAAACGGTGCAAGGCCGTGCGGGAAAGCGTTTCGCCAAGGTAGAGCACTTGGTGAAAATGGAAAGTTTGCAAGACGCTTTCAGCAAAGAAGATATGCTGGAGTTTGACAATCGCGTGCGTCGGCTATATCCGGATGCCTGTTATGTAGTAGAACTGAAAATAGATGGATTATCGGTTAGTTTGGAATATATAGACGGGGTGTTTTCGCGTGGCTCCACCCGTGGTGACGGCGTTTTGGGCGAAGATATCAGCGAAAATTTACGCACAATTCAGAATTTACCCAAAACCTTGCCAAATGCCCCGGGCTTTTTAGAGGGGCGCGGAGAGGTATATATGCCACGCAAAGAATTTGAAACCTTTGTGGAAACTTGCCGCAAACAAGATATGCCTTTGCCCAAAAATCCCAGAAATGCCGCAGCGGGTAGTTTGCGCCAAAAAGATGCACGCATCACGGCAACTCGGGGCCTTTCCGTTTTTGTATTCAACATACAGCAGCACAGTGGCGCCACCCTTTCTTGCCACAACGAAAGTTTGGCCTTTCTTGCCTCACTTGGTTTTGCCGTTAGCCCGGAATATAAAACGGTGTCCACCATGGAAGATGCTTTGGCCATCATTGACGAAATCGGAGCCAATCGAGACAAATATCCATTTGACATCGACGGTTCTGTTGTAAAGGTAAACAGCTTTTCACAAAGGGAAGCGCTTGGAAGCACAAGCAAATACCCTCGATGGGCCATCGCTTTCAAATATCCGCCCGAGGAGAAAACGAGCACTTTGCGAGAGGTTTCTGTATCGGTGGGTCGAACCGGGGTGTTGACACCCACGGCTGTGTTTGATCCCATTTTATTGTCGGGCAGCACGGTTTCACGGGCTATTTTGCACAACCAAGATTACATTCAAGACTTGAATCTTTGTATCGGAGATGAAATTGTGGTGCGAAAAGCCGGCGATATCATTCCCGAGGTGGTGTCGGTTTTCGTGCATCATCAGAAAAATCCGGTGTTCAAAATGCCGTCTTGCTGCCCATCTTGTGGGGAATGCGTGATACAGCTGCCCGAGGAAGCCGCGCTTCGGTGTCAAAACCCGGAATGTCCGGCACAGGTGCTGCGCAATCTTATGCATTTTGCAAGCCGTGGTGCCATGGATATTGAGGGAATGGGGGAGGCTGTGTGTGCACAGCTGATCGAAAAGGGGTTGGTGCACAATGTGGCTGAGATTTATGCTTTAACGCTTCAGGATTTGCTTTTGCTTGATAAGTTCAAACAAAAATCTGCCCAAAACCTAATAGAGGCCATAGAACATTCTAAGCAAAATAATTTGAACCGGCTTTTGTTTGGCCTTGGCATTCGCAACATCGGCGATAAAGCGGCCGAGTTGCTGGCCGCCCATTTCTTGCAGCTGGATGCACTTGCATCCGCAAGCGAAGAAGAGATTGTGTCCATCGACGGATTTGGTGTGGTGATGGCGAAAAGTGTGGTGGATTTTTTTGGGCGTGCCGGCACAAATGATCTGTTTGCGCGTTTAAAAGCAGCCGGCGTGAACATGCATTATGTCGGTTTGCAAAAAAACGACCGTCTTGCAGGGGCAAGTTTTGTTGTCACCGGTACACTGCCCGGCCTTTCCAGGCAGGAGGCAGAGGCGTTGATTCAAAAAAACGGTGGAAAAACCAGCGGTTCCGTAAGCAAAAAAACAAATTATGTGCTTGCGGGGGATGCGGCCGGCTCTAAGCTTGCAAAAGCCTTACAGCTTGGGGTTCCGGTTTTGACTGAGGCTGAATTGCTTGCGATGTTATCCGATTCAAAGGCATAGAGGCTTTGCCGTGAAAACTTGTGAGCAACTAAAAAAAATGGTATAATATTAAGAAGCAAACCATTCAATGGTTAAAAAATAGTGCCGGAAGGAGCAATGCAAAATGGAAACGGGCCGCCAAAGTAAAGAGGGACGTTTGCAAATCTCAAGCAAGGCGCTTGAAAAGATTGTTTGGTATGCCGCCACAGAGGTGGAAGGTGTGGCCGATGTGTGTGTGTGCGATACCGGTGGATATGATTTAAAGAAAATTTTTGCGCCACCCGGTGCCATTGCCATTGAGGTGAAAAATGGTGTGGTGGATGTGTGCATTTCACTGGTGGTGGAAGAAGAGGCCGGTCTTGTGGATGTGTGCGAAAAAGTGCAAAAAAATGTAAAGAATGCCATTCAAAATATGAGCGCCATCACGGTGGGGCGTGTCAATATCACCGTGGGCGGCCTTGCCGAGAGCAAGGGGGCATGAGCATGGAAAAGCAGACTCGAAGACAGTCGCGGGAAAATGCATTTTTATGCTTGTTTGCACAATCTTTTCAAGGGGAAGACGAGGCCGTTTTAAAAGGAGAATACCCCATGGATTCTTATTCTGCCTCCTTATTCACGCATTGCCGCGAACATCAGCAAGAAATTGACGACTTGATTACACCAAAGCTTAAAGGGTGGAGCTTGGCACGTTTGCCAAGGGTAAACCTGCAAGTTTTGCGTTTGGCCGTGGCTGAAATGTTGTACGGAGAAGAAAATATGGATAGTGTTGTCATCAATGAAGCGGTAGAACTGGCTAAAAAATATGGTGATGAAAACGACTATCAGTTTGTCAACGGAATCCTGGGCAGCATTGCGAAAGAGCAAAAGACCGAGCAGGAGCCGGTGGCGGAAGCATAAAACCAAACATCAAAGGCAGGGGCATTTGTGATTTCTCTGGGAATCGACACAAGCAACTATGCAACCTCCATTGCGGTGGTGAACACAAGCCGTATGGAGGTTGTTTGTGCAAAGAAAGAATTTTTGGCGGTGCCAAAAGGACAATGTGGCTTAAGACAGAGTGATGCCGTATTTCAGCACACCAAGATGCTGCCACACTTGTTTTTGCAATTGCAAAGCGAGGGTTATTTGATAAATGTCCAGGCCATCGCCGTGTCCGAACGGCCACGCCCGGTAGAGGGTTCTTATATGCCTTGCTTTTTAGCCGGTGTCAATGTGGCGGTGGCTCTGTCCACTTTCAGCAATATTCCGCTTCACCGTGTAAGCCACCAAGAAGGACATTTGGCCGCTGCCTTGTTTGGGGCAAAGTTTTGGGGGCAAAAAAAACCGCAGGAATACTTGTTTTTTCATGTTTCGGGCGGCACAACCGAGCTTTTGAAAATCGAAGGCACACGCGTGGTTTCCTTACTTGGAAAAAGTTTGGATTTGTATGCCGGGCAAGCGGTAGATCGTTTGGGAACAAAACTTGGCTTTCCCTTTCCGGCCGGCGTGCATTTGTCAAAACTTGCCGCAACCTGCACAGAAGACATGGTTTTGAAAGTGAGTGTCAAGGGGGCAAACTGCCATCTTTCGGGGCTTGAAAACCAATGTGAACAATTGCTAAAAAAACAATATCCACCCGAATATGTGGCCAAATACTGCCTGTTGTACATTGCGCACAGTGCCCTTGGGATGATTCGATATGCCCGAAAACAAGAGGGAATGTTGCCGGTGATTTGTGCGGGTGGCGTCATGAGCAGCGAACTGATTCAAGCCGAAATGCAGTCTTGCGAGCTCGATTTGCATTTTGTGCCGTCGGCACTTTCTTCGGACAATGCCGTGGGCGTGGCACTTTTGGCAGAAACCGAGGGATGATATGGCAAATATTCTGGATGTATCGGCGCTGAATCGCTATGTTCAATCTCTTTTGCAAAGTGATGTGCACCTGCAAAATGTTGCGGTGCAAGGAGAAATAGCTAGTTTTAACAGGCACCATAAAACGGGGCACTGTTATTTCACATTGTCTGATGCAAAAGCTTCTATCAAGGCTGTGATGTTTCGCACACAGGCAGAGCTCTTAACTTTTCGGCCTACGCCGGGAATGCGCGTGGTGGTGAGAGGTAGAATCTCCCTTTATGAGCGAGACGGTAGTTATCAAATCTATGTGGATGCCCTCTTTCAGGAGGGTGTCGGCGTGCAAAAATTGGCACTGGATGCCTTGAAAGAAAAATTGCATAAAGAAGGTTTGTTCGAGGATGTGCATAAAAAACCACTGCCGGACAATGCCTGGACAGTGGGGGTTATCAGTTCGAAATCCGGTGCGGCATTACAAGATATTTTGCAAGTGGCAAATCGTCGCAACCCCTGTGCCAAAATCATCTTGGCTGCTGTTTCCGTGCAAGGCAATGGGGCGGCCGCCGAAGTGACGGCCGCTTTAAAAAAATTGGATGCCTGTAAAACCGATTTGATTATCATTGCACGGGGTGGTGGTTCCGCAGAAGATTTGGCAGTTTTCAATGATGAAGTATTGGCACGCACGGTCTTTCGCGCAAAAACCCCCGTTCTCTCTGCCATCGGGCATGAAATCGACTTCACTCTTTTGGATTTTGTGGCCGATGTACGCGCGCCCACGCCCTCGGCAGCGGCAGAGCTCGCCTTTACAAATTTGCAAAAACATTTGCAAAAAGAGAAAGAGAATTGTATCAATCAAGGAATATATATTCATAATCACTTGCAATTATGCTATAATGAAATAAAAAATATGCATCAGGGCTTGGCTTTGTATGCCCCAAGCAGGCGTTTACAAACCCAGATGTCACAGTTGCAAAGCATGCGTTTTGCCATGCAAACACAAATGCACCATTCTTTGGAAAAAATGGAATCGTCTTTTCGTGAAATGGCACAACTGGCCGCGGGCTTGAATCCCTATTCGGTTTTATCTAGGGGATACACCGTTTTAAAAAAAGAGGGAAAACCCATAGACAGTGTGCGGAAACTGCAATGCAAAGATTTGGTGGAAGTGCAATTTAGCGATGGAAGCATCTCGGCTCAAGTGACAAAAATCAGCCCTCAACAGGAGATAAATTCCCATGGCCAAAAAAGATAAAAGCATGAAGACACTGCTGGACGAACTGCAGCTTTCGTTGCAGACACTTTCGAACGAACATTTATCGATGGAAGACTCCATCAAAGAATACACAAAATCGGCCGATTTGATTGAAAAGTGTTATCAAGGCCTTGCGGGAGCCAAATTACAAGTGCAAGAAATCGATGAACGATTGGCAGATCTGGAGGAACAACATGGATTTTGAGTTGCAACGGGAACAATACCGCCTAAGTTGTGAGCAAAGTTTGCATCAATGGGCCGATTCTCTGTTTGAAGTCAATTCTAAAATCAGTGAAGCGGCACGATACAGTTTGCTTGGTGGCGGAAAACGTGTGCGCGGCATCTTGGTGTTGGCTGTTTGCGATTTGCTGTCCGGAAATCGAGAGGCCGCAATGGCCTATGCCGCCGCAGTGGAGATGATTCATGCCTTTTCCTTGATACATGACGATTTGCCCTGCATGGACGACGATGACTTACGCCGCGGCAACCCGGCCACACACATTGCCTATGGGCAAGCAAGCGCACTGCTTGCAGGCGATATGTTGTCGATTCAAGCATTTGAAACCATTGCCGGAGCAAGTGCTTCTGCAGAAAGTCGCTTGAAGGCCGTGCAAACACTTGCTTATGCAGCCGGATCTCGGGGTATGATTTATGGTCAAGAACTGGATTTGCATTACGAACAAATCGAGGCCAATGAAACAGAACTGCACAAGATTCACCAATTTAAAACAGGGGCTTTGATTTTGGCGGCGATTCGCTTGGGATGCTGCACGGCAAATGTAAGCTCTGAACAACAAGCTGCACTGGAATTTTATGCCGAGCAAATTGGCATGGTTTTTCAAATTGTAGACGATTTGCTGGACAATACCTCTTGCGAAGCAGTTCTTGGCAAGCCCATCGGCAGTGATATTAAAAAGGGGAAAACCACCTTTGTTACCTTGTTCGGAGAACAAAAGGCGCGTGAAAAAGCTCAAGAATATACCACAATGGCACAGGCGAAAATACAAAGTGTTTTTGGTGATAAATCAAATTTTTTGAATAATTTTTCGGATAATTTGTTAAAACGGCTATCTTAATGAACGAGAAAAGAGGTGGAAGAATTGGTTCGAACCATATTTTTCAACAATTATTTGCTCATGTTGCCCATCGTTTCTTGGATTGCTGCGCAAATTTGCAAAACCATTATCGATTATATTATTCACGGAAAAATCAATACCGAACGTTTGGTAGGGGCTGGTGGTATGCCCAGTGCACACTCAGCCCTTGTGTGTTCTTTGTTTGTTGGCTCGGCCAAAAAATTGGGATTGAGCGACCCCATCTTCGCCATTACATTTGTTTTGGCTATGATCGTAATGTATGATGCCATGGGCGTTCGCCTGGAAACCGGAAAACAAGCGCGTATCATCAACCGTATTTTAGACGATTTGCGCGAAGAGGGTTTTATGGGTGGGAAGCTCGACCGCCCCTTGAAAGAGCTAGTAGGGCACACCCCGCTACAAGTTGTGAGTGGCGCGTTGCTTGGCATTTTAATTGCCATTCTAATTCCAGTTTTTTGAGGTTAAACTATGAGTAAAACAATTTTGCAAGGCATTTCTGAGCCCAAGGATATAAAAAATCTCAGCACTGAAAAATTACAGCTTTTATCACAAGAAATCCGTGAATTTCTTATTGAGAATGTGTCGAAAACAGGCGGTCATCTTTCTTCAAATCTGGGCGTTGTTGAGCTCAGCATCGCTTTACACAGAGTATTCAGCACGCCTCAAGATGTTTTGTTGTTTGATGTGGGGCACCAATGCTATACACATAAAATCTTAACCGGAAGAAAAGAATTGTTTTCAACGCTTCGAAAAAAGGACGGCTTATCTGGTTTCCCATCTCCAAAAGAAAGTCGGCATGATGCCCTGTATGCGGGCCATGCAAGCAATTCCATCTCCTGCGCCATCGGCATTGCCCGTGCCAAAAAATTAAAAAAAGAACCGGGCTATGTGGTGGCAATCATTGGAGACGGCTCCTTCACCGGTGGGCTTGCCTATGAGGGCATGAACAACATTGGGCATTTGGACAATCTGATTGTTATTTTAAACGACAACACGATGTCTATCTCTAAAAACGTGGGTTCTCTAGCCTCTTATTTCAAGCGTTTGCGCAAAAGCTATGCCTACAATCGAACCAAACACGATGTGCGAAATGTGTTAGACAGCACGCCCGTAATTGGGGGCGGCATGCACCAGGGTATACATTCTGTAAAAGATTTCGTAAAACGTGCGGTTTATCGAAATAATATGTTTGAGGAAATGGGGTTTTCTTATTGTGGGCCAGAGGATGGGCACAATTTGATAGCTTTGTGCAGAGCATTGGAATGTGCAAGGGAAGAAACCAAGCCTGTGCTATTACACATTGAAACGGTGAAGGGAAAAGGCTTTGTTCCCGCCGAAAAGAATCCGGGTGCCTTCCATGGTGTTTCTGCCTTCAATGCCCGGGCTGTCTACGACCCGGATATTTCGCCGAAGGACTCCTTTTCTACCGTTTTTGGTAAGGAGCTTACAAAGTTGGCCGGCAGGGAACCCCTTTTGTGTAGCATCACCGCCGCCATGAAATATGGCACAGGGTTGCAATATTTTAAAAAATCCTATCCGGAACGTTTTTTTGATGTAGGCATTGCCGAAGGCCATGCGGTTAGTTTTGCGGCCGGTATGGCATACCGGGGCATGGTGCCTGTGGTAACCATCTACTCCACCTTTCTTCAGCGTGCTTACGATCAATTGATACATGATGTCATGTTGGCACACGCTCGTGTTATTTTTGCCATTGACCGTGCGGGCCTTGTACCGGGAGATGGCGAGACACACCAAGGGATCTATGATGTGGCCTACCTCAGCCAGCAACAGTCCTTGTTTTTGGTTTCACCCGCAAATTATGCAGAGTTGCGATATTGGCTTGAACAAGTGGTTTTGCATCGGGATGGCCCCTGTGCCATTCGTTACCCTCGCGGTGGCGAAACAGTGCTCCTTTCGCAAAAAAAATGCATAAAAGAACCATTTGATTGTGTTAAATCACATGGTTCTGCCAAAACCGCACTAGTGGGCTATGGCACACACATGGAAGAACTCTTGAAGGCTGAAGAACTTTTGGCACAACAAAATAAGCAGGCCGATGTGTTTCAAATGGTGGTACTGAGCCCTTTGCCAAAAGAATTGGTGTGCGAATTGAAGGCATATGATTGCATTGTTTTTGCCGAAGAAGGCATTCAAAGGGGCGGCATTGGGGAACATTTGATTGCAGAATTACACAAACAAGGGTTTGTGGGGAAATTTTTCCACAGTGCTTTACCCGAAACCGGAATTGACCATGCTACAGTTGAAGAGCTGCGAAAAACATGGAGGCTTGATGCACAGAGCCTTGCCCAGCTTGTTTTGCAGGATGGGTGTGGCCTATGAGGCTGGACCAATATTTATTTGAAAATGGGTTTGTTCCAAGCCGTGAGCGAGCCAAAGCATTGGTGATGGCCGGGCTTGTGTATTTAAACGATGATAAAGCAGAAAAGCCCGGTCAACAGGTGCCGGAAAACGCCCGGGTGGAATTGCGTGGTGCCGATTTACGCTATGTGAGCCGTGGTGGCTTGAAGCTGGAAAAAGCTATGGAAATTTTCCCCATCAATCTTGCGCAAAAAGTTTGTATGGATATTGGCGCTTCCACCGGAGGGTTTACGGATTGTATGCTTCAAAACGGTGCGGCCAAAATATATGCGGTGGATGTTGGTTATGGGCAATTGGCCTGGAAACTACGACAAAGCGAACAAGTTGTGGTTATGGAGCGTTGTAATATTCGCCATTTGAATCCAGATAGTATAAATGAACCCATCGAATTCTTCAGCATCGACGTTTCCTTTATCTCGGTAAAACATATCTTTCCGGTGCTTCGTCAAGTGGTAGACAACCACTCTCAAGGGGTGTGTTTGATAAAACCGCAGTTTGAAGCAGGCAAAGAGAACGTGGGAAAAAATGGTGTGGTGCGAGACCCCAAAGTGCATACAGAGGTGCTCCTACAGGCGTCGAGCTATGCGGCAGAGTCTGGTTTTCACTCGTTAGATGTCGACTTTTCGCCCATCAAAGGGCCCAAAGGAAACATCGAATTTTTACTTTTCTTGCAAAGGAAAGACGATGCACAGTCACTTTTAGAAATACAGGCGCAAAACATTGTACAAAAAGCACAAAATCATTTACAGGGAGCTTAACAATGAAGTTGTTGTTGATACCCAATCCCACATTGGAAAATGCTTTTTCCAGCATCCAAGAGGTGGTTTCGGTTTTAAGGGAGAGTCGTGCTCATATTTATATGGCAGAGCCTTTTCAAGGTCATGAGCTGGCCGGTGTCACCTTTTGCTCTGAGGAAGAGGCTTGGCAAGCTTGTGATATGGCCATTACCTTGGGTGGCGACGGAACTATTTTACATGTTGCTTCCAAGGCGATTCATCATCAAAAGCCGGTTCTTGGCATCAATTTCGGCCATCTCGGTTATTTAACGGCACTGGAAAAAGAGGAATTGTTTCGGCTCAAGTACCTAACGGAAAACCGTTATATTGTCGAAAAAAGAAGTGTCTTGGCCTATGAAATCGAAGATACAGGTGCCTGTGGTGTGGCATTGAATGACATCACATTTTTCAAGTCCATGCCGGAGCGCACCATGAGTGTAGACATCTTTTGTGAGGCGGTTAAGGTGAGCAGTTTTCATGGGGACGGAGTCGTGTTTGCTACACCAACCGGTTCCACAGCCTATTCGATGAGCGCAGGGGGGCCCATTGTGGACGCAAAATTAGACGGAATCATCGTCACACAAATTTGCGCACACATTGTTAAAATGCCCTCTATGGTTTTTTCGGGTGAACGTGTGTTGCATGTGGTTTCGAACTGCACATACGACCAAGAGGTGCTGGTCACCTGTGATGGGCATACGAGCTGTAAATTGCCAAAATGTGCCCAAGCTCGCATTTATCAATCGAGTAAAACCATGTCTTTGGTTCAGTTTCAGGAAGCAAACCAGTTGCAATCCATTGATAGCAAGCTAAAAAGTAGGTGAGAGTATGGCAAATGAACGAGACAGACAAAAAGAAGTTCGGCAAAAAGCCATTGCCCAATTGGTGCAGCAGGAAGCCATTCAAACCCAAATGGATTTGATTGACAGGCTGAGAGACAGTGGCTTTTTGGTAACACAGGCCACAGTGTCGCGGGATATTCGAGAAATGCAAATTGGGAAATTGGTGGATGCAAGTGGAACAGCCCACTACACACTTCCCAGAAATAACAATTCTCAAAGAAAATTTGAAATGTTTTTTGTGGAAACAGCTTTGTCCGTAGACAGGGCAGGGCATATCCTTTTGGTGAAATGTTTGGCGGGCATGGCCAATGCTGCCTGCGAACTATTTGACCGGGAATGTGAGAGTGAACAATGGGCCGGGGTTGTGGGCACCTTAGCCGGCGACAATACCTTTATGATATTGATGCAAGACGAAGAGAAGGCGACTACACTTTGCATCCGCTTGCAAAAGTATATTCAAGAAAATTATACTGAAGATTAGACAAAGGCTGGTTGTGTCATGCTTAAAGAAATCATCATTGAAAATTTGGCTGTAATTGAAAAGGCGCGTGTTTCTTTTGGTGGCGGGTTCACGGTTTTAACCGGTGAAACCGGCGCCGGCAAATCGATTATCATCGATTCAATACAGGCCATCCTTGGCAACAGAACCAGCAAGGATTTGGTTCGCAGTGGCGCTGATAAAGCACGCATATGGGCTACTTTTCAAAATTTATCTGTCGATCTGTGCCAGAGGTTGGAAGCGTTTGGATATCCCGTTGAGGAGGAGCTGATTTTGCAGCGTGAAATCAGCGGAGAGGGAAAAAACCAATGTCGCATCAATGGTTTACCTGCAACAGCATCAGTGCTCAAGGAAATTGGGGCCACGCTTGTGCAAATTCATGGTCAACACGACAACCACAGCCTAACCAGCGAAGCAAAACATTTGCCCTTGCTTGATTTGTATGCCGCCAATGACTTGTTGCGAGAGCGCTATGTGGGCCTGTTTCAGCAATGGCAAAGTACGAAAAAGTCATACGAGGCTTTACAAATGAACGAGGCAGAAAAAGTGCGCAAATTAGATTTGCTTCGTTATGAGATACAGGAAATTGAAGCGGCACAGCTTAAGGAGGGGGAGGAAGAAGCCCTGCTGGAGCGACGCAACCGACTGAAAAATGCACAGAACTTGATGTTTGCCCTTCATGCCGCACAAAGTGCCTTGGATGGCGATGAAAACGACGAAGAAGCGGGTGCCCTTACATTGCTGGGGCAGGCATGTGGCCAGTTGGAAAGCGCTGCCGAGATAGACCCGCCGCTTGCAACCATGGCCGAAAATATGCGTGAAATGTATTATACGGCGCAGGAGTTGGCACGGGAATTACAGCACAGCATTCACAGCTATGAGGATGAGGAAGGCTCTTTGGATGAGCTGGAAGAACGGCTGGATTTGTTTTATCGGTTAAAACAAAAATACGGTGGCAACATACAGGCTGTTATCCTCTATGGATCAAAAGCAAAACAGGAGCTCGATATCATAGAAGGCGCTGGGGAACGTTTGCAGGCATTGCTGGCCCAGATGAAAGGCGAAGAGAAGCAAGTCCATGCTTTAGCCGAAGAACTGAGCAAAAACCGTTTGCAAGCATTTGAGCAGCTTCGTAAAGAAATCCAAAACTCTTTGCAAGATTTGAATATGGCCGGGGCCTGCCTTGCCTTGCAACACGAGCAGGGAGAACTTGGCATGGCCGGGCAGGATAGGGTGGAATTTTTGTTTTCGGCAAATCAAGGTGAAACACCCAAACCACTGGCCAAGATAGCCTCCGGCGGTGAGTTATCCCGTGTGATGTTGGCCATAAAAAATGCCTTGGCTCTGCGCGATGAAATGCCCACCGTTATTTACGACGAAATTGACACAGGAATTTCAGGAGGGACGGCCGGCAAAATTGGCCGGATGATGCAAGCCGGTGCACGCGAGCGCCAAGTGCTGTGTGTAACACACACTGCGCAAATAGCCGCCTATGCCGATGAACAACTTTTGATTTCAAAGAGTGTGGAACACGGGCGCACCTATACAAGTGTTCGGCAGTTAGACCGTGAAGAGCGCATCAACGAATTGGCACGTATCATTTCCGGGGAATCGTTTACCAGCGTGGCAAAAGCAAATGCCACCGAGATGTTAGACAGCGCACAAAAAACAAAAAAATAAAAAGGGAATAAGAGAGGGCGTCGTATGTCGAAAAATATTTTCACAACACTGGAAGAAAGAGGTCTTGTGGCACAAGCAACCAACGCCGAAGCCATCCGGGAAATTTTGGAAAAAGAAAGCATCACCTTTTATATCGGGTTTGATGCCACGGCCGACAGTTTGCATGTGGGTCATTTTTTACAATTGGTTGTAATGCGTCATTTACAAGAGGCGGGGCACAAACCCATGGCTTTGCTTGGCGGTGCCACCACCATGGTGGGCGACCCCACCGGAAAAAGTGATATGCGCAAAATGCTTACACGAGAAGAAATTGATTACAATGCGCAATGTTTCAAACGACAAATGGAAAAGTTCATTGAGTTTGGAGAGGGCAAAGCACAAATGGTGAACAATGCCGATTGGCTGCTTCCACTGAATTATATGGAGTTTTTGCGCGATATCGGGGTGCATTTTTCTGTCAATAAAATGCTTGCAACCGAGGCATTTAAGGCAAGAATGGAGCGCGGCCTTACCTTTATGGAGTTCAATTACATGCTTTTGCAAAGCTACGACTTTCTCTATTTGCATCGCACTTATGGCTGTAGAATGCAGTTTGGCGGAAATGACCAGTGGGGGAATATCCTAAGCGGTGTAGATTTGATTCGCCGCAAGGAAGGGGCCGAAGCCTATGGCCTCACCTTCACCTTGCTCACCACAAAAGAGGGCAAGAAAATGGGGAAAACGGAAAAAGGCACGGTTTGGCTCGATCCCAATAAAACATCGCCGTATGATTTTTTCCAATACTGGCGTAACATTGATGATGGAGATGTTCAGAACTGTATGCGACTTCTAACCAACATTCCGCTGGATGAAATTGCGGCTGTGCAGGAAAATGACGGTGCCTCCATCAATGCCGCCAAGGAAAAACTGGCATATGAGCTGACACGTGTGGTGCATAGCAAGGAAGAGGCCGACAAAGCCCTCCAAACCGCACGGGAGTTATTCTCCGGCGGTGGTGCTGCCAAAGATATGCCTTTTACAAACCTTGCTAAAGAGCAGTTCAGCAACGGGGCAATTGGCCTTCTGGATTTGCTGTTGGC
This sequence comes from uncultured Oscillospiraceae bacterium, assembly GCA_964371725.1. GTDB lineage: Bacteria > Bacillota > Clostridia > Oscillospirales > Ruminococcaceae > JAAYCI01. The sequence goes on from CAYJNQ010000021.1 coordinate 18,691, forward strand.
CTGTGGTTTGGCTCCTTCAAAAAAAGAGGCAAGACGTCTTGTGGAACAAGGTGGCATTGTGCTCAATGATGAAAAAGTGGGTGATACAGCAGCGCTTATTTCAGAAGAGCAGTTCAAAGACGGCATTGTCATACGCAAAGGAAAAAAGGTATATCATCGGGCTGTTTTGACAGACTGATAAGACAAATAGCCCCCGGCTCATCGGAGCCGGGGGCTATTTTAATAGCATAGACGGCACTTCACGCAAGTACCTGAAAGAAAAACTTACAAGGCAAAAACACTTTTCAGTTTTTCCATGGCCACATCCACATCCTCTTGCCGTATCAAAAGAGAGATGTCGTAATCTGAGGTTGTAACCAATGAAACATCAATGCCCGCTTCGCCGATTGCCAAAAGGGCACGAGCAGCAACCCCGGCCTCATTCTCCATCTCTTTGCCAAACAGATAGATTTTAGCATATCCGCCACTGACCATCGGCCCTGAATCGTCCGATTTTGCATTGGAGCTGATGCATTTCAGCACGTCATTGAAATAACAGTTGGAAGCCGTGAAACTAAAATGCAAGTTATCCCCTGTGGGTGCGCTTTGGCTAATCATGTCCACCACAACACCGGCCTGTGCCAAATCTTGCAGGGTTTTGGCCATACAAGCAGCATTCGATTTTGAAATACTCATCAGAATCATGTCGTCCACACAACAAATTTCACTTACACCATACATCGTTAAACCCCTCCCATCATTTTGCGAAAACTAGGTCAATACCAGGTACTCAGGCGAGATATACTCTTGCAACAAACCTTGAATATACTCCATGTTAAAGCCAGAGTATCGAGCCAATACACCATGCTGAGATGCCAGTTCTGACGTATAATCTTCGTACATATACACACGTATATTGCTGTAGTTGCTGTCATAATGTGTGACAGTTGGATAAACCTGAATGTTCTCGATACGAACCGGTTCTTCGGTTCCATCTGAATATACAGTTTGTTTCAAATCAAAGGTGAGGCAAAGGCCAATCATTTGATTGGCTTGGGCTTGTGCTGAAAGAAAATTCCCCAATGAATAGGCAACCGGTATGCTGCGCCCTGTAGCGGTTCCTTGCACCATTTCTACACCTTGTACAACGTGAGGGTGTGTGCCAATGACGGCATCCGCTCCCCAATCGGCAAATTGTGCCGCCAGCACACGCTGATCTTCGCGGATTTCATGGCTGTTTTCAGTGCCCCAATGCACACTTACAATCACGGCATCGGCCATGGTTTTGGCCTGTTCCACAAGAGCTTGCATTCGTTCGGGTTCATTTGTCATAATCACTTCTGCCACAGCATCGGCCGGTTTTGGAATTCCGTTTGTGGATTCCGTGAAAGACACATAGGCAATTTGCATGCCGTTTACCTCTTGCAAAGAAATGCCTTCGGTTTCTTGCCCCGGCACGTAAAACCCGTTATTCACCGTGTCTTCCGGCATTGTGCTCCAATACTCCAGGGTGGAGGCAATCCCTTGTGCACCTTTATCATAACTGTGGTTGTTTGATGTGGCAAACACACGCCAACCGGCGGCATAAAGTGCCTCGCCAAGCTCTCCGGGTGAGGCAAACATCGGATAGGTGCTGGCCGGAATATCCCAGGTGATCAAGGTCTCTTGGTTTATCCAATTCACATCAAAAGCTGAAAAAAAATCACTGACATTCTCATAGGCATAGGTGAAGTCGTATCCTTCTCCACCCGCGCGGGCTTGCGCTTGCAAATAAATTCCGTTGTGAATCAAATTGTCTCCCACAGCCGAAAAACGAACTGTGCGCTCTTCTGTTGTAACCGGAATGACAGATTCTGCTATGGCAGAACCCTCGGCGGTAGGTAGGGGAATGCCGGTTTGTTCAGGCCCCGGCTGTGCGTCGCCGCCTATTACCGAACTCAATGCCCATCCCAAGGTTAGCATACATAGAAGCATCAACAAAGCTAAAACAGGATAAACATAATTTTTTCTTTTTTTATGTTTTTTGTGTGTTTTTTCGTGTTTATTCATGGCCATTCCCCACTAAATTTTTTCGGCGATCAAATCACGCATATTGTAAATTCCGGGCATTTTACCTTTTAAAAACAAAGCTGCCGAAATGGCGCCATTTGCAAACACTTCGCGCGAATAGGCACAATGAGACAATGTGAGAACTTCATCCGGGCCTGCAAACAACACATCATGTTCACCCACAATGCTACCACCTCGCACAGCATGAATACCAATTTCATCCGCTGCACGTTTTTGGCGCAACTCATGCCGGTCGTAAACATAATGAAATTGCCCGGCGCTGGTGTTATTGATGGCATCGGCCAAAGCCAAAGCTGTGCCGCTTGGGGCATCCAATTTGTTGTGATGGTGTTTTTCCACAATTTCAATATCAAAATCCGGCAGGGTTTTTCGCGCGGTTTTCACCAATTCGATAAGCAGGTTGATACCCAAAGACATATTGGCACTGTAAAAAACGGCACACTGCATCGAAGCAAACTGCAACTCTTTTTTTAGCTCATCACTGAGGCCGGTGGTGCAAATTACACAGGGTAAGTTGCGTTCCATGCAAACAGGCAAAGCTGCCTTTGTTGCCTCAGGTAACGAAAAATCAATCATAACATCGGCCGATTCCTTCACATCTTGCAACTTCGTGTAAACCGGAAAGGGGAAGGATGCGTTTGTACATACATCAACCCCGGCCACAATTTTGCAATCCTCACGCTCGTCTATGAGCGCAACCAATGCCCGTCCCATTCTTCCACATACACCCTGAATGATTAAATTACACATGGTATCCAATCCTTTTTACAAAATAATTTCTCTTCCTATACATATTCAGTATATCATATTTGTGAGGAAATGGGAATCTTTCTTTATAAAATCCATTTTAAAAAGAAAAAACAAGGAAATACAATTTGTATTGTTTTTTAATATGCGCACTTAAGTAAAAAAACACAACCCATTTCGCGAAAGGGTTGTGTTTTTTTACAAATTGTATTGTTACAATAAACCGGCTTTTTTCATTTCATTCTCAAGGAATTGTCTGTTATCTTGGCTTAAATCTCCCAAAGGCAAACGGCAAGACCCGGCATCAAACCCGAGCATGCCCACCGCGGCTTTCACCGGGATGGGGTTGACATCTGAAAACAGGGCATCATACAGCGGCAAACATTCCAGCTGCAAATCACAACTTTCTTTTACACGCCCGGTCATATACCATTCACAGATATCATGCATTTTTTGGGGAACCACATTGCCCATCACGGTAATCACGCCAATGCCACCAAAAGATAAAATAGGCACAATTTGATCGTCGTTGCCCGAATACATGTCCAAGAGCCCCTTACATTTTGCGGCCACTTGTGCAATGTGCGAAATATCCCCACTGGCTTCTTTGGTTGCCACAATATACGGGTGCTCGGCAAGCGCCACATACGTATCCGGTTTGATGCTCATGCCTGTACGTGAGGGTACATTGTACAAAATGATAGGCAATTTTGCCTCATCCGCAATTTTGCTAAAGTGTTTGATAAGCCCACTCTGATTTGTTTTGTTGTAATAAGGGGTCACTTGCAAAAGGCCGTCTGCACCAAGGCGTGCCGCTTCTTTTGAAAGTTCAACACCATGTTGTGTGTCGTTTGATCCTGTACCGGCAATCACCGGAACACGTTTGTTCACGGTTTTGATGCAAAACTCGATGACAGACAAATGCTCGGTATCGTTCAAAGAGGAGGCCTCGCCCGTGGTGCCACAAACAACAATTGCATCACTGCCGCCTTGCAACACAAATTCGATATGCTTTTCGAATGCCTCATAGTTCACGGTTTTATCTTCGCGCATCGGTGTTACAAGGGCTACACCGGAGCCTGTAAACAATGGTTGTTTGGCCATTTTTTCTTTCCTTTCGTGTATCATTCAGCCAGATTACAGCATGTTGTTTTCCAGCATGTATTTTGCAATTTGAACGGTGTTGGTCGCAGCGCCTTTGCGGATGTTGTCGGCCACACACCACATATTCAAGCCGTTTTCAATGCTAAAGTCGCGGCGCACACGGCCCACAAATACTTCATTGCGTCCGGCTGCATCCAAGGCCAAGGGATAGCGGTTGTTTGCAATATCGTCCACCAAAACCATGCCCTCGCAGAAGCCGGCCAGTTTTTTCTTAACGTCGTCAATTTCAAATGGTTTAATGGTTTCAATATTGATGGACTCGCTGTGTCCGTCGTACACGGGCACACGCACTGTGGTTGCGGTAACTCCAATGCTGTCATCCCCCAAAATTTTACGGGTTTCATCCACCATCTTTTGCTCTTCCTTGGTGTAGGCATTGTCTAAAAACACATCAATTTGGGGCAGGCAATTGGAAAAAATAGGGTGGGGGAATTTTTGAGGGTCTTGCGCTTTTCCTGCCATATAATCCTTGGCCCCGTTTTCCAAATCTTGATAACCGGCAAGACCGGCACCACTTACAGCCTGATAGGTGGAATAAATCACGCGTTTCAGGCCCCATTCCTCCATAATGGCTTTCAAAGGCAACATAGCCTGAATGGTGGAACAATTCGGGTTGGCAATGATATTCTTATGCATTTTCAATGCTTCCGGGTTCACCTCCGGCACCACAAGCGGCACATCTTTGTCCATGCGCCACTGCGAGCTGTTATCGACCACTACACAGCCTTTGGATGCCGCAATGGGGGCAAATTCCTTCGAAATGGAGCCCCCTGCCGAGAACAGGGCAATGTCAAAGCCACTGTCAAAGCTCTTCTCGTTAAGCTCCTCAATTACATAGTCTTTGCCAAAAAATTGAACCGTGCTTCCCGCACTGCGTGCCGAAGCGAACAACACATATTCGCTCACAGGCAGTTTATACTCCTCTAAAACTCTTAAAAATGTGCGTCCAACCATGCCACTGGCACCTACAACCGCGATTCTTACATCCTTCATTTCATTCTCCCCATTCATATACTTGTTGTTGCAGATAGATAAAAGGCCGGCTTGAAAACCGGCAGAATATGCTCTATAATGGTATCTGAATTTACAGAACCCCAAAGCTAGTCTATCTTACCAAATTAACTATACCAACTGAACGGGCTATTTGTCAATGCCCGAAAGGAGTGCGCATGAAGAAGAGCGACTTCCGGTTCCATTTGCCGGAGCAGTTGATTGCACAAAAGCCCGCAAACCCAAGAGACTCGGCTCGCTTGCTTTATTTGCCCAGAAAGACAGACCGCCTGTATCACCACTGTTTTTCCGAACTACCAGAGCTCCTTCAGCCACATGATATATTGATTGTCAACAACACCAAAGTGATTCCGGCACGTCTTTTGGGCCATAAAAAAGGGCAGGAGGGTCTTTGTGAACTCTTACTCTTGAAAGAACATGAACAAGATGAATGGGAATGTTTGGCTCGCCCCGGAAAGCGTATTCGTCCCGGGGATTGTCTTGTTTTTGGGGACGAAAGCCTACAGGCCGAAATACTGCAAACACTTCCAAACGGGGGAAAGCGGGTCCGTTTTCGCTACACCACGCGCACCTTATTTGAAACACTGGAACGCTTTGGCGAAATGCCTCTACCACCCTACATTCAAGGCCGGGAGAGCCTGCCTTCCGATTACCAAACCGTTTACGCCAAGCACCTGGGCAGTGCGGCCGCCCCAACGGCCGGGCTGCATTTCACCGATACACTGCTGGAATGCTTGAAGCAAGCTCAAATCAGTGTGGCAGAAATCACCCTCCATGTGGGTCTTGGCACCTTTCGCCCCGTTCAGGTGGAAGACATCTCTCACCACACCATGCACACGGAATCGTTTTACATACCAAAAGAAACAGTTTATGCTATAGATAAAGCAAAATCA
>CAYJNQ010000021.1:24564-30899 GCA_964371725.1 uncultured Oscillospiraceae bacterium
TGGAACCACAACTTGTCGCTGTTTGGAATCTGTGTTTCGGCAGCATGGTGAAATAATCAGCACACAAGGCGAAACGGATATTTTTATCACACCGGGATATACTTTTTCGGCCATTGATGGGCTTATCACCAATTTCCACTTGCCGGAAAGTACACTGCTCATGTTGGTTTCTGCTTTTCACGGCCGTGAAAACACCTTATGTGCCTATCAAAAGGCCGTGGAAAACGAGTATCGGTTCTTTAGTTTTGGAGACGCAATGTTGATTATTTGAAATTTAATTTGATTTTATATTGAGGTAATTATGTTTATACTGCACAGTAAAACCGGGGATGCACGCCGTGGCGAATTGCAAACTGTACACGGAACTGTTCAAACACCCGCCTTCATGAATGTTGCCACTTCGGCGGCCATCAAAGGAGGGCTGGGAGCGGAGGATTTAGAGAGAATTCAAACCCAAGTGATGCTTTGCAACACCTATCACTTGCATATTCGTCCGGGAGATGCCCTCATTGCACAGCAAGGCGGCTTACACGAGTTTACCGATTGGCGCGGCCCTATTTTAACCGATTCCGGCGGGTTTCAAGTGTTCAGTTTGGCCAGTTTGCGCAAGATAAAAGAGGAAGGTGTTTCGTTTCAGTCTCACATTGATGGACAGCGTATTTTTATGGGGCCTGAGGAGAGTATGCGTATTCAAGCAAATTTGGGCTCTACCATTGCCATGGCTTTTGATGAATGCGTGGAAAACCCGGCACCATATGCCTATGTAAAAGATAGCTGTGAAAGAACCACACGTTGGCTGAAGCGATGCAAAAATGAATTGACTTTATTGAAAGAACAAAATGCATGTGTCAACCCAGACCAGCTTCTTTTTGGCATCAACCAAGGCGGCACTTATGCCGATTTGCGCCGAAAACACATGGCAGAGATTGCGGCGCTGGACTTGGATGGCTACGCCATTGGCGGCCTTGCTGTGGGGGAGGAAGCCGCTGTGATGTATGAAATCATTTCAGAGGTGGAACCTTTGATGCCAAGTGAAAAAATACGTTATCTTATGGGGGTGGGAACCCCCGGCAATATGCTGGAAGCTGTGCGACGAGGTGTGGATATTTTCGACTGTGTCATGCCCAGTCGTAATGCACGTCATGGGCATTTATTCACCTTTGACGGTATTATCAATTTGAACAATGCAAAGTATGCAAACGACAGTGGACCCATCGAGGCTGGCTGTGCTTGCCCGGCTTGCCAACGATATTCGCGTGCTTTTATTCGACATTTGCTCAAACAAAAGGAAATGTTGGGCATGCGCTTGGCTGTTTTGCATAACCTGTATTTTTACAATACACTTTTAAAACGAATCCGCGATTCTCTGGACGATGAAACGTTTAATTCGTTTTACAAAAAGTATTTTACTATTTTGGACACAAGAATATAATTGCAGGTTTAACATTTTTTTTGAAACGTTAAAAAATATCACTTGCATATTTTGAAATATTTCGTTATAATGATTTAGAATAAGCTGCCATAAGGAGGAAAAAAATGTTTGCAGGTTTAGAACAGTACGGTATGATTATCATGTTGGTGTTATTCGGCGTATTGATGTATTTTATGATCATTCGCCCGCAGAAAAAACGCGAAAAAACACAACAGGAATTGCGCAATTCCATTGAGGTGGGGGATGAGGTTACCACAATTGGTGGTATTGTAGGGCGTGTTGTGAGTGTGAAAGAAGACACTTTTGTGCTCGAAACAGCCGGTGACCGTTCCAGAATGCGTTTTCGTCGCTTTGCCATCAATGAAGTGGTAAAACTTCGTTTGGATTCCGGCAGCGATGCTACCACACAAGACAGCGAGAAAAAAGATTCTTCCGATTTGGGAAAACCGGAATAAAGGAGTGTGCAGGATGCAACATATCAAAACCATCAACAAAGCCAACTTAAAAGAGTCTGCATGCAAAGGCGGATGCGGAGAGTGTCAAACCTCTTGCCAATCGGCATGTAAAACATCGTGCACTGTGGCAAACCAAAAATGTGAGCAGATCAAAAAGTAATTCTATGGCATTTGGTTTAACTTTTTTTAAACAAAACATAAGCAAGAGGTGATATCCTTTCGCCTCTTGCTTATGTTTTGCATTTTTTCATAAGGGAGCAGCTATGATACATTCGTTTGAAAAATTAGGCAATTTTTTTGTGATAGATGTTGGGAGTGGGGCCGTTCATGTTTTAGATGAATTGGCTTATTCCTTATGCAATGAGCTAAATGAAGATGACTTACGCAAGGAAACTTTACCCTCTGATAGATGCAAAAAATTGAGCCGGTATTCAAAAGAGGAGTTGGAATTTGTTTTCCGGGAACTTCAAGAATTGTATGAACAGGGGCTTCTTTATTCGAATGATGACTATAGCGAATTTTCGGGTAAGTTAGAGACCACCGTTGTGAAAGCGATGTGTTTACATGTTGCTCATGACTGCAATTTACGTTGTGCCTACTGTTTTGCCTCAACAGGCGATTTTGGTGGGCAACGTAAATTGATGGATATAGACACAGCGAAAAAGGCAATGGATTTGCTTGTTTCCCTCAGTGGAACACGTCATCATTTAGAGGTGGATTTTTTTGGCGGAGAACCACTTATGAATTTTGAGCTTGTGCGGCAAACGGTTAGCTATGCGCGCAGCTTAGAGAAGACCCACAACAAACAGTTCCGTTTTACGCTCACAACCAATGGACTTCTGCTAAACGATGAGAACATTGACTATATCAATCGAGAGATGAGCAATGTAGTGCTCTCACTCGATGGACGAAAATCGGTCAATGATTCAATGCGCCCGACAATGGCAAAAACAGGTTCTTATGATACCATTGTACCAAAACTTCAAAAGCTTGTACGCACGCGCGGTGGCAAAGAGTATTATGTGCGCGGTACCTATACGCGAAACAATTTGGATTTTCATAAAGATGTGCTGCATTTGCATGAGCTTGGTTTTGAGCAGATTTCGGTGGAGCCCGTGGTGGGTCCCGAAGAGGACGCCTATAGCATCCGCACCGAAGACTTAAATCATATCTCCAACAGTTATCAAAAACTACTGGAGCATATGACAGATACTCTGCCCAAAACTCCGTTTCATTTTTTCCATTTCCTACTCGATTTGGACAATGGACCTTGTGCCATTAAGCGCATCAAAGGCTGTGGATGCGGCAATGAATATTTGGCCGTTACACCAGAGGGCGAGTTGTACCCTTGTCATCAATTTGTTGGGAAAACCGAATTCAAAATGGGTGATGTTAGCGGGGGAGTGGATACCCCCCATTTGCAAGAACAATTTGCAAAAGCACATCTGTTGAACAAACAAGCCTGCACCGATTGCTGGGCAAAATTCTATTGTAGCGGTGGATGCAATGCAAACAATCACAGCTTCAATCAAGATATTTTGGTTCCACATACACTTTCATGTGCCCTGGAAAAGGAAAGATTGGAATGTGCCATTGCACTATCGGCCGAAAAATCAAATTGCAACGAATAGACAACGAAAAATCATGACAAGCGAAATTGCTTGTCATGATTTTTTTTGTTGAAACATTGTTTTTCGAAATTCAATATATAGGCCCGAAATAGACGTTATTTGCCTTGGTTTTCCGTTTTTTCCACAATTTCCACAGTGTTTTCAACAATTCACTTCATATTGTGCTCTTTTTCTTCGGCTTTGAAATGCGATAACGGGGAAGCCTCTGAGGCCTGTTTTAGCTGCGCCGATTCCAAATGGGTGTAAATTTGGGTTGTATTTAAGGCTGCATGTCCTAAAATCTCCTTGAGAGCCAAGATGTCCACCTGCCCATATTGATACATCAAAGTGGCGGCGGTATGCCGCAACTTGTGCGTGGAATATCCCTTTCCATGCAAACCGGCCAAGGCCAAACTATTGTTTACCAGCTGTTGTATACGCCGTGCCGAAAGCCTTTTCCCAGTGGTTTTAGAGATAAACAAGGCTTCTTTATCTACTCTTTTATCTTTCATGTTATTCAGCTCCGTCACGAGCTCTGAAATTGCATTCAAACAAGCTGAATTCAAGTATACCGTGCGTTCTTTATTTCCTTTACCCACCAAGCGAAGGGTATCGTCTTTTATATCTAAAATATTAATGGAAACCAATTCCGAAAGGCGCATTCCACAGTTCAAAAACAGGGTAAGAATACAATAATCACGTTGCTGAAAATCACTTTCGACATTTCCTAAGAGTTCTTTACTTTCCTGCAAACTCAAGTATTTGGGCAGGCTCTTTTTTATTTTAGGCATTTCCAAATCTTGTGCGGGGTTTAAAGGAAGTTTCCCTGTTTTATTGCATAAATAATGAAAATAACTTTTCACCGCCGATAGCTTGCGTGCTCTTGTTGTGGCACTGTTGCTTCTCTCTTTTGTTAAAAAATAAGCAAACTCATATAAATCCTCTTTGTTCACAGTTTTAAGCAAGGCCAAATCAACTGGTTCAATTTTTATCTCTTCAAAAGAAAGTTGCCGGGAAACAAGCTCTTTGCGCAAAAGTAGAAAACGAAAAAAACTGCGCAAATCCATATAGTAGGCATTTACAGTTTTCACAGATAACCCTTTGATGGCTTCGGAATAGTTTAAATATTCAAGCAATATCTCAGGACAATCCAAATAATGTCCACAGCTTCTTTGGCCGGGTTTTATGTATGTGCTCATTCTAGTTTCATCCTCATAATAATTCAAAACATTTAACGTTTATAGAATTCATCGTCCCCTCAATTTCGCTAAATATTCATTTAGCGAAATTGTATATGTTGAAAAGAACTTCCATCCATCTCTGCGGTTCTGATTCTGAATTAATAAAAACCCACTGTGTGTATTCATTTTAGGATTCAAGGCACGCGATGGCTTGCTGAATCGTGCCAGCTCCTTTGATTCGCATCGGTGCAAAATTATCTTTTGATATTTTACTGAGGTTATGTGAAGGAATGATTGCACTTGCAAACCCAATTCTTTGTGCCTCCCGAAGACGCATCTCCATATTGGAAACACTACGCACTTCGCCTCCAAGCCCCACTTCCCCAAGCACCAATAAATCGTCTGCAAGGGGTTTGTCTAAAAGGCTCGAGACAATGGCAAGGCACACGCATAAATCACTTGCGGTCTCATCAATTTCAAGCCCTCCCACCACATTAAGATAAATGTCCAAGTTACCCATGGAGAACCCGGCTCGCTTTTCCAGCACAGCCAAAAGCAAATTGGTACGGCCAATATCCACGCCTGAGGTAGCTCTGCGCGGTGTGCCAAAGCTTGTTTTGGTGGCAATGGCCTGCACTTCTGAAAGCAAAGGCCTGGAACCCTCCATAAGGCAGGTGACACAATTCCCGCTAACACCAAGCGGTCGGCCGGCCAAAAGCATTTCTGATGGATTTTCAATAGCCTGCAAACCTTGGCCGGTCATGTCGAACAATCCAATTTCATTGGTGGAGCCATATCTGTTTTTAACCGCACGCAAAATGCGATAGGGGTTCCCCCGCTCGCCCTCAAAATAAAGCACAGTATCCACAATATGTTCCAGCACTTTCGGCCCTGCTATCGCTCCATCCTTGTTTACATGCCCCACAATAAAAACCGGAATTTCTTTGCTTTTTGCCACAGATAAGAGACGTGCTGTGCACTCTTTCACCTGTGAAACACTGCCGGCAGACCCGGATAAATCCTGTGTGTACATGGTTTGTATGGAGTCAATTACCACAAAACCAAACTCTTCTTTTTCTATATAAGCTGTAATCTCATCCACATCGGCTTCTGCGGCCACAGAGATGCCCTCTTCCTGAACCTGCAAACGCTGGGCACGTAGTTTAATTTGGCGCACAGATTCTTCGCCGCTAATATAAAGCACCGGTGTTTGCTGCGCCACTGCACCACACACCTGCAAAAGCAAAGTGGATTTTCCGGCACCCGGCTCTCCACCCAATAAAACCACACTGCCCAACACAATGCCGCCACCAAGCACACGGTTGAGCTCAGCTATGCCCGCGGTAAGCCGGCTACGTTCTTCGCAAGTGTCCACATCTTGCAGCGCCTGCATTTGGCGTAGCACCCCCATCTCGTGGAGTTTTCCTTTGTTTTTTCCTTTTTTATCTTCACGCACCACATCTTCCACAATGGTGTTCCAACTGTTGCAACTCAAACATTTTCCCATCCAGCGTGCCGATACCTCGCCACAATTTGTGCACACGTAAACCGTTTTCAATTTTTCTTTCAATGCAAGCTCCCCCTGCCTTCCTATGGCAACGTATATTCGCCTACACACCTATAACAAAAAAACTTACAAACAAACCGTTTGTAAGTT
>CAYJNQ010000022.1:0-26555 GCA_964371725.1 uncultured Oscillospiraceae bacterium
CAATGCTTTCCAAAACCGCTTTGATATTGCGCAAGCAACGAATGGCTTGTGCGCTTACGCCACCTTCCACCACACGGCCTGTTTTGGGGCAGATGGGAAGCTGGGAGGAAATGTTGTTGTAGTGCGAGAACGACACCGTTTGCGAAGATAGGGCACAAGCGGGCGCATTGGCGGTGTGATTTGTGAGCTTAATCAGGTCTCCTGCCTGTGGTGCATTGGGAAGGGTACCCTCGCCGTGCGAAAGTAGGGCTTCCACTTGCACTTTGGCATTCAGGGGCAGGGCATCCACGGCCACGGTGGTGCGTGCCGGCACATAGGTGGGGAAGAAGCTTTTGTACACTTCGTTTACACTGTCCACGTCTTCAATGTCGGTAACAAACACGGTGATTCTAACAATATCACTCATGACATGGTCGATGCTTTCGGCAATGGCGCGGATGTTCTGAAAGCATTGCATAGCCTGCTCTTGAACGCCACCGGCCACAAGTTTGCCGGTTTTTGGGTCGATGGGAAGTTGTGCGGAAAAATTGTTGTAGTGCGAAAACGCCACCGATTGCGAAGAAAGCCCCAACCCCTGCGGCGCATTCTCGGTGTTCCTTGCCAGTACTGCGTTGAAACCACTCATAATACAGTTCTCCTTTTGCGATTGTATTTCCAAATTTATCGGCCTGCGGTTGCAAACCGCTATAAATTCCATTATAGAATACAAACGCACAAAATACAAGGAAACTTTATGAAGTTGAACAAAATTTTTTAAACATATACAAAATTATTTTGAATTTGCGGTTGCCGATTGCCCCTTGAAAAGAAATGGATAAAAAAAGAGTACAATCCGGGAATAAAAGAGGCCACCGTTTGGTGGCCTCAGGTTTTGAAAGCGGGTTTTGTTCTTCATGGCGTCCTTTTTAATACAACACCGGCACAATGTTATTTTGAAAGGCCCACATAGCGCTCGTTCGGGCCAAAGCCAAGAATGCAAAAGAAAATGAAATGGAAAAAAACAAGCCCCAGGGTAAAGGGAACACCATGGCCAAAAACTTTGGAAAGTTTATACAATGTAATGATGCCCACCACAGCATTCACAAATGGGATCAAAAGCAAAAGGAACAGCCAGCCGTTTCCCCAGCAGATTTTGTACAGAACATAAGAGCCGTAAAAAGGTACAATTGCAGCCCAGCCCGGCTCGCCCGCTTTGGCGTATATCCTCCAAGTTATAACAACATACAATACGGACATAACCGCAAGCACAACATAGTAGGCGGCGTTTACACTTGTCAGTAAATTTCCATAATCCATTTTGGTTATCCTCCTTATAAATATATGAATGTATAGAACCATACCACAAATACTTTTAAAAAACAAGCTTTTGCTGCGCGTTGGGAAAAGTGTGAGAATGCCCATTAACAATCAATTTTCAAGTCGCCTTTATCAATAAGGCCGTATTTGCCCATCAGCTCGGAAGAAAAAAATGCCACAAGTGCGGGAACCAAGATGGAAACGGCAATAAGACCAAAGACATCGAAGGCCGTGGGCGACAGGGCCATGGAACCGGTAGCGAGGGCAGAATCAGAGGGGGACGCCCACCCCGTAAGCACACCGATTGGACCCACAAAACCTGCGGTTCCCATGCCGGAGGCAATGGGCTCGCCGTTCATTTCAAGCCGGAACACGGCGGTGGCCAAGGGCCCGTTTACGGCAGAGGCCAGGATGGCAGGAACCCACAAAATAGGTTTTTTCATGAGATTGGGCACCTGCAACATGGAGGTGCCAATGCCCTGTGCCAAAAGACCACCCACCTTGTTTTCACGAAAAGAGGCCACGGCGAAACCCACCATATGTGCACAGCAACCGGCCAAGGCGGCACCACCGGCAAGCCCTGTGAGCCCAAGGGCGGCACAAATGGCTGCACTGCTGATGGGCAAGGTGAGCACAATGCCCATGATGACGGCAATGAGAATGCCCATGAGCAAGGGTTGCATTTCGGTGGCCCACATAATGGCAAGCCCGATGGCCGAAGCGGCATGGCCGATGGGTGGTGCCAAAACAATGGCGGCGAACACACCTGACATTATGGTGACAAAAGGGGTGACAATCAAGTCGACCGGGGTTGTTTTGGAAACCAGTTTGCCGGCAAAAATAGCAATGAGAGTGACAAAAAAAACGGCAAGCGGCCCACCGGCACCACCCAAGCTGTTGGCTGCACCACCAACGGCCAAAAGTGAAAAAAGAACAAAGGGGGGCGCTTGCAAGGCGTATCCAATGGCCACGGCCATGGCGGAACCGGTTGCGGCGGTGGCATAAAGCCCCCATTCGTCCATAAAGGCCAGCACGGGCACATTCTGCCCGATGGTGCGGATGATGGTGCCGATGAGCAAAGAGGCGAAAAGACCCTGTGCCATGGCGCCCAAAGCCTTTACAAAAATGCGATCAAAAGTAATTTGAATGCCTTGTCTTTTTAAAAATTCGGAAAATGCCTTTTTACCACTCACTACGATTCCCCCTGTAAATCTTTTTTATAAACAGTATAACACCGATGAGGCAAAACCGAAAGTTTACCGGCTGCATCTCGCCTTCGGTGTTATCCATCAAAATTGCGATGATGTGTTTTATGGCGATTTTAGCACAAAGGATTCAACACGGAAAACACCGGCGCGGATCATGGCGACAAAAGTATTCAATCGTCTCATTTGGGTTATTTTTAGGCCATACATCGTGGCAAAAAAACATTTTATAAAGGGGTGCATCTTTTTTTGCCTTGCCTTGCAAAAAAATGGTTTAGAATCTTCCGGTTTCAAGCAATGTTGATAGAAGCTAAACAGACAGCCCATGCCATGTTTACAAAAATCTACAATCGCTAGCTTGTGAATTGCCTTTTATTCAGTATAATAGAATAAGCAGGACACAAGGATTACAAACACAGCTTGAAAGAAGGGTTGCTTTGAGCAAACGAACAAAGGGGATTATCCTCATTATAACCGCGGCATTTGGTTTTGCCCTGATGAACACATTTGTAAAATTATCAGGCGATTTGCCCCCCATGCAAAAAGTTTTTTTTCGCAATATCATCAGCCTGTTTTTTGCACTGGGGGTGCTTTTGAAAAATGGCCGGGGTGTTCGGGTGCCCAAGGGAAACGGGCCGTGGATACTGCTGCGCTGTGTGTGTGGCACACTGGGTGTGTTTTGCAATTTCTATGCGGTGGACCGGTTGCTTTTGGCCGAATCGTCTCTTCTGGCAAAGCTGGCCCCATTTTTTGCTGTTTTGATTTCCTGGTTTTTGCTTTCTGAAAAACCCAAAAAGATGCAGCTGGTTTTTGTGTTCGGGGCTTTTTTGGGCAGTTATTTTCTCTTAAACCCATCCCTATTGGGAATGACACTGAGCATTCCTTCTTTGGTGGCCGTGCTGGGTGCTCTGTGCGCGGGCATGGCCTACACGGTGGTGCGCAAACTGGGGGCAAAAGGGCAAGACGGTGCCACCATTGTTTTTTTATTTTCCGCCTTTTCCTGCCTGGTTTCACTGCCCTTTTTATTGTTCGATTACCACGAAATGAGTGCACAGCAGCTTGTGTTTTTGCTGTTGGCCGGGCTTGCGGCCACACTGGGGCAATTTGCGGTAACCAATGCCTATATCCTGGCACCGGCGCGGCATATCTCGGTGTTTGACTATGCACAGGTTTTGTTTGCGGCACTGTTTGGTTTTGTGTTGTATGGGGAAATTCCCACTGTGGCTAGCTTGCCGGGTTACTTGCTGATTGTGTCCATGGGTGTTTTGGCATTTTTATATGGAAGGAAATCGGCGGCAAAACCGGTGTAGCAGTGTGGCGGTTGTTTTTTTTTGGTACATTGTGTTAGAATAGGCGTAAGGAAGGGAGGTTTCAAAATGAAAAAGAAGAGTTTTTGTTTTTTGTTGCTGGGCGTTCTGTGTTTATTTGGTTTGAGTGCTTGCATGGGTGAAGACAGTGCACAAGAGGCAACGATGCAAGAGGCTGTATTTGAAATGGAGGAAAATGCCACCACCGGTTTTACTTGGGAGGTAAGCCAAGAGGGAAGTGGCAGTTTTGAAGTGGAAAAGGAAGTGATTGAGCAGGCGGATTCGGCTTCGGAGATGCTGGCCGGTGCGGGGCAGATGGTGCGCTACACGCTTTTGCCAAAAGATGCGGGCGAGGTGCATGTGCACTTTGTTTTGGCACGGCCATGGGAAGGTGGCGAAACCGTGTATGAGGCCACTTTTGTTTTCGAAGTGACCGAGGACGGCACTTGCACGCTGATAAGCGAAGAGGAAACCGTGGAAGACGGGGCGTCAAGGCCGGTTTTTGAGGGCCCGATCGCGTAGAATGTGGGTTTCATTCAAAGGGTGTGTAAAATACAAAAGAACAGGGCCGAAAACGGAAATACTCCCAAAGGGAATAGACCGTTTTCGGCCCTGTTCTTGCGCAAACCGTGCACTGTGTTTTGCTTTAGGCTTGTGTTGGCATGTTCCGAGACAGGAGGTCGTCTAAAATTGTACTCATTTTTTGGCAGGCAAAGTGCAACAATTCTTCGCCACTTTTTTCCGACCAAAGGGAGGCATAGCCCAAGGTGCCGTTTTGGCTAATTTCCTCGGTGGTCCAACCTGGGCAATGGCTTGGCAGCGTGACGGCTACATCCTCGATTTGCGTTTGCAAAGCTTGAAATTGAGGGTATGCATGATAAACGACGGAGGTTTCAATTTCACCGGCGTGAATTTCTTTTTTGTAGTCGCCCTTCAGTGTATGTGCCGTATCAGAAAAAAACTTGCCGCCCCAAAAATCGATGTTGAAAAGGCGCACATTGTGCTCAACATGCCACTGCTGGGCATAGGCATGAAGCAAGCCGGTGTTTCCGCCGTGCGAATTCACCAAGATGAGCTGCCGAAAGCCGTTTTTGGAAAGTGAGCGTATCACATCTTCTACAACGGCTACCAAAGTTTGGCACGACAGATACACCGTGCCCGGGAAAACACCGTGTTCCACGCTGTTGCCGTAGGGTAGGGTGGGAAGCAGAAACACATTTTTTTGTGGTTTGTATTCCTGCAACAGGCGTTTCAGAACAGCCTGTAAAATGAAGTCGTCCGTGCCCAAGGGCAGATGAGGCCCATGCTGTTCTAAAGCGCTGATGGGCAGAATAAACCAGGAATCTTCCCTTTTTGCATCGCGCATTTGTGTCCAAGTCATCTCGTTTGCAAGTTGTAACATCTTTTTCTCCTTGTTTTTGCACACAGGGTTTACAGGCACATTGTCAATATCTCATGGATGGCCGCTTTGTTCAGGGGCCGGTATGCCGCTAGGGTGCCGTTTTGTTCGGCGCGGCACGCCATCTCATCGAAATGTGTCTCGTCGATGCCAATAGCGCCTAGGGTGCTGTCTAAGCCGCAAACCTGAAAGAAGAAGTCGTTTAGCATTTCGATGCTCTTTTCCGCCACGTCTTGCTTTGGCAAGTTTGGATCGATGCCAAGCACATGGGTGCCAAAACGATAGAATCGAGAGAGTGTGTCCTCCTTCAGAATATAGCGCATCCAGTTCGGGGTGAGAATGGCAAGCCCCAGACCGTGTGTGATGTCGTAAAAGGCCGACAATTCGTGTTCAATTGGATGGCAGCTCCACCCTTGGTTTTTGCCGCCGTTGAAAAAACCGTTTAATGCCCAGCTGGAAGCCCACATCAAATTGGCTCTGGCCTCTTCATTAGCAGGGTCTTCCAAGGCAATGGGGGTGTATTTTAGAACAATCTTCATCAGACCTTCCATCATATTATCAAGCAGTTCGAGGTCTTTGTCTTGATGGAAGTAAACTTCAAGGGTATGGCTTAAAATGTCTACACCGGCACAGGCCGTTTGAAAACGGTTTACCGTGTAGGTATTGGCCGGATCCAAAAAAGATACTTTTGGCAACATGGGTGGAAAATAGCCAAAGAGTTTTTCCTTTGTTTCAAGGTTTGAAATAACCCCGCCTGCATTCATTTCGGAACCGGTTGCGGCCAAGGTGGGAATGGTGAACAGCGGCAGGCAGTTTTGCACACCCACCTTGCCTTGCACAATGTCCCAGGGGTCGCCGTCATAAAAAGTGGCAGCGGCTATAAATTTACTGCAATCCAATACCGAACCGCCGCCCACGGCCACAATCAGCTCGATGTTCTCTTTTTTACAAAGTTCGGCCCCTTTGCGCACCGAATCGATGCGAGGGTTTGGCTCTATGCCGCACAGCTCAAAACAGGTGGCGCCGGCCTTTTCAATTTCGGCAAGAACCCTGTCGTACAGGCCGTTTTGCTTAATAGAGCCCCCACCGTAGGTGAGTAAAACGCGTTTTGCGCATTGAGCAATCTCTGTGCTCAAATGCTCCAGCTGGTTTGCACCGAAATAAACTTTTGTGGGAATTTCATATACAAAAGAATTCATTCGCTATCTCCTTTATAGACCACGAGGGCCATTACTCAAGCTCGCTGATGTGTGCACGCATATCCAAAATGGCTTTCGGAGCCATCGAGAGCTCGTCTACACCCATTTCCAAAAACTGTTGTGTAAAGCATTTGTCAGCGGCCAGTTCACCGCAAATGCCCACCCAAATTTCGGCGGCGTGTGCCGCCCGTACACTTTTTTCAATCAAGTGTAAAACCGCAGTATACTGTTTGTCTATATAGGGCGCAAGCGCTTGGTTTTGGCGGTCTACAGCCAGGGTGTACTGCGTGAGATCGTTGGTTCCAATGCTGAAAAAGTCACACACTTGTGCAAGTTCTTCACTTCTCAAGGCCGCTGCCGGGGTTTCTATCATAATGCCAAGCGGCATATTGGCATCGAAGGGGATACCCTCGCGCAAAAGTTGCTCTTGCACCTCTTTTAGAATGCGCCTGCATTGCAACACCTCTTGCGGAGACGAAATCATGGGCAGCATAACACAAAGTTTACCAAAAACAGAAGCTCGGCATAAAGCGCGCAGTTGTTCTGTAAACAAATCGTTTTGCGAAAGGCACAAACGAATGCCCCGCAGCCCCAAAGCCGGATTTTCCTCTTTATCCAATTTGAGATAGGGCACTTGCTTATCGGCCCCAATATCCAAAGTGCGAATAACACAGGGGCGTTGCTGCATCTTTTCTACCGCTTTTCGATAGCTTTGGAACTGCAATTCCTCGCTGGGTGCGGCGTATTGTTCCAAAAAGAGGAATTCACTTCTAAAAAGCCCAATGCCTTCCGCATCGTTGTCCACAGCCGCCTGTACATCGTGCAAATTGGCAACATTGGCACAAAGCAGCATGGATTTTCCGGTTTTGCTTTGTGTTTTTTTGTGGCGAAACGAAAGCGCTTTTTCAAGTGCAAGAACTTGCTCTTCCTGTAGGGCGGCCAGTTCTTGGCGCTGTTCTTCGTTCGGTTGCACAATCAAGCGCCCTTCGCTTCCCACCAAGCCAAGCTCTTCGCCGGATTCAATCTGCAGCAGTTCGGCCCCTACATTGACAACGGCCGGTATGCCAAGTGTTCGTGCAAAAATTGCCGTGTGCGAAAGTTCACTGCCCTTGCTTGTGGCAAAGCCCAATATTTTGCTTTGATCCAAACGGGCGGTTTGGCTTGGGGTTAAATCCTCTGCCAGTAAAATGCAAGGCTCGCACGGAAGTGCCGCTTCTTCTTCGGTGTTCGTTAAAATACGAAGCAAACGTGTGGCAACATCGGAGATGTCTGCGGCGCGCTCCTTTAAATAGGCGTCATCCATGGCGGCAAAGAATGCGGCACACTCTGCTCCGGCATCTTGCACGGCCTGTGCGGCGCAAAGGCCGTCTTCTTCTATCTTATCCAGAACATTGTCATAAAAGTCAGGGTCTTCCAGCAGCATTTCATGCACGGAAAACAGATCTGCTTGCTCTGCGCCAAGGCGTTCTTTTGTTTGTTCGTATAGGGCACGCAGCTGTGCTTTCGCTTTTTCGCAGGCACTGTTAAATTCTTGCAATTCTGTTTTTTTATCCACATCATTCTTTGCGGTAAAGCAGGGGGTTGCCAAAGTGAATACATGCACTTTTCCGAGGGCAACCCCCCTGCTTACACCCTGCCCTTGTAAAATTCTCATCTAAGAAACACCCTCCTTGTGTTGGTTTTCGATATAACATTGCCCGGCTACTCCCGCATGGGGAACAGCCGGGCAATGCCAAAATACAATTCTTTTGCAAAATGCCCGGTTTCGAATGGGGCAAAGCGCAGTGTTTTACAGAATTCCTAGGTAGGCTGTGATGAAGCCAATCACCACCATGCCGGCCAGAACCACGAGTGTGTTCACCTTTTTAAAGGTGATGAGGGCGAATGTGCCAAGGGTGACAGCCAAAGGCAGCATATTGGGCATAATGGCATCAAACAGCTGTGTTTGAAGGTCAAAAGCTTCTGCACCAATGTTGAAGCTGATTTTTGTGGACACATTCACAAAGTTTGGAATGAGGCCACCCATAACGGTACAGCCCAAAATGCCGGCAGCATCCATCAGTTGCTTCATACGTCCGCCACTCAGCATGGCACCGAAGGCTTTACCGCCCAGGCGATAGCCTTGCATCCAGCTGTTGTAGGCAATGGGAACAAGGCACATGGGAAGACCAAACAGAACCAAGATGGGCCCAAACAGGTTGCCGGTGGCGCCAATGCTAATGCCCAGTGCAACCATGAGGGGAATGATAACGCCTTGGTCCAGTGCGTCGCCAATGCCGGCGAGGGGGCCCATGAGGCCTGTTTTAACCGAGTTGATGGCGTCGTCGGAAATGTCTGCACCGGCTGCGCGTTCTTCTTCCATTGCGATGACAGCGCCGTGGATAACCGTGCCCACGTTGGGGTTTGTGTTGAAGAAAACAAGGTGACGTTGCAGGCCTTGAATCAAATCCTCTTTTTTGGGGTAGAGTTTTTTGAGCAGCGGTGCCATGCACATGGCGAATGCGCCGCCTTGCATACGTTCATAGTTGTAGTTGGCGTGCGAAAACAATTGCCACAGCCAAAAAGATTTCCGAATGTCGCTTTTGGTTAGTTTTTGAGGTGCAGCGTTCTCTGCTACCGGTGTTGTGTTTGTAGTTTCAGCCATTTTATATATCCTCCTTTTCTCTATGCATTGCCTATGCTGTTTTTATTCCGTCTTGGTCTTCACCTTTGCTTGTGTAGAACAGGAAAATCAAAGCTGCGGCTGCGCCGAACAGAGCAACACCCACCAAGCTGATTTGGAAATAGGTGACCAAAAGGAAACCAATCATCAAGAAAGGAACGGTTTGTTTTTTCAAGATGGCACGCAAGTTCAGGCCAATGCCCAAAGCAGGAAGCAAACCGCCAATAACACTAAAGGCATGAATGAGGCCGGTGTTCTCAAAGGCTACCAGGAAGTTACCTACAAGCTCCACACCTGCGAACAAAATAGCAATGGTTACAATCATTTTGAAAACGAAAAGGATGACCTGTGCAGGGGCCCAGTTTGTCATCATTACACCGCGGATGTTTGCTTTTTCTGCAAAGCGATCTGCCCAGTGTACAAAAATGGCGCAAATGGTCATGCGACCAACCCACCAAATGGTGCCCAAAAGGCCCAGAGGCACGGCGATGGCCAAAGCCACTTCGGTGTCTACATTGGTTGCCAGGGCAATGGCTGTGCCGATGTAACCGGCCAGGGCCATGTCGGAAGGCATCGAGCCGCCCACATTCAAATGGCCAAGATACATCAAGTTGATCGTGGCACCGATGATGGTACCGGTGACGGGGTCGCCCATGACAAGGCCAACCAAAAAGCCGGCTACGATGGGGCGTTGCAACACATAGTAACCCTCGCCGAAGTAAAAGGGTGCATCAGAGAAATAGTACAAAAATCCTACAAGAACTGCTTGCAAAAAGGTCATTTTTTGTTCCTCCTATCACATGATTGTCTAAGCTTTTCCCTCAAACCTGTTTGGCACGAAACACAAAGAATCAATGCCTTTACAACTTCACTTTATCAAGTTCCAAACACTTTCCGTCCGGAACAATTTGGCAAAATACCCGCACGCCCTGCGCTGCAATTTCCCGCAATTGCTCCAGCTCTGCCGGCGATACCTGGATGCTGCGCAAAACAGATTTCCGACCCGGCAAATACCCCATGCCGCCCACATTGAGCTCTTTCATCACGGCACCGGAATCCAGCAATTGCTTCATAATTCCCGGCGTTTTGGCAAGCACAATGGCCTGCTCATCGTCACCGCTTTCCCGAATGGCCGCAATGGCATCCTCAACGGTGAAAATAGAAACTTGCAAATCTTTTGGGGCGGCCATTCTCAAAACATCACACATAAAATCGTTTTTGGCAATTTCATCGTCTACGATGAAGGCCTTTTGAGCTTTGTGGATTTTTAGCCATCCTGTCATAACTTGCCCGTGAATGAGGCGGTCGTCGATGCGATAAAAAATAACACTCATGGCGATTCCCTCCTTTCCTCAATGATGTTTCGAGCGCTGACAATGCCGGCCTTGCCCACTTCCAAGGCGGAATCGATGAGCTGTAAAATATCCGTCTCGTCATCGCGCAGGCTCAAAATTTCCAAAAAAGTGGGTAGATTGCATCCACTGATGGCGTGCACTTTGTGCTTAAGCACCATGAGCATGGCAGAATTTGCCGGTGTTCCACTGGGCAAATCCGAAACAATCAAAGTGTTGTTTGGATTGCCAAAATCTTCTATCACAGCTTCGATTTTTTGCGAAAAACTTTCCACGGTGTCGCCTTGATACAGGCCAAACACTTCCAAATCATCTTGTTTTCCCAAAATCATCTCGGCCGCTTCACGCATACCGGCTGCCAAGGAGCCATGGCTAATTAAGATTAAGTGAACCATGTTTGTTCCTCTTTTCTTTAAATGAAATGATGTCTCAGTCCATGTCAGAAAAATCAATCAACACACGATAGGTTTCGGCGCTTTTGGCACGTTCAATGGCAGTTTGGCATTCTTTCATGCCATATCGCTCTGAAATAAATGGTTTCACGTCTACAATGCCATATCCCAAAAGGCGGGAAGCTGTCCAAAAATCGCGCACGGTTGGGCTGAAGGCACCTGTGATGCGTTTTTCTGTGTAATGGATGTTGTTCGGGTCCATGGCGATGGTTCCCTTGGGGTGGAAAGAACCGTAATACACAATGCGGCCACGCTTGGCAAGAACCCCAAGATATTGCTCGGCCAATGCAAGGGAATTGACAGTGAAAAAGCAAACGTGCACGCCGCGCTGTTCGGTTTTTTCTAAAATGGTGGCAACAGCGTCCTCTTTGGCCGGGTTGATGATTACATCTACGCCGTTTTTTCGGGCCGTTTCACAACGTTTTTCATCCACTTCCACCAAAATGGTGCGGGCACCACGCAATTTTGCAATTTGGCAGTGCAATTGACCCATTACACCGCCGCCCACCACAAGCACATCTTCGCCCATTTCCACCTCGGCCTGGCGGAAGCTTTGCAAGCAGCATGTAAGCGGTTCGGCAAAAGAAGCGGCATCTAAATCCACATCGACATTTTTGGGCAAGGGATACACGCGCTCGGTGCCGATGGCAAAATATTGTGCAAAGCCCCCGGTTCCGGGAATGCCGTCGTAAGAGCGTTTGCGCGCTTTGCCGGTGCAGAGGTTATCGGCTCCACGGCGGCAGTTTTCGCATTCACCGCAGTGGTCATACACTTTCACCACCACCGATTGTCCCACCTCCAAATCGGTGAAGGTGTCTTCTCCGATGGCGGCTACGGTGCAAGAGATTTCGTGCCCGGGCAAGAAGGGAAGGGGAACATCTCTGCCGTCAAAAATACGCTGTTCCCAGGTGCAAATCAAAGCACGTTCTACTTTTAAAAGCACTTCCTGCCGTTTGGGGGTTGGCGTGGTAAGCTCTTTGATAACGGCTTTGCCAGCCTCTTCTATTACAATGGCCTTCATTTTGCTTGGTATCATCACATCACCTCTTATAAACCTTTGATGTTGGCTGCTTTTTCGCCTTCATGCACAAGAGAGACCAGCGCACGCGTTACTTTTTCGGGGTCTTCATGCTTCCAAACATTGCGTCCAATGGCAACGCCGGCGGCGCCTGCACAAACAGCGTCCTCAAGGCACTGGAACAGGGAGGGCAAATCGTGTGTTTGCTCTCCGCCCAGCACCACAACGGGTTGGTAGGAAGCGGCAATCACCTGGCGATATTCTTCAATGCTACCATTGTAGGTGGTTTTGATGATGTCGGCACCATACTCGCAGCCAATACGAGCAGACAAAGTTAAATTCTCAATGCTGTTCGGGATGCTGGGGTCGAAGCCGCCGGGCAACATTTCGGCCATCACCGGCATACCCCACTCGCGCCCTTCGGCCACAAGGCGTGCCAAATTGTCAAGGCAATCCAGCTCGTTTGCAATGCCGGGGAAACCCATGCACACCACGGCATCGGCCCCAACGCGCACAGCATCTCTTACATCAAAGAAACCACGGGGTGCGGCATCACCTTTTCCAAGGTAAGAGTAACCACTGTCGGCTCTTAACAAAAGGGCAACATCGCGCAGTTCTTTTTCGTAGCGTTTGGCAACGCCCATGGTGGTTAAAATGGCATCGGCACCGCCGGCTACGGCTGCTTTGATAATGTCGCCGGTGTTGTCTAAGGCCGGGTTCACAGGCAGGCTCATGCCGTGGTCCATCGCTACAATAACAGTTTTTCCGTTCGGTCGAAAGATACGATTCAGTCTTCTCATTTTTTAGCCCTCCAAGGTTGTTTGCTTTTATGGTTATAAATTTTCGAGACAAATTTGCTGTATTTCCTGCATCACAATCTCTTCATCGTCTCCATTGATTTGAAATTGAACACAATCGCCCTGCCGAATCTCAAGGCCCATCACAGCCATAAGCCGTTTGGCGTTCACGGGTGAAGCGTCGCTGTTCTCTTTTTGGATTTCAATGACAGATTGATACTGTTTGGAAACCTTTACGAATTGCCCTGCGGGACGCGCATGCATACCCAAAGGACTTTGAACCACGTAAGAATAGGTCTTCAAGGGTACTCCTCCTCAGCTAAGATAGCCGAATATCAATTGTACATATCGGATGTACCCTATTATATCTGGCAACTCTTACCAAAACAATGGTAACAAACACCAAAATTTGTGAAATTTTTGGTGTTTGTTGCCAATTGCTTGTTAAAAAAGCCAAAAGTTCTTGCATAATAACATGGAATTGTATACTATATTGGAAGAGGGAAAATGAAAAAATCATGAACAAAAAACCACTTTTTTGCGAATTATTTGTTTTTTTTTCATTACAACGAGATACTTTTTTTGAAAACAAAATGGGCACAAGATGTGTGGAAAATGAGGGAAGACAAAATGCAAACCATGAACGAAAAAAATTACAAGAATAGGGAAGAATATTTTTCTTTGCAAGATTTCATGCAGCTTAGCGCCATGCGGGGAGCACAGTTATTAAGTGGAGAAACACGCCTTTCAAACAAAATTGCAAGGTGTAATGTGATAGAAGGGGGCGATTTGCTGCGGTGGGCAAAGCCGGGGGAACTCCTCATCAGTTCCGGATATGCCTTTAGCGGGAAAGAAAATGAATTGATAGAACTTCTTTGTGCGCTAGATGAAAACAATATTTGCGGGCTTTGCCTGAAAGTGAAACATTTTCACAGCGGTTTGCCCAAAAATGTACTGAATAAAGCCAAAGAGCTTTCGTTTCCGCTGATTCAGCTGCCCATGGAAGCGGTGTTTTCCAACATTTTATTTGAAAGCTCTGAGAGTATTTTTGAAAAGAGAACACAAAGTTTTTATCAGCTGCAAGACCGTTTTGAGCAGGTGTTGGATGTGCTTTTGAGGGAGGATAACCCGGAGAAACGGCTACAGACAGTGGAGGATTTACTCAAAAATCCCGTGCTTATTTTGGGGCAGTCTCACGAGTTGCTCATGAGCAAAAATAGCTATCGGCTGTTTTCGGGCACATTGCGTGACGAGCTTATGAAGCAGTTGTTTTCCGATAAACAAAAAACCCATTTTCACATTGGCAAGAAAAAAGGGGTGCGCGTGCATATTTGCCAACCCAATTTAAAGCAAAATATTCGCCTGATTGTGCTGGAGTACAATGCGCCTTTGAGCGAAACCGACCATATTTTGCTTAACCGTGTGGGCAATGTGTTGCTTTTGAAAATGAAAAGTACTTTTTCGCTGGAACGCATTCAGCATCAAAATCATCAAAAATTCATTGAAGATTGGTTGTTTGGGAAATTTCAAAACACAGTGAATATCTGCGTGGCCGCACAGGCGGAAGGCTATGCGCTGCAAGAAAACCAGTTTCATCGCGTTGTGGCTGTGGATTTTCCAAAAGCGGACAAACAGAAAAAAACCACGCGGCATAGCAGCGAAGTAATCTATAGCATGATGCGCAATTTAGATGAAAGCAACCTGTTTTGTGTGATAAACGGAACGTTGATTTTGGTGGTTAAAAGCGGTAAAGACGAAGAAAAAGACATAAATGCCCTGAAAAAATTATGCGAAAAATTTCGATATATCCTCAATGGAAAGAGCCTTGGTTTTTGTGTAAGCGAGCCATTTTCGGTTGGCGAGATGCAAAAGGCATATCAACAGGCTTTGCGTATCAGCCACATTCGGAAATGTTGCCATTTGGAGGACGCGGTAATCGGGTGCCAAAATTTGGGGGTGCTGTACCTACTGGCTTTGTTGCCGCAAGACCCGGCCATCCACCTTATGCTTGAAAATACGCTCAATCCTTTGAAAGAATTTGATACACAGCACCACAGCAACCTGTATGAAACTTTGCAAATGTTTTTACAAATGGGTTGCAACACAAAAAAAACAGCCCTTCAAATGCATATTCATTACAATACACTTGTATATCGAATAAGCAAAATAAAAAGCCTGTTGCCGCTGGATTTGGAAGATATGAATGTGCGCTTGCAGTTGCATTTACTCTATCATTTGGAAGCTTTGAACCCGGCAACACCGCAAAGCGAGGGAGCCGTTTCATGATGGGTGTTTTTGACACAGAATGCTTGTGTGCCAATGAAAAGGGATACTGTGAAAAGAATAAAGACGAGCAGCTAGCCGGCAGGTGCGCCTGACTTTGAATCGTGTTCTCTCTCCAAAATCAGCAGGGTGTTGTTCATGCCAAGGGTGCTTGCATAATGAATATTTTTTGCGATGCGGCGTAGCACGGTGATGTTGTCAAAACAAGGTCCTCCGCTTTCACCGGGGGGCGGTGTGGCGTTGAAGGGTTTACCGTCATCGCGAAAACGCAAAACCACTTCCGTAGGCTGTATGCGGCACAAAAGGTCGATTTCAAATGCAGCGCTTGCTGCATTGTGTGATATACATCACCGTTTCTTCGGCCATGAGGCCGATTAAATTGGCCTGTTTGCGGCTGAGTCCATTATCTTCACAAAAGGCAATCAAACATTCAGACACACACACAGCATCGCGGTTTTCGCTGAGAAGGGTGGTGTCGTACACGGCCTCGTTCTCCGCTTGTTTTTCGAACAAAAGCAGGTTGTTGTAGCGCCCGTTAGAGCGCAACTGCGTTATTTTACACATCAACAAGGTGATGAAAACCGTGAGTATTTCACAGAGAATGTAGGCCAGCCAAACACCCTCGAGCCCGAACAGACGCGAGAAAACAAACGCCAGCGGCACAATGAGCAAAAACCCCCGAAGCAGGGAAATGCTAAGGGAAATGAAACGATGTTTTGTTGTTTGCAAATAATACATGAGTGTGAAGGAAATGCCAAGGCCAATTAAACTGACGGCAAATACACGCAGTGCCTGTGTGCCCAGGGTGAGGGTGGCCACATCAAGGATATTGAAAAGCCCCAAAATTTGCACCGCAAACAGCTCAATAAGCAAAACGGCACCCAGCAGGCAGGCCAAAAGCACATAAAAGGTTCGTTTGAGCAAAAAGCGAATGCCGGCCCAGTCGCGCTCGCCATACAGCAAGCCCAAGATGGGAACCATGGTATCGGCAGCGCCGCGGCTGAACATGGTGATGAATGTGATGGAAAAATTGCACACAGCATAAACCGCCATGGCAACAACACCCCCCACCGAAAACACAATGTGGTTCAAGGCAAATGTGCGCAGCACAATAAGCAGCGTGTTTACAGAGCCGGCAAGCCCACCGCCTGCAATTTCGGAAAGAAGCGCAGGGTTCGGTTTCACAAAGCATAGGCTTCTTTTTTTAGAGAACCAATAGTACAACAGCATCACATGTCCCACGGCATATCCGGTGAGTGTGGCCAAAGCTGCCCCGGCAATGCCCAGCGCAAACACACGGATGTAGACCAAAGCCATAACCAAGTTCACAAGGTTTGCCACAAGCAAAATGCTTGCCGAAAAGCGGGGGAAGCCATCGGTGCGAACAATGTACACAACGCCCGGCACAAACAGCATCAAAGGGGCACCAAGCAAAAGCACATGGATGTAGGATTTTGTGAGGGAGACAAGGGTATCGTCGCTGCAAAGCAGCTGAACCAAGGCATCTGATGCAAATAAACCGAGCAAAACAAACAAAACCGAGCTGAAAATTAAGGCCAAAATGCCGGTTGTAAAGGCGGCGTTGGCCGTATCTTGCCTGTGCGAACCTTTTGACACAGCCACAAGCGTGGCACTGCCCAGCCCAAACAGAAAAAACACGGCTTGGAAAACCAGCACCAAGGGCTGTGCCACACTGATGGCGGCCATGGCATCGGTGCCAATGGTGTTGCCCACAATCATGCCATCCACCACAACACCAAGCATGATGGACAGGCCACTGAATATGGTGGGAAACAGATATTGACGGAATTTGTGCTCCAATATTTTGCCGTTGCGTGCCAAATGAGATGTCATGGATGCCACAATATTTTCCCGTTTCTTTTCAATTGAATCATTCATCGGCATTTTCTTCCAAAGCTTCTATCAAAAAACTAACGGGACGAAAACCGTCGTTGCAACTGATCATCGCCGATTTTGGGTTTTTCATCCAACCGCCATAGAAATTCTCGCCGCCGTGTGCAAGCGTCATCACAAAGGCCGACATACTTTCCCAGGCACTTAGGCAAAACCCCGGCGGCCGCTGCCAGCCGTTGGCAATGAACACATCCCCCTCGCTTACCGTGCAAGCGTGCTC
This sequence comes from uncultured Oscillospiraceae bacterium, assembly GCA_964371725.1. Classification (GTDB taxonomy): domain Bacteria; phylum Bacillota; class Clostridia; order Oscillospirales; family Ruminococcaceae; genus JAAYCI01. Next base: position 17,105 of record CAYJNQ010000022.1, read on the forward strand.
TATCGGGTTTTCAAACTCTTTGGAAAGTGCCTCATGGAAAGTTTTTTTCATCACTGTGATGCGGCATTTCTTCATTTTTTAAGCCTCCTGATCTTCTGCCAAGGCCTCCGGCAGAGAAAAGCGCCACGAGCACGCGCAGCTTTCATCCGTGACATCCGGATAACAGCTTAGGCACTCGGTTACAATGCGTGTATCCACGCCTTTGGCAAAATGGCTGTATTCCGCGATACCGGCCGCTTTGCAGGGGTGCAGGCACATGCCTTTACGGCGGCGCGCTGTTTGCACACGGCAATCGAGCATACGATAGACAAGTGTGTTGTCCTTCAGAATGATTTCATCGCGGTTAAGTGGCGCATAAAGACGAAAGCGAAGTGCCCGCGCAAGCCCGCTAAGCCCTGCAAACTGCGAAAGACCCAAAAAAGCTTTCACGCGCCTTGCTTCGATAAGAGCAAGACCCCGTTGCGCTTCCATATTGTGCTCCATGGCTTCGTCTGTACCCAGTTTGCGTTCGATGGATTGATACCAAAGCCCGTCGTGTGCAAGCCAATTTTTTGCATAAATCGAAAGCAATTCAACCAGCTTTTCACGGGGTAAATCATCCATTGTTTCATACATGGCTTTGTGCCTCCTTGCATTCTTTGGCTTTGTTGTATAGAAAACAGTATTCGGCATGGTTGTTCATGATGCCGACCGCTTCCAAATAGGAAAAACAGGTGACGGTTCCCATAAATTTAAACCCGCGTTTTTTGAGGTCTTTTGAAACCGTGTCGGAAAGCTCATTGTGTGTGGTAACACCATCAAAAGGAAAATGTACCACGCGGTTTTCGGTAAAACCCCACAAATAATTTGAAAAACTACCAAACTCTTGCACGGTTTCAAGAAAAGCGCGCGCATTTTGAACTGTGGCCAAAATTTTGGCTTTGTTGCGAACAATGCCGGTGTTTTCCATAAGCTCGGCAATTTTATCATCGTCATACTGTGCAATTTTGTGTGCGTCAAAATGGTCAAATGCCTTGCGGAAAGCCTCTCGCTTTTTTAAAATTAAAAGCCAAGATAGGCCACAGTGGAAGCTTTCCAGCACAAACATTTCAAACAGGTAGCCATCCTCCCAAGAGGGCACGCCCCACTCGTGGTCATGATAATCCATATAGATTGGAGATTTTTCAAGTGTGGGCCAATGGCATCGTTGCATAAAGTTGTCTCCTCCTTGTGGTGTGGCAATTCATCATTTGGTTTTATTATACAATATTTTCCTCACAAAAAATATCCCCGTTGCAGGTGCCCGAGGATATTCATTTTGTTCTATGCATTTGGCCGGGTTAAATGAACCCGGCGCCGACAGCATCTAGGAACACCGCTGCACCTGCCGCATGAACGAGCTTAAATCATAACGGCAGCGGTTGTGCAAAACCATATCGGTAACCAGTGTGCCCACAAGGGCCGACAAAACGGCGGCACTTTTAAAACCGGCTGCCAAAATAAGGCCCTGAATGGGGCTTCTGCCAAAAATTGGCTCGTTGCTTTCGGTGTAGGGCGACGCCGTGACCCAGCCGCGCAGAATTTGCAGGTGTGCGGTAGCCGGTATGGCAAAGGCAAGGTTTTTTTGCATGTGGTAGCATTGCTCGGGCGAAGTGGCATCTTGAAACCGTTCTGAAACCGCGTTGTGTGGTTTTGAAGTTTCCGCCAAAAGCAGGTTGCCATACATGGTTTGCCCCATGCAGAAGGAAACCGCTGTTTTTTCCGCGTCATGCGCCTCTTCAAAAAAACCGGCCGAGGAGTGGAAACCGCGCAAAAGGGGCGCAACAGGCTCTGTGACAAAACATTCTGATTTGACGGACAGTACCGGAACATCCAGCCCGGCAGTTAGGCAAAGCGCGTGCGTGCCGGAACCCGTGGTCACAACGGTTTGTTCGGCACAAATACAATCGCCGTTTTCCAAAACAACGCCCTTGCACTGGCCGCCTTCCATCAAAAGAGAGGCCACAGCACAATTTTCACGCACTTCCAGCCCATGGGCACGTCCTTTGCGTATCAGCGCATAGAGATAATGAAAGGGGTAGAGGTGCCCTTGCTCAAAATAGGTGGCGGCCAAAAGGGAATCCGGGTTTAAGTTGGGTTCTTCTTTTTGTAAGGCCTTATTATCGAGCCAGCGAATGTCGAGCCCGGCGGCCAATTTTTCCTTATAAAAGGTTTCAAGTGCCGCAAGATGAGACTCTGTTTCCGCGGCAATCAAGGAGGAGCAAGGTGCGTAACCGATGGAGCAATCCAACTCTTTCTCCATATTTTGCATCATTTCGAAGCCGGCAAGGGTAAGTTCCAGGCTTAAGCCCATCGAGTCGTCTTGCACCTGAACACATCCGAAGTTGGCGCCGGAGGCACCCCGGCCGATTTCAGCCTTGTCCAAAAGCAAAACACGCGCTCCGCTTTTGGCAAGATAGTATCCGCAGGCACAGCCAAAGTACCCGCCCCCAATTACGATGGCATCGTAGGACAGCGCGCTACTCATCTTTTGCACCTCCAAAACTCTCAATATCACAGGGGACAATGGGGAAACGAGACTTATCGGGCTGCACTTCACCGGGTGGGGAAATGCCCTCGGCCACAAGAATTTGCACAATCAAACGGCCACAAGTGCGCCCTTGGCAGGCACCCATACCGGCCCGTGTGGCCCGCTTGATGCTGGCAACGGTATGCCAGCCGTCTTGAATGGCCTGCAAAACATCTTGTTTTGGCACCTCTTCACAGCGGCAAACCAAAAAATCATCTGTCATCATGCGGCGCCGCCTCCTTTTCTAAACGTTGCATAAAACGCACGTCATTTTTGTATTGTTTTGGAATTTTAAGGGTAACCAAGGCCGTTTTATTAAATCCCTTGCGCAAATCCACACTCAAAACTTCGGCCGTGCAAACGGTTTCCCCAAGGCGGTTTGTGGCCTGCACACATTGCCCGGCAAGCGGCAAGGGCAGATATTCATAGGGAAAAGTGATGGTGGCGTTTTCTTCGTCGAAATTTTCTATCTGCATAAAAATGGCTTGTCCCGGGCACTCGGCCACACATAGCTTGCAGCCCACACATTTTTCGGCATGCAATACGGGGCAGGCATTGAGGTTTTCTTTTGTGATGGCACCGCTTTTGCAAACGGACACACAGGGGTTGCATGGAATTTCCTGCGTGCATTCAATAAGGGCGATGTCTTTCGGTTTTTGGCTAGACATACAGGCAGGCTCCTTTCTCAATGGTGCGTGTTTTTCCGTCTAAGCGGCGCTTGGCATGGCCGCCACTGCGCAAGTCCCGCAAACTGCTTTGCAAGCCTTCCAGATGGTTTTTTTTACCCACAAAACCAAGGGAAAGGGCGGCATGCAAGCCGGCCAAGCGCCCCTCTTCCAACGCGGTGTTGGCCTCTTCCACACCGGCAATGTCGCCACATACATATACATTTTCTACACTTGTGCGCATAAAAGAGTCGTGCAAGGGAAAGGTGCCGCCCAACACATTTTCAAAGGTGTTTTCACAGCGATACATTTGGGCAAGCTCAATGCGGGGGTTCAAACCCACAGCCAGCAAAATGGTGTCTACTTCCAGCGTTTTTTCGCTTCCGGCTAAGGGGCAAAAACCCGTGTTTACAGCGGCGATGGTGGCCTTTTTCACATGGGAAGAGCCCTCTGCTTTTACGATGGTGTGGGAGGTGTAAACCGGCACACCGGCGCGCTGAATTTTGGCGGCGTGCACAGCATAGCCCGTGATGTTTGGTGCCCCCTCCACCAGGGCCACAACCTTGGCACCGGCTTGCATAAGCTGGTAGGACACAATGAGCCCCACATTGCCGGAACCTACCATCAAAATATTTTTGCCTACCAAGGTGCCATGTACATTGCAAAAGGTTTGCGCGGCGCCGGCCGTCATCACACCGGGCAAAGTCCAGCCGGGAAAGGCAAAGGCGTTCTCCTTGGCGCCGGTGGCCAAAATCACCTTTTTCGCCCTATGACGCACAAGGCGTCCCTCTTGCATCAAAGCCAAGCTGCCATCGTCCAAAAGGCCAACGGCACGTGTGTCGAGCAGAACGTTTACTCCAAGCTCCTTGGCCTCATCCAAAAGGATGTCGGCAATTTGAAAACCGCGCACACCGGCATAGTGTGCACCGGAACCAAAAAACTTATGAATTTGCTTGTAGAGCTGGCCGCCGGCTTTTGGGTTTTCGTCTACCACGGTAACACGGGCCCCACAGCGGGCGGCTTCCACGGCGGCACCAAGCCCGGCAGGGCCTGCACCCACCACCAAAATATCGCTTACAGACATGGTACACCCACCTTTCCAAGACCATGTTGGCTTTCTACCACCATGCCCGATTCCAAAGCTGTTACGCAAGAGCGAATGTTCGGACGGCCATTCACCACCACAACACAGTCGTTGCACTGGCCGATGCCGCAAAACAAACTGCGTGCTTCTTTGCGCTTTTCGGTGGTTCTAAAAACATGGATGCCGTTCCTGAGCAAGGCGGCGGCAATGGGTTGCCCCTCGTAGCCTTGCAGAGTATCCCCATTGAATTGAAAAGGCACAAGCGTGCCTTTTGAAGCCTCTAAAATGAGGTGCTCTCGTATTTCCAAACACATATATTTCACCTCAAATTCTAAAAATGCATTAGGTTATTATAAGGGAGATGTGTGAGAGTTTCAATCAATTATCAATGTGCAAAATAACCAAAAAATCGGAAGGAATATTGTGGCAATCGAATCAAAGAGGGTTTGCTCAATTTCTTGAGCAAACCCTCTTTGATGACCGATGTTATTTTGCAAGATCCCAGTTCTGCAGGGTTTTGAGCTGATAGACATTCGGGTTAAAAAAGTGGTTGTTGTATAAAATGGGCACGTCTTGCACATCGTAAAAAATTTGATGAGAAGCGATGATGGGGAAGGACTGAGGCAAACAAAGAATCTGTGCTACTTCGCCGGAAACGGCCAAAGGGAAATAGTTGTTCAAAGAGTGTGCCACCTCGCGCTCCATGGCCTGCTGAATCCAAACATGTACATGAGAAAACTCCAAATCCTTCAAATCGCTTGTAACCAAAAGGGAGGTGGGAAAGTATCCCTCTGTCAAAATTGCGGGTGTGGTATCGGCGTAATAGAGCAGTGTGTTCTGCACCACACAGTCGCCCTCGGCGATGCAGAGTTGTTTGGCCACCTCTTTTCCGGCAGAGATGATCACATGGGAAATTTGCTCGATTCGAACGGTATAACCATCTGTTTGCAGGCTTTCGGCAAAATACAAACTACGATTTTCATGGTCTAAGGTGCTTGGGTGAATGTAGTTTCCACTTCCATGGCGCTTTGTGATATACCCCTCAAGTGCCAACATCAAAAGCGCTTCACGCAAGGTGACGAGGCTGATGCCCAAGCGAGAAGCCAAGGCGGATTCGGGGGGGAGCTTGTTGCGATCGAAGGTTTCTGTTTTAAAAATATGGAGCAATTGGTGCTTAATAGCCATGTAGGTGCTGTAGTTTGTTCTTGCCATGATGCCGCTTCCCGCTTTCTATATTGTTTTACATTTTAGATTTGATGAATTCAATCCGTTTTTGGCATTCGTTGATAAGAGCTTCTTCGTCTACCCGTGTGGATTTTTTGTTTTCCACAACCATTTCGCCGTTCACAAAAACCGTGTGCACATCCCCGCCGGTAGCGTTGTAAACAAGGGCCGAGTCGGCCTTGTGCACAGGGGCAATGTGCGCTTCTTTCCAGTTTACCAGCACAAGATCGGCTTTCATGCCGGGGGCAATTTGGCCAAGAGTTTCATCCCCCATAGCCAAGGCACCATGGCGCGTTGCCATTTCCAGAACCTGTTTCGGATAGATAACTTGCGCGTTCAAATTGTGAATTTTGTGCAAACAGGCCGTGTATTTTAGGGTGGAAAGCATGTCTTCACTGTTGTTGCTGCCGGGGCCGTCTGTGGCAAGTGCTGTGGGGTTTCCGTTTTGCAAAAGTTCGGGTACCCTGGCAACACCGGAAGCAAGGTACATATTGGCCACAGGGCAGTGCACCACTTGTGGCTTATACTTTTCGATAAGGGACAACTCGTGGTCGCTCAGCCACACGCTGTGTACAAGCTGTGTGTCTTCATCCAAAATGCCAAGGCTTTCAAAAAACTCAAGATTTCGCATGCCGTCGTACATATCGGCTGTGCGTTTTACCACATCTTGTGTTTCGGCTGTGTGCACTTGGAACTTAATGCCAAGCTCTTTGGAAAGCGCTTTGCTGCTTTTGAATAAATCCGGCGTGACACCCCAGGGGTTTAAAGGACCCACGGAAAGGGAAAGCCGTCCGTGCTTGCCGTGCCATTTTTTGTGTAAGCGACGAATGTCGGAAAGGATGGTGTCTTCGCTTTCTAAAAATTCTTCGCGATACACTTTGTCGGCAAAACAACGGCATAAATTTCCGCGAATGCCTGCCTTTTCCATGGCCTCAAGCACCTTGTCTCCGTTTTGTAAGCTCGTATACACATAGTGCTGGTCAATGACAGAAGTGGCACCGGTTTTTAGGTTTTCAAGGCTTGCCAAAAGAGCGGCATGATAAAAATCATCCTCGCTCATAAGCACCGAAAACGGCCAAATTTCTTCACTAAGCCATTGGAAAAGAGGCTTATCATCGCCAAGGCCGCGCATGAATGTTTGAAACATATGCGTGTGTGCGTTCACCATGCCGGGCATCAATATTTTGTCGGACGCATCCACAACTTTGTCGCACAGGGCACCAAAACGTTGTAAGGCATTTGCATCCGAGCCCACTTCTGTGATGGTGTTCCCATCCATTATAACATAACCGTCTCGATAAATGTCATATTGATCGTTCATCGTCACTGTCCAAGCGTTGTGAATCAATGTTTTCATAGGGTTTTGCCTCCTAAGAAGATGTTTTTTTCAAAAATTTGCCAAGGGCTACCTGCTCTAAATTGGCAGGCAAGTTGTATACACGGCGCTGGCAGGCGTCGTAAATGGCATTGACAATGGTGGGTGCCACCGCGCAGGTACATGGTTCGCCGAGGCCCTTGGCTCCTAAGGGGCCAACAGGTCCCGGATGCTCAAGCACAAGGGGGTGTATGTGTGGCATATCCATGGCCGTTGGCAACAGATAGCTCTCTAAATTCAGGTTGGCAATGCGGCCCTGTTCCAGTTCCACTTCCTCCAAAAGGGCATAGCCCACCCCCATGGAAATACCGCCCATCATTTGCCCTTCCACCTCTTGCCTATCAAAGGCGTGGCCCACATCGTGCACGGCATGGTAATGGTCTACCGACACGGCGCCCGTGGCTGTATCCACGGTCACTTCGGCCGCTGCCGCACCGTATACATAGCTCCAATAGGCATCGCCCACGCCACAGCTTTTGTCGTACTGCAATTTGGGTGCGGAAAAAAAGCCATAGGCATTTAAATGGTCGCCGCTTGCAAACACATGGGAAGCGAGCTTTGCAAAAGACATTTTTTGGCTTGCATCCTTACAGCTGAGCACTTCGCCGTTCTCAAACCGAATTTCCTCTGTGCCAAGCTGGGATTGTGCATAGCCGGCAAGCTTTGCCGAAAGCTGTTGCGCAGCCTGCAAAACGGCACCGCCGGAAAACACCGTGCCACGTGTGGCCACTGTGGGGCCCGCGTCGGGCGAGGTGCCCGTGTCGGTGGGGCTCACACGGATGTTCTCCTTGGGAATGCCAAAATATTCGTGTACAAGTTGCAACAGCATGGAGCGGCTCCCTTGCCCTACCTCGGCAATGGAGGAGTGCACCAAAATGCTGCCATCGGGCTGAATGCACACAGCGGCTTGTGCAACATCCAAACCTTGGCCTGCGGCACCAAACGATTCGCCACGGTGCAAAAGGCACACACCCAGCCCTTTCTTAAGCTGTGTGTTGCGGGCGTTGAATGCCGCAAACTCGCGCCGTTTCTCTTCAATGTCCAAGTTTTTTTCCAAAGCCGAAAGGCAAGCGTCCAAGGTGACATCTTGCATGGTTTGCCCAAAGGCGGAAACACTGTTTTCGCGCAGCATATTGAGTTTTCGCACTTCGAGTGGGTCCTTGCCGAGATGATAAGCGATGTCATCCATCAAACTCTCGCTGCAAAAATCTACCTGAGGCGAGCCAAAACCGCGTAAGGCATCAGAATAAACATGGTTTGTGTAAACAGCGGTGGACACAGTGTCCACATGAGGTACCACATAGGGGCCTGTGGCCTCAATGGCCATGCGGCTGGTAACGGGGAAGGTTTTGCTTGTGTAAGCGCCGCCGTCCAAAAGCAAATCTATTTTCATGGCGAGAAGCCGCCCGTTTTCGTCAAAACCCACATCATAATGAGCCTGCAAGGGATGACGTTTTGTGCCTTCTTCAATCGATTCTTCTCGCCCAAGTACCATTTTACAAGGACGATGAAGCAAAAAGCTAACCAAGGCCGCACGCGAAGAACAAACGGCAATGTCATAATTTTTGCCGCCAAAACTGCCGCCAATCACCGAGGGCACCACACGCACATCGCAAAATGGGAAGTTTAGGGTGTCTGCCACAATTTTTCGGATGACAAAGGGGCTGTTGATGGGGCATTGCACAAGCATTTCGCCGCTTGTGCTGTCATAGCTTGCCACGGCTGCCTCTGTTTCCAGGCAAACATGCTGAACACGCTGGGTTGTAAAACGGCGCTGCAAACGAAAAGGTGCGTTTTCCAGTTCTTTTTCTGCATCTCCGCGCTTTGTTACATAACGGCAAATCTGGTTGCCGCCCTCATGCAAATGCGTGCTTCCCTCCAAAAGGGCATCGGCGGGGTTCAAAACGGCGGGCAAAGCCTCGTAAGAGACCTCCACCAGTTTGGCGCCCTCTTTGGCAAGGGCATGGGTTTCGGCCACCACCAAGGCCACACCATCGCCAATATAACGAACACGGTCATGGCAAAGAATGGGGCGCTCTTTGGGCATGGCAGGAATACCGGGAATGTCTTTTGCCGTATACACGGCCAAAACGCCCGGCAGTGCGAGTGCCTGTTCACAAGCAATGGAAAGAATGCGCCCGTGTGCAAGGGGGCTACGCACGGCGGCGGCATACACCATGTCGGGCAGCTGTATATCGGCGGCATACACGGCTTTTCCTGTGACCTTGGCCAAAACATCTTGCCGATACAGGGTGTTCTTTTTCATGAATCCTCCCTCCGCGAAAAAAGAATAAGAATGGCGCAGCAAGCGAAACTGCTGCGCCATTGTTTGTTTTTAGTGGGCGGTAAAGTATTTTCTGTAGAACTCTTGCGATTCTTCGTAGAGGGCTTTGTCCTCGTCGTTCTGCGGCAACTCCACAGCCGTAAGCGCACCGGTGGGGCACACAGACACACACATACCACAGCCGCGGCACTCTTTTTCGTCCACATTCATCACAGCGAAGTCCAAGGTGCGTGCGTCGTAGCAGCACACAGCCACACAACGGCCACAGTTC
>CAYJNQ010000023.1:0-25798 GCA_964371725.1 uncultured Oscillospiraceae bacterium
CCAGCGCACGGGAAAGCTTACCGAGGGTGTGGTGGCAAAACTACTTACCAAAAGCGGCACCCACCCCCATGGCATCAAGGTGATGTTGGAAGATGGACAAGTGGGAAGAGTGCGGGAAATTTTATGATTGTGGCGAGTGTGGAAACAACCGAAGCCAAAGCTGTGCCCAGGGCACTTGCAGGGGGCGGCGCAAGCTGCGCACAACATCGGCAATAGACGCGTGAAAATGTGTGGCAGAACACCAAAAGCTGAAAACAAAATGGGCGCAAAACCTTTACTTGGTTTTCAGCTTTTGCTGAACTCGCACGATTTTCCCGAGAAAGAGCGTTTACAAAAACCCGATTATGGCTGGCTCGTTTCATTGGGCAGGGTGTTTTTTTACCTTAGATAAAAGGTGGACAAAGATAGACAAAGTGGTATAATGGGCTTACTTTTACAGTTGCTTTTATGGGGGGCGCATGGAAACAAAAGGGAAACGAGTTGCCGCAGTGGAAAAAGCCATTCTATTGCTGGAATGTTTGCATGAAGTGGAGCGCTGGTTAACATTGGGCGAAATATGCGAGCTATCCGGTTTAACAAAAAGCACCGCACATGCACTGCTTTCCGCGATGATGGTTTCGCATATTGTGGAACAAGACAACACAACGGGGAAATATCACTTGGGATACCATTTGTTCGAGCTTGGTTGTGGGGCAGAGGCGTGGTGGCATGTAAAGAATGTGGCTTTGCCATATATGAGAAAAATAACAGATGAAACAGGGGAATCAGTTTATTTGGCAAAACGATGTTCCCATGATGTTTTGTTGGTTGTGGAAGCTTCTGAAACCTCGGATTTTTTCCGTGTTTCGGCGCCGGTTGGCTCCAGGTTGCCGCTATATTGTTCCTCTCAGGGCAAAGTGATTTTGGCACAGTTGCCAAAGGCAGAGCAAATTTCGTGTTTACGAAGGCTGGATTTGGCTCAGCTTACGCCACACACCAAGGTGGAAGTGGAAGAAATTCTGCAAGATTTAGAGCAGGCAAAAAAACGGGGATTCTCTGTGGAACAAGGGGAAGTTGTAACGGGGATGGGTTCTATGGCGGTGCCCATCATCGACGGCCGGGGAGACTGCAACTATGCCATTGCCGTGGTTTATATGTGCCACAAAGAGCTCTCGCCGGAGAAAATGCAGGATACCCAAAAACGGATGCTGCATACAGCGCAAAACATCAGCTCGGCCCTGCAAAGCAAACCCGGATGGGTGACCCGCAACGAAAAAAAAGCAAGGCTGATATAAGGGCCATGTAAAATAATGAAGCCGCATGCCCCCCGAAATATATACACGGGGGGCATGTTTCTTTCTCAGACTGTGTCGACACGATTTGAGGGCCACCGGTTTTGTGGGCCTATACGGCGGGGAAAGTGCCATTGCTTTCTGCTTTGGGGCAAAATGTTTGCGAAAACCCCACTTTTGGTGAATCACCTTTCACCAAAAGTGGGGTTTTTTATCGTTGTTATCGAATGTTTATCAGCCCAACGTGGCGAAAAACAACCGTGTATAAAAAAAGTGCCCAAAATGATAACGCCTTTTTTGTCAAACCGTGTAAAACTCTGTTTTTGTGCACGAAAACAGGCCAAAACATTTGTCGGTTTTCACAAGGAATTTCACCTGCGCAACACAGGTGAATAAACGAAGAAAATATTGACAATAGGTTAAATTCGCACTAAAATTTCTGTATGTTGATGGTTTGAAGCGGAAAATTAAAATTATTATAAGTGAAATAAACATAAGTGTAAATATTATATGTTTAAACAACATGAAATATATTATCATAATCATAATTGGCGAAAAAAATCACGAGATAATGGAGGGGTAAGGATAAGAAGACAAACGGGACGATTTGAAAATTAGAGAAACTTGTACGTGTTTGAGCATGGGCTACTTTGAAGAAAAGAGGGTTGAATGATGAAAAAAGATGTACTGATGAAACTGGAAGGTATTCCCAATTTTTTTACCATGTTGCCGTTGTCATTGCAACATCTCATTGCCATGATTATGGGCTGCGTTACGGTTCCCATTTTGGTGGCCGGTGCCAGCGGTGCCGGCCATAACGAACTGGCCATTCTGATACAGGGCGGCCTTGTAATTTCCGGTATTTCCATTTTGTTTCAGGTGTTGCCTTTTGGAAAATACTTCGGCTCTAAACTTCCGCTCATCACCGGTTCCAGCTTTGTGTTTATACCGGCCTACATTGCCATTGGCAGCGAGCAAGGCCTGGGGGTGCTGTTTGGTGCCCAAATTGTGGGCAGCTTGGCGGCCATTGTGTTTGGATGTTTTGTGGGAAAATTGCGTAAGTTTTTCCCCCCCATTGTTACAGGCACCATCATCATCACCATTGGCCTTTCGCTGTACACCACGGCTGTAAACTACATGGCAGGCGGCCTTGGCAGCCCGATGTTTGGCAGTGCCACAAGCTGGATGGTTTCTATTTTCACCATGATTGTGGTTTTGGTTTTGTCTCATTTTTCCAAGGGTATTTTCAAACTGGCCTCTGTGTTTTTTGGAATTGTGGCAGGTTACATTTTGGCTTATATTGTGGGCATTGTGGATTTAAGCTCTTTGCATTCTGCGGCGCTGGTGCAACCACCCCAGCCACTTTTCTTTGGCCTCAGCTTCGAGTTTAGCTCCTGCATTACGCTTGCCTTTGTGTATATTGTAAACGCCGTTGAAATGATTGGCGATATCACATCTACCACCACCGGTGCGTTGAACCGCGAGCCGGAATCCAGAGAGCTTTCCGGCGGCATCATCGCCTCGGCCACAGCCAGTGTACTTGGCTCTTTAATCGGAGGCATTGGCGTTGGGTCATACAGCCAAAATGTTGGCATTGTTATTTCGAACAAGGTGGTGAATCGTGCTGTTTTTGGCCTATGTGGAATCATCATCATATTGGCCGGTATGATGCCGAAATTCGCCCAGCTGTTCACAACCATTCCGCAAGCTGTTTTGGGCGGTGCCATCGTGGCGGTTTTCGGCATCATCACCATGACGGGCATGCGCCTGGTAAGTTTAGAAGGCTTTGGCTACCGCACCATGTATATTGTGGGGCTTGCAATTGCTTTGGGCATGGGTGTTTCTTTGGCACCCGACACACTCGGCGGTTTGCCCGGTGTGTTCAAAACACTTTTCGGAACTTCTGCCGTTGTTTTGTCTGGCAGTGTGGCCATTATACTCAATTTGATTATCCCCAAAGAAAAGAAACCTGAAAACACCGACATAAGCGACAATGCAACACCAGAAGCGGCCGAAACAAAAGCAGGAGAGATTTCCTAGAACGTGTCGGTACTGTTTGAAAAGCAAGCGTGCTTTTGGGGTCATTGTCCACAAGTGGATGTTCACAACAGGGTTTATGCATGGTTTGTGATATTTTATACAACATAAAGGAGAAACAGGTTATGAAAACAACTTTGATAAAAAATGCGGACTGGATTATCACCATGAACGAGCAAAAAGAGCGCATTCGGCACGGGGATGTTTTGGTGCGTGGTAAAGAAATTCTCGAAATTGGAAGCAACATCACAAGTGCAGCAGACGAAGTGGTGGACGCAAGTGGCATGGTGGTAATTCCCGGCCTTATCAATACACATCACCATTGCTGGCAATCTTTGGTGCGCAACATCCATGTGGCCAATGGCCTTACACTGGAGCCATGGCTGGCCGTTGTTTACGAAATATTCCAAGAAATTAACGAGGATGTGGTGCGTGCCGGTGCCTTTGCGGGCCTTGGGGGGCTACTTAAAACAGGATGTACCACCTCCATGGACCACCACTATGCCCATCCCAGAAGCCAGAGTAAACTCATTGATGCACAAATAAAGGCCGCCGAGGAAATGGGCATTCGCTTCCATCCCACAAGAGGTAGCATGAGCATTCCGCATTCCGAGGGTTCGCATGTGCCGAACTCGCTTTCCGGCGATGTGGACGACATTTTGGCCGACAGCGAGCGCTTGATAAAAACATATCACGACATGGATAAGTTTTCGATGTGTCGTGTGGCTTTGGCGCCCTGCTGGCACGAGTTCGACTCGAAGCGTGAGGTGATGGACGGTTCTGTGGCTTTGGCGAAGAAATATGAGGGCGTTAAGCTGCACACCCATCTTGCCGAAAGCCGCCAAGAGGTGTTGACGGCAATGGAAAAATATGGGTGCCGCCCGGTGGAGCATCTGCGCAGAATCGGGTGGTTGGGCGAAGATTTTTATCATGCCCACTGTGTGCAGCTAAACGACGAAGAAGTGGCATTGATGGCCGAAACCAAAACCGGTGTGGCGCATTGCCCGGCTTCAAACATGTTTTTAAATTCCGGTGTTTGCCGCGTATCCGAACTGCTTGCCCTGGGTGGCCATGTTGGCCTGGGTGTAGACGGGGCTGCAAGCAACAACGCCTCCGACATGATAGGGGAGATGCGCATCTCTTATTTGGCCGGCCAACTGATGTATGGAAAAGGCGGCCCCAGCGCCGAGCAAGTTTTGGAAATAGCCACCATTGGCGGTGCCCGTGTTTTGGGGCGCGAAAGCGATATTGGCAGCCTAGAGCCAAACAAAGCAGCCGATATGGTGCTGTTAAACTGGGACCAGCTGGATTATGCCGGCGGCAAAAATGACCCTGTGGCCAGCATTGTGCTCAGCGGAGACAGCCGCATGGTAGACACGGTTTTCGTAAACGGCGAAATTGTGTTTAAAGAAGGTGCCTTAACCAAAATAGATGAAAAAGAGACAAAGGATTTTATCAATGAAGTAGGGCGCGATATGCTGAAGAAAGCCTCCGTGAGAGTGCCGGAATTGCAAAGAGACTGCAATTAGCTTTGGCAGTGCAATAGCACCGTGTGAATGCTTTTATGGGTCTGTTTGGATGTTTCCCCACTGTGTTTTCGCCCCTTAAATGAAAAGGCGAAAACAAGCGTGCAAGGTTTTTGTGTGAAAAATGGAAAAAACCTTATACTTCCCCCAAAAAATGATATTTACCAATATGGATAGGTTGTTTTTTGTTTGTTCAGTGGGCATTCGAATGAAAGCCGAAACCCCACCTAAATTGGCGGGGTTTCGGATCAGGCCGTCAATAAAGCACCAATTGCGTCGTCAGGCTGCAAAATGCCGCGGCAGTTACATATCAACTATATGCGCCTTTGCGGCATTTTTTGCTTCCTAGCACTTGGCCCTTTCTTGACGCCCTGCACTTTTTTGACACTCTGAGCCAAAAAACCCGCCTAAGTTGGCGGGTTTTCGGCTTTTGGAGAACACAGAGTCTTTCACGGTGTCTCGTTGCTTTGTTTCGTAAGAAGGGTTTGGCTTTTGGCCATCGTTTGCCTAAGCGTTTTGATAGGCTTCATTTTGTTTTGCAACTTTTTTGCGGGAAAGAGCAGCCAGCACAAACTGCACAAGCAAGATGGCAGCGGTGATGAGCGTCCATTGGTCAACCAAAACCATTTGCAGGCTCATGTCTTGTGTGATAAGGAACAAAACGGCCGCGAAAACTGCTACGGGGATGCTTACCAGTTTCAATAGGAAACTTCTTTTGCGGTTGGTAACTTCTTGGTTTTTGTTGTTGTAAAACTGTGTGAGAACAAGAACAATGCTGGCCAGCATGATGCCAATGGTAAGGAGTAGGTTCAGCAGTGCCCAGCTACCGCCGGCTGCTGCCAAAGGCACAGTGGTGTCGCCAATTTCAATTTGTGCATTGTCAAAAGTGGGGGCGTTGGCCAAAGGAAGAATGGCGTCTTGCAAGTTTAAGGTCAATGCGGCCGGTACTGCGGGGGCCACAACAGGGGCGGCAGCCGCTGCAATCGGAAGGGGCGGTAACGCGGTGGTGTCAGCAGGAGCGGCTGTGTCAGCAGGGGCAGCTGTGTCGGCAGGGGCAGTGGTATCCGGGGTTGCCTCCGGTGTTACCGTTGCAACCGCTTCAGCCAAAACAGACAGCAGGCCGTTTTCAATGCTGACATCATAGTTCGGGTTCTCTGTGAAAGTGGCCGTGATGGGATATTCTCCCACTGTTTCGCCGTCCACACGGCTTAGCACATATTCAAGGGTATCTTCGCCCACAAGGCCGCGCAACTCGGCTTCAAAAGTGGGGTCGTTTTCACCCACCATTTTGTTGTAGTTTGCCAAAGAGATGGTCATGGGTTTTTTGGCAATGTTCACCGTATACGTATTTTCTGCCGGGGTGTAGCCATCGGCTTCGGCGCGAACAGTTACGGTGTAGCTACCGGCATCGGTGAACTTGGGCAAGGTGTCGGTGAAGGGGCCGCCGTTTACACTATAGCTAAAGCTCGTGTTTGGCACATTGCTGTCCACATCACGCAAGGCATCATGCGAAGAGGCATCATAGGTGCCCTCATACGGTGCGGCATTGCTGATGATGAGGGAGTCGTTGTCGGAAATGGTGAGGGTTCCCTCTTCATAGGTGATGGCATAGTTTTGGGTTTGGCCTGCAACAGCCGTGCCGCTTACGCTGATGGGATAGTCGCCGGTGGCAGAGGTTTTGGTGGCAGAGCTGCTGTGTTGCAAGGTGACATAGTCGGAGAGGATATCGTTATACTGAAGTTCGCCCACAGTGATGGAGCTGTCCAGCGGCACCGAGAGCTCGGTGTTGTATAGCCTCGAGCGGTCGTTTGCTGTGAGGGTGATGGGCAGCGGGGTTACTTCCAAGCTGCCTTTAATCAGCATGGTGGAAACAAGTTGATAGTTTTCGGCGCCCTCGCCGCTCAAGGTAATGGCAGTGGAACTATACCCGTTCCAACCGATTGGGTAACTGCCAACATCGCGTGCGTCTGGGTTGCCGGAATCGTAGTCGGTTTTGGGGGTCAGGTTATCGGCGTTTTCCAACACAACACTGTCCGGAACAACATGGGTAGATCTGCTGTTTTGCGGCACAATGTCGTAGGAAAATTCGATGTCATCATTTGCCGTTCCATAAGGAACCGAGCCACCCTGCACAACCGCAACCGGCTGCACGTACATGGGTTCGATTTCAATTTGATAGCTCTCTTCGGGGATTTCTACCGAGGTGAGAATGCGGTCGTAGTTTTCGTTCATAACCCGAGCAGACACATTTACAGTGGCCACGCCCACATTGGTCATCACGGGCACACCGTTTACAATGCTTGCACCGCCGGTGTTTCCCACGGGGTCAATGGAATAGGTATATTGAATGTTGTATAGGAAGTTGTTTGGGCCGGTGCCAACAAACATGGGCAAGGTAACCGGGGTGCTTTTGAAAGTTTGCGCGTTGCCGGTGAATGTTTTGCTTGCATCTTGTGGGTTTAAGGTTACAGTTCCCTTGCGTTCCCAGTGAGGGTACAAAGTAAGTTCTAAGCTTTCGCTGGCACCTATATCTGCAAGGGCTCTTTCAATTTCTGCATCTGTGATGAAGTTTGCACCGGAAGTGGGGAAGTGGTAGCCAAGGTTTGTGTTGTTGTTGAATACCCAGCCTTCAAACTTCATGGTGTCGGCATTTCGGTTGGGAACCGCAAATTCTGTGGGGATTTGGAAGTTGTCCAAACCGTCGCCCACCACCACTTCACTGCTTTGCGGGAAATTGTCCATGAACGCGGTGTAACCGTCTCCTGTTTGTGCATAATGAATGGTTACGGTTTTGGTTTCGGCAGGTGTGTTTAAAAGGCTAAAGTTTTGGGCCTCTGCCTCATAATAGGCATACAGGTTGTGCTCGCTGCCGGGCTGTGGAATTTGGGGAGAAAGAGTGGTTAACAGAGTGTCGGGGTTGTTTTCCTCGCTTGTCCAGCCCACAAAGTTGTAGCCCTCTTTATCCGGGCTTGGGCCGTTTTCGGGGTAGGCAACCGATGTGCCGGTGAGGAAGGTTTGTGGCACGGTTTGTGCTTCTTGCCCTACATTGTGAAACAGAACGGTATATTCCCAAGTTTGCGCTTGCTCTGTTTGGGGCTGTGCGTTATCCGTTATGGCAAATGAAACAATGGGTAAACTTAGCAAAAACGAAGCAGCCAACAGAATGCTTAAAACTTTTTTCGATTTAGACGCTTGTCTTTTCATTTGATCTCGGTTCTCCTTTAGAAGTTCAACAGAATTTTTGTTTGATAAAAATTTGACTTATCCTTTAGCCAGAATCAGTATACACCTGAAAGGTTACATCTGGGTTACATAGAGGCTGAATTTAGCTATTTTTTCAATGATATCAATAAAATACTAATTCGTGTTTTTTGTGCTATTTCAAAAAAATTAGTCGGAAAACAAAAAACCGCCTATAAAAGGCGGTTTTTTTCAATGGATTGGCCCAACATCCCCAATTGATGCTTGGTTTGTTGAAAGCGGTTATCCTGCGTTTCAAAAGCAACCATTTTTACATTTGTGCTTATAAAACCAAAATTCCTGCCGCTTCCAGCAGCTTGCTTAAGAAAATAACCACAAGGAAAATGGGGGCAACATACTTGATCATCAACACAAACAGTTTTTGAGATTTGTCGAATTTGGCAGAGCGGCTCACTTCTTCTATGATGGTTTTCGGTTTTAAAATATAACCCACGAAAATGCACGTGAAGAAGGCCACAATCGGCATAAGCACACTATTGCTAATAAAATCAAAGAAGTCCAAAAAGCTAAAGCCCAAAGGTGTAATCGAGCTCCAAAGCCCATAGCCCAAAGAGGAGGGGATGGCCAAAATAAAGCAACCAATGGCCACAACAATGCAGGTGAACTTACGGTTCCAGCCAAAACGATCCATAAAAATGGAGACAATGGTTTCCATTAGGGAAACGGAGGAGGTAAGCACGGCAAAGATAACGAGCAAAAAGAAAATGGTGCCAATCAGCGTAGCCGCCTGCATGTCTACAAACACTTTTGGCAAGGTGATGAACATAAGCCCCGCGCCGGCATTCATCGCATCCGGGTCTCCGCCGGAAAAGGCGAACACGGCGGGAACAATCATCAACCCGGCTAAGAACGCCACGCCGGCATCTAAAATTTCAATTCGTTTTACACTTTTTAAAAGGTTTGCCTCTTTTTTCAGATAAGAGCCGTAGGTAATCATAATGCCCATGGCCAATGAAAGTGAAAAGAACAATTGCCCCAGCGCGGCAATCACGGTGTTGATGGAAAAACGCGAAAAGTCCGGTGTGATGTAATACAAAACGCCTTCCCAGCCGCCCGGGCGCGTGATGCTGTAAACCGAAATCACAATCGAAAGCAAGATCAAAAGTGGCATTAAAACTTTGCTTGCCTTTTCAATGCCTTTTTCAACGCCAATAAAAACGCATCCAAAGGTTAAGAGAACAACCAAAAACAACCAAATCAAGGGCTCTACCGGCTGCTCGATAAACGCCATAAAAAACGAATCATCGGCTGCGTGTACGGCACTGCCGCTTACAAAAACACCAAGATATTTGAGCACCCAGCCACCAATAACACAATAATACGGTAAAATAATCATTGGCACAAGCGAGGCCAAAACACCCAAAAAGGAAAAACGTTTGTCTAGGGATTTAAACGCATGGATGGCACTAAGACCGGTTTTGCGGCCAATGGCCAGCTCTGCAAGCATCAAGGCAAAGCCAAAAGTTATAAGCAAAACGGCATATACCAATAGAAATATGCCCCCTCCGTACTCTGCTGCAAGATAGGGAAACCGCCAAATATTACCAAGCCCCACCGCAGAGGCCGCTGCCGCAAAAATAAAACCAATCTGGCCGGAAAAACTACCCCGTTCCTTCTTTCCGCTTTTTTTCTCACTCATGAGAGCACCCCTTTTCATCATAAATGGAATAACAGTTGTCTGCTTTTGCAAATCGTGGCCATCGCCCACATCATGCCGCCGTATATTCAACACCGGAATGGTTCAAGCAATTCCCAGTGTGTTCCTATATGATACCACAAAACAATCATTCTGCAAAACATTTTTTTTTCACACAGTGGCAATAGGCCACGCCCTAGGTGGCAGCAAGGGGAAAGCCTTCGGCACACGCTCTTCAAGGGCAGCTTGCAGCCTTTTTGGAAACAATTCGATTGGGCCGCAAGGCCCCGTTGCTTTTTCTGCTTTGCAAGTTCCCCCACCACCTACTCAGAGGCGATGGGGGAAGCAAAGTCTATCCCTGCAAGGGCACAAAGCTTCTTTGATGTGTTGGCATTCCGTATGGTCACCTTGCCATACACGCAGGACGAGGAAATTTTGCTCCATCTTGTCCGCGTGAAAGTTGCCCTGGGTGCCGACCAAAAAATCACATTTTCAGAAGCTTCCACTTGTTCAAATTCCGGCTTTGGCTCGCCAACGGCCGAAAGAACTGCTTCGGCGGCGGTTGGCGGAATTAGGAAAATGGCTTGATGCACGGTTTCCGCTTCGCTCGGGGCATCCCACCACGCGGGGGCATGGCGCAAAGCATCGCCCATTTCCCCGGCGCTGAGCACCGTAACCGGAATGGCAAGCGAAAAGTTCTTTATCATCAAATCGTTGCAGGTTTGGATAAGTTTCTGTTTATCGTGTATTGTGCTCTCGAAAATAACGTTGCCACTGTTGATGTAGGTGCTTACATTTGTAAAACCCGCTTTTGTAAAATATTCTCGTAGCAATGGCATGGAAACTTTATTTTTACCACCCACATTGATGCCACGAAGCAAGGCAATGTAGGTTTTTGACAAAGCGGGCACACTGCCCGTGTGGCGCTTGGTTTCGTGCAGCAGCATTAAAATCACCCTTTCTATCCCATATAAAGGGTTAAGAACCCAATTTTTTGCTTATCCAAATACAAATCATAACGCATGTGGCTCTCAGATGAATTCGATTACAACGGCCACGCTGTCGCCCGGGGTTTTGCCAAGCTTTGTTCGGATACTTTTGAGCATCCCAAGGATATAACAAACCGAACCATCTTCGTTTTTCACGCCCATGTTCACAATGCTGCCAACATAGGGCTCGCCGTCAAAGGTGGCATGAACACGCAGCCGCCCTTTGCCAAACTGCGCCTTGATGTCAAGGGGCACGGGCACATAAGCACCACCCCCGCTGCCCTCGCAAATCGTCGCTGTAAAACGCAGTGGTTGTTCACTTAACATGGTCACCGCTCACCTCACTCGATTGGTAAGCCGTTCATTTTCAGAAAGCTCAGCTTGTCCATATAGCCGCGTTGAAAAACAATTTTACCACCCACGATGTTGAAAAAACCACAGCCCCGAAAGCCTTTTGGGTCTTTCCACTCCATAATGGCAAAATTGCCGTCCATGAAAATGTTTTCGAGAATGCACACCATTTCAGCGGTGTCAAATTCCTCTGTAAACCTCTCCAAAATCGCCTTTTTGCCAATGACGGGGTCTGTTACCACTTGATGGTTGATGGCATCCTCTGTGTAAAACTCGCTCAGGGCTTTTGCATCGGCGGTGTTAAAAACATCAATCCAATTTAAAAGTGTTTCTTTTGGGGTTAAATCGCCGTTTATCTTTCGTTTGTATACAGTTCGACTTCCGCCGTCACCGCCTACAACACCGCTGTTTACAAACCCCATTTTTTGATAAAATCGGTTGGCACGAGGGGAGCTGACAAAGCACTCAAGCTGGATCTCGCTCTCGTTCTGAAACAGGTTTTGCGTGGCATAAGCAATCAACATTTGCGCAATGCCCTTGCCCCAATAGGGCACATCCACAGACAAGCCCTGTATCTCGTTTCCATGGGTGAACAAAAACCCAATCACCGTGTCGCTGTCTAGAATAATGCTTGCGTTGTCGTATATTTTTGACGAATCACTGTCGCAGGCGCCGCTGTTTATATAGCGGTCTGCCATCTCATCGCCAAGGTGGCAGCGCTCGTATACGTCCACAATCTTCCGCCCAAGCGCGAGGACGGCGGTTTTGTCGGCGTCACTTGCTTTTCTTATCTTGTAGCGCATAGTTGGCTCGCTTTCTAAAAATTGTTTTTGCAAAATGCTCAAGGCACCCCCTGTTTTGGTGGGCTACAACCCTTCCATAAACAGGTAGATGCCAAGAAGAATCAGCACAAAGCCGCCAAATACTTCTGCTTTGTTGTTAAGCCGCGTGCCAATTTGGATGCCCACCCGCACGGCAAGGATGCACATGAAAAAAGTGATGGACGCAATGAGACATACAGCGAAAAGCATGAAAGAAAATGCTTCACTTGCATAACTGGCGCCCACAGACAGGGCATCGATGCTTGTGGAAAGTGCCTGCACAAACATGATTTTAATGGTCAGTGTGCGTGGTGTTTCCTCGGTGTTTTCAGGACATCGTTCTTTATGGCGAATATGCTGGATGGCGTCTACAATCATTTTGATGCCCACCGCACACAAAAGAATCAGTGCGATGAACGGCTGATAGGCAAAAATGGCACTGGGCAAAAGGCCAATACCAAAATAGCCGATAAGCGGCATAATGCCTTGAAACAGCGCAAAAGGGAGCGCGATTCTAAGCGTGGTGGGCCAGTTTGGCCGGTAGACAAGCCCGTTGCAGGTGCATACACAACTGGCGTCGATGGCAAGGCCGATGCCGAGCAAAAAAACAGGTATAAAACTCATGAAATTCACTTTCTTTCTGATAGCGTGTGCATGCGGACGGATAAAGTGAAAAGGGAAAGACAGAGTTTGTGCGCTGCCTTTCCCTTTATATTCAGAATCTACTGATGCTTTGCCCCGGTCCAAAAACACATAATGAGGCAAAATACGGCTAGATAGGCCCAAAATTTATGTTGTTTCATTGCGGTTCTCCTGTTTGCATGGATTTTTCTTTGGGGGTACGTAAAATGGGTTTTGCAGAGCCTGCAGCCAGCGCAAGCGTGGAGGTGTTGTGCAGCAAAGCAGATTGGCTTGCCGTGATGACACCGAAAAGCCCAAGCGCAATGAGCGCTGTGTTAAAGCCAGCAATCAAACCATATTGTCGCTGAATTTTTTGCATAAGACCCTCGGCCAGTTGCCGCGCTGTCACAATTTTGGTTAAATCGTCGCTGAGCACGGAAATATCGGCTACCTCTCGTGCAATGTCGGAGGAACCGTTCAAGGTAAGCGATACGTCCGCACAGCTAAGCGCCGGCGCGTCGTTGATGCCATCGCCCACCATGAGCACCGTTTTTCCATCACGTTTCAGTTTTTCAATGATGCTTGCCTTTCCATCCGGCAATACAGCGGCATAGTAGCTGTCCAGGCAAAGCAAATCGCTTGTATATTTGGCGCTGCCTTCGCTGTCGCCTGTAATCATCATAATTTCCCTGATACCCTGCAGGCGCAAAAGTGCCACCGTTTGCTTTGCATCCGCTCGGGGCGGGTCGTTCACACAAATAATGCCCACAAGCTCCCCGTCCACAGCCAGATACACCGCACTGTCGCTGCCAATTTGTTCATTGAGCCATGCTTCTCTCTCATGGGGAAAAGGCACGCGCTCGTCTTCGAACACAAAATGCTTGCTGCCAATCACCGAGCGAAGCCCTTCGTAGCTGCTGGCAATGCCGTGTGCCACAATATAATCCACCTTGCCGTGCCCCTCGGGGTGGGCAACGCCTTGTTTTTTGGCATGGTCAATGATGGAGGCGGCCACGCTGTGTGGAAAATGCTCTTCCAGGCAGGCGGCCACGCGCAGCACTTTTTCTTCGCTGTAGCCTTCGTGCATAACAATGACCTTCGATACCTTGGGCACGGCATTGGTAAGCGTGCCGGTTTTGTCGAACACCACAGTGTCTACCTTGGACAAAAGCTCCAGGTATTTGCCACCCTTCACCAAAATTTCGTGGTTCACACCTTCCCGCAGGGAGGAAATGATGGTAAGCGGTGTGGTGAGTTTGATGGCACAGGAGAAATCAACCATCAACACAGAAAGTGCACGCGCCATGCTGCGTGTGAAAAGCAGTGTGGCCAAAAACAGGCCCAAACTAACGGGCACAATGTCATCGGCCAGGCGTTCGGCCTTGCCTTGCACATGGGCCTTTTCTTTTTCGCCGGTGTCGATGAGGTCGATGATTTTGGCAATGCGAGATTCGTTTTTAAGCCAACGCACGCAAACGTCCACTTCGCCCTCTTCGAGCACGGTGCCGGCAAACACCGTGCCACCCACTGTTTTGTGGGCAGGCAAAGGCTCACCTGTCATCGTGGCTTCGTTGAGCATGGCATCGCCGCTCACAATGCTGCCATCCACGGGAACCATGCTGCCGGCGCGAATACGAATCACATCCCCTATGGCCACTTCGCTCATGTGCACTTCGGTTTCGATGCCGTCTTGCAAAAGCCACACCTTGTCCACATTGATGGCAAGGCTTTCGGCCAAGGCGTGTTTGGCGCGAATATTGGCATAACCTTGTAAAAGGTCCGATAAACCAAGCAAGAACATCGTGGATGAAGCCGTGCCAAACTGGCCCGTGGCCAAAGAGGCGCCAATGGCCGTTGCATCCAACACTTCCACACTAAGTTTGCCGCGAAGCAGAGCAGAAAACCCCAGGCGCAAAAAGGAAAGGGCCTTGTAACCGGTGTATAGCTTTTGCAAAGACATAGGCAAAAACACCATGCGAAGCACATGAGCCGCACAGTGTAGCGCCACTTTCTTTTTAAAACAAAGCTCCAGTTCTTTGGTTCTTTGCGCTTCGCTTAAAACGCCTTCATGGATGTCGCAAAGCGAGCGCTCGGAAAAGAAATTCAATACCGTTTCCTGCGCTTCCTCGCCTTGATAAAGCACCAATATCGAGCCGTTTTTATCGTTGGCCGATGCCTGTGTGACACCGTTTATGGCAAGCAAAGACTCACAAAGCCCACAACATTGCTCTTTTGAGAAAATGTATTTGCCAAAGCGAAGCCGAAGACGACCGGGCGTGTTGCATACAATTTGAAATTTCATAAATCCTTATTTCTCACTTGTTTCGCAAGCTCCGTCACAGCTACACTGCGCGGCTGTTTTGGCCTCGCTGCAAAGGTCATCGGCTTCTTCGCGGATGTTGTTCACTTCTTCGCTCACACTATCTTTCAGCATCATGCCTTTGGCCAGTGCATTCACGGCCAATTTGCGCACGGGTTTTGCCTTTAGTACATTAAAAAGCACCACACCGGCCACGGCCCCAGCCGCAAAAATAATGTTCTTTTCTTTGCTCATCCAGTATAACATAGATAAAACCTCCTAATCTGTAGTTTTTTTTATTATAACATATCTTTTCCATGGCATTCTACTCCAAAACCGCATTTTTGTTGATATTGACTGGGCGTGAGGCCGAACTGCCTTTTGAATGCGGCGGAAAACTTGCTTGCATTCACATAAGAAAGCGTGTGTGCCACTTCTCCCACGCTTTGGTTTGTGGTGCGCAGCAGCGTTTGTGCTTTTTTCATGCGCACCGTTTGTATATATTTTTTGGGCGCTAGGCCAAAGTGGTGCAGATAGTGCGCCCTAAAATAGCTTTCCGACACACCGAGCGTAGCCGCAATTTCACGCGCGCAAAGGGTGTTCTCCAAAAGAAGCCTGCGAGAGACGCAGAGAAAGTTCCTGGTTTTTTTTTTCAAAATCAATACCGCCTTTTTGAGGGCTCAAAAATATAAGCCCCAAGGGGTTATACCCTTGGGGTGTGTGCGTTGTTTATGCCAGTTTTTCTCCAAGTTCCTTGCACTTTGCCTCGGCATCGTCATCCGGTGCCTCGTTGCAAATATACGTTTCCACGGCCGATACTTCCTCTTCCCAGTTTCGCATCCATTCGCCGTCGCCCCAACCATAAGAGCCAAACAACACCACGGTTTTGCCCGAAAGAGAGTCTTTCACGTCGTCCCACATCGGTTGGAATTCGCTTTCTTCCAACACTTCGGCTCCCATCGAGGGGCAACCAAAAGCCAGTGCCGAATATTCGGCTACCTTGTCTTTTGAAAAAGCATCACAGGTAAGCACATCCACTTCGGCTCCCTTTGTCTTGGCACCCTCTGCCACAAAACAGGCCATTGCCTCGGTGTTTCCCGTTCCACTCCAATAAACCACTGCCACTTTGCTCATTTCTTTTCTTCCTTTCACATAAAAAATATTTCATCATCCGGCCACGGTAAGCCGGCTCATGTCAAAACCATCCTGAACCCTTTGGCAATACACCCTTGTGCATTTTTTGTATTGGGCAAAGGTTTTTTGTGCGTTTTGTTCATCGGTATACACTTTCCAATAGCCCGTGCATTTGTAATTTTGCCCCTTATGCTCGATGAAAGAAGTGATATCTGAAAGAGGATACCCTAAAAACACACCGATTTCATGGGGGAACTCTGCATTTTCCAGGCGTTTTTTTAACTGGCAAAGACAGGATTTTAAGGAAAAATCCTCATAGTTATAGTTTTGTAAAAAGGCACGGACATGCGGGCAATGAAGCCGGTTTTCCAGCTTTTGTTTTCGATATACATAGATAAGTGCTTTTTGTTCTTTGGTTCTCAAAACAACAAAATGCACACCTTTTTCATTTAACAGTGTGTTGAGAAGAAAAAGGTTCTCCTGCAACTTTTTATAATCCGTATAACGACATGAAAACAAGTTTCCTATTTTCAGCCCTGCCAAGGTGGGCGCACAATGCCGAACAATTAAGTCAGTAGACATGGCAGGTTTGCTCCTTTAGGATAGGTGTGTGTTTAAAATTTCTTTAAGAGAGGAAATGGAGCTGGAATGCGAACGCACAATGTCGGGCTTATTGGTGAGGGCTGAAAGTGCCGTGTGCACCATCTTGTGCGATACTGTATTCGTGAACAAAATCACCATATCCGGCTGGCCAATTTTGTTTTTGATGCCTTTTTGCTTTGTGAAAACTTTGGCCCTGCAATTGTATTCTTTGCATAAGTCTCGATAGCGATGCTCCATACATTCATTTCCGCCAATAATCGCAATACTCATGGTGTACGCCTCCTTGCTTTGTTAGCGATAGCTAACTTTAACACATTTTTTTAGTGCCCGAAGGCACCGAATAGGGGGGAGTAAAGGGAAACACATTTGTTAGCAATCGCTAACTCTTGTGTTTAATTATACACCATATTTTGAGCCTGTCAACCCTTTGGCATAAAAATAATGTACAAAACAGCTCTATCATGCCGCTGTGTGTTTGTGGCCAACGCACCGTTCGCCCGTGGCATAAACACTGTGTTATCACCACCGCCCATGTGGCGGCTAAACCGGCAAACTTTTTGTTGTTTTGAATGACGCTGTAAAAAAATTGGTTTTGGGGCAAGCAAGCTTCTGCTGCCCCAAAACCAATTTCGACTGTTGTTTTTAATAGTAGAAGGCATCATCCGGCAAAGCGCCGCCCACAGATTCCGGGGCCTGGTCGAAGAGAACATTCAAATAGCCGCTTAGGGTATCTTTCATTTCGCTGCCTGCAATGTAGGTGATGTTGCAGTTTGGAATGGCTTGTAAGGCCACGGCCTCGGGCACAATTTCGTATTGCCCCACAAGCGCCGCGCCGCCTTCCAAATCGCTGTTGATGTAGTTTACAGATTGCTCATAGTGGGAAAGAAAGGCCTCCACAGCGGCAGGGTTTTCTTCTATAAATTCGCTGCGGGCAATCACAACACCCGTTACAAGCTGGGAGGGGATTTCGGCATCTGCCTGCACGGAATCCCATTCCTCGGTCAAATCCAGGGCAACACGCAGGTTTTCGTTCGAGGTGAGCGCCGTTGTGACAAAGGGTTCGGGCAACATGGCGATGGCATTCGGGGTTTCGGCAATGGAAGACAGAACCTCCGTTGCTTCTGCGTGCCACTCAATGGTCACGTCGTTGTCCGGGTCAATGCCATTTGCCGAAAGAATATAACGCAAAGAAAATTCGGGTGTGGCGCCTTTGCCCGTGGCATGGATGGTTTGCCCGCGCAAATCTTCTATGGAAGTGAGGCTTTCCCCATTTTCCACAAGGTACAAAACGCCCAGGGTGTTGATGGCCAGCACCTTCACCGCGCCATCGGTGTTGTTGTAAATCACAGAGGCAAGGTTTGCGGGCACGGCGGCAATGTCAATTTCAGCGGTGCCAATTTTGGCGGCCACTTCGCTAGTGTCGGCCACCATTTCAAAAGTGTAGTGGTTGTCGGTAATTTCGCCACTGTCCACACCATCCATAAACTGCACCATGCCCATCGTGGTGGGGCCTTTCAAGCCCAAAACACGCACGTCAACGGGGTTTGCGGCAGGCATGGATTCTGCCATCGATTCGGACATGGGCACAGACGAAGCGGCAGGGGCCGAGGCAGGGGCCGAAGAACTTTGGCTTTCGGTAGAAGAGCAGGCCGCCAGCATGGAGAGCGAGAGCGCGCCGGCAAGCAAAAGAGCTGTGAGTTTTTTCATATGTTTAATTTCCCTCTGTTCAATTATTGGAATCCGGTTCCTGTTATCACCGTGTATAGTATAGCAAAAACAGGAGGAATGAACAAGGAGGGGGATGAAAAAAGCGAACCGAGGTGGGACACAAACCGCAATATTCATGCTTACAAGGCGGCTCGGGCAGTGCTTGTCGCGAGCTGCTTTAGGAATGGGAACAACAGGAATCGTTCTTCGGTTTGTGTAACAAACGTTTTAGTAAACTTTTTAGCACCAAAACGCCAAAGCCAATGGCAATCACAACCATGTAAACAGGCAATCCATGCTCGCTAGAGGCACCGGCGGAAGACGGAATTCCGCTAAAGCCAAGGGCGGCGATGATGCCGTCCAGCACAAAGCCAAACGCAACGGCACAAACCGCCACACAAGAGAGATAAATGGCAAGCACTTTTTTGCCCAAAGCCTTCGACAATATGGTTAAAGAGGCAATGTTTGTCACCGGGCCTGCAAACAAAAACACAAAGGCGGCGCCGGGGGAAATGCCTTTCATAATCAAAGAAAGGGCAATGGGGATGGAGGCGGTGGAGCAAATGTACATGGGAATGCCAATGAGAAGCATAAGAAGCATGGTGAAAAGTGGGTTTGTAAGGCCGGCAAGCCAATTGTCCGGAATCAGCGTGCTTATCAAAGCGGCAATGAAAAGCCCTATTACAAAATGAACGGCAATTTCGTCTAAAAATTCACCAAAGGCATAGGTGAAAGCCGATTTTACTTTAGAGAAAAATGTGACTTTTTCAACCTGGCTGTGGCAGCCGGAATGAGAGCAACCACAGGTTTTGTGTTCGTCACTTTCCTCGCCGAGGGCGCCGGTGGTTTTCGCCTTTTGAAAATCGTTTGCATCCCGCTTGCAAAATAGGTTTGTAACCACGCCCGAAACGATGCCGGAAAGGAAAGCGG
The DNA here is from genome assembly GCA_964371725.1 of uncultured Oscillospiraceae bacterium. Taxonomy (GTDB): domain Bacteria; phylum Bacillota; class Clostridia; order Oscillospirales; family Ruminococcaceae; genus JAAYCI01. The sequence continues at coordinate 19,187 of CAYJNQ010000023.1, forward strand.
CAACCGCACGAAACACGGCAAACAGGGGCCCCATCAGGCCATAGGTGGCAATGAGGCTGTCCACACCGGTTTGTGGTGTAGACGTTAAAAAGCTGACAACGGCACCCTTGGAGGCTCCGCTTTTACCAAGATACAAGGCGGTTGGAACCACACCGCAGGAACACAAAGGCAAGGGGACGCCAAGCACAGAAGCTTTTACCACAGAGGCGGTGTTGTTTTTTCCAACGTGCTTCAAAATGGCTTCCTGATTTACAAAAGCGTGCAAGAACCCGGTGAAAAGAAGCCCGATTACAATGTAAAAAGACATATCCACAAACAATTCCCATAAATTTATAAAATAAACCATGTTCTTCCTCCTATTCGTGGCTCTCGTGGCTCAAATGGCGAAGCCCGATGCTGATGATATCGTGAATGTGCTCGTCGTCTAAGCTGTAGTATGTTTTGTTTTTTTCTTTTCTAAATTTCACAATGTGGTTCAGTTTTAGCAGTTTGAGCTGGTTTGAAACCCGCGGCTGTGAAACCCCAATTAGCAGTGCCAAATCTTTTACACAGATTTCCCCGTGCAACATGGCAAGCAAAATTTGGATGCGAATGGGCTCGCTGAAGGTTTTAAAGAAAAAAGATAAATTTTCCGAAATTGCTTCATCGGCAATCAATTCCTTCACACTTTCGGGCGCTTTGCAACACAGTTCTTCCATAAAAAACACCACCTATATAACTGAATCATGATATAGTTATATTACTACATGTTCGCATGCTTGTCAACAGGGGGAACCGGTGTGTGCAATGTTTGCAAGCCCCCCTTTTTTTCATCATGTGTAAAAAGGCAACGGGAAAGTATCACCGATGCAAATTCAATGCATGTAAGCCGATGTCAATAAACGGCAAGACCTGTAATCTTACAAAGAATGCCTGCCGAATGAATCCGCAATGGATTGATTCAGCAGGCATTCTCTACTCACTTTATACAGCTTTACGCTTGTTTTTTGTTCAAAAATGTCTCCAAGGTGAAGGCTTCCCCTTTGGGGAGTATCCAAAACTTTTCCTCGTTCCACGAACTTTGAAAAAGCTCTTCGAACACCGCAATATCCCCTTTTTCTTTGCGCGGCAACAGGTCCAGCTTTTCCGCCTGCGCTTTCATGCGGGCGTAGGTTGCCTCTACATCGTAAACACCCGTATCCAAAAGACATAGATGCGTGTAGCCCTTTAGCAGGGTTTTGTAAATGGCACGCGCTTTCTTTTCGCCATATTTTTCAATGGCCATGTTGAACCCGAACACAGAACCGGGGATGTCCTTTTCCTCCAGCCACCCTTCGGTGTAATACATGCTGTGCACATCCCGCGCTTCGCGCAGCATCATCGCAATGCAATCGTCATACAAAGGGAGCACGAGGCGTGCCGATTCACAGCGAATACCGTCTAGCGCCGTGCCGCAAAAACCAAACCCCAACAGCACGGTGTCCACATCTTTTGGCAAATTGTCCAGTGTTTTTTGTAGCTCTTCGCGCAATTTTTGCGGACGTTCGTGCAGGCCTCTATCCAGCCAAATCGCTTCTAAATCCGGCGGCATAAAGGCTTTTAATTCGTTTTCGATCATCGAGCAGGCCACAAGACAGGTGCGCATTTTATCCCCCCTTAGAAATTCATGCTTCTAATGTATCGGTTCATGAAAAATTGATTTGTGGAAAGCTCCGTGTAGTCTGCGTTTTGTGCCATGCTGTCGAAAGCTTCAAGCGGCACCGCACCCAAAAGTGCCATGGCCGCCCCTTTGGCCGCCGTGTTGCCAAGGGCCGCGATTTTTTCATCCCCCACGGGTGGCAGCATGCCCACACACTGCGCCGAATGGCCGTCGATGAAACTGCCAAAACCGCCGCCGAGCAGGATTTCATCAAGGTCCTCATACGAGAGACCCGCCTCGTGCAAAAGTGTGTCGATGCCACCGCGGATGGCGCCTTTTGCAAGTTGAAACTCCCGAATGTCCTTTTGTGTGAGGCCGAAATCGGTGTTTTCAAAGGGCAGCACTTTGTTCCATTTTTTGGCAAGCAGCCCTTTTTTGTCTATCTCTTGCAAAGTGAGCCCTGCGGCCACGGCGTCCACAAGCCCGGAGCCACATAGCCCCACGGCAGGTTTGTTTTCGATGGTTTCATACGCAATGGCACCGTTTTCCGCCCACACTTTGGAAATGGCACCGGCCACGGCCCCCATGCCACAGCTGATGCCGGCCCCTTCGAAGGCAGGCCCTGCCGCCGTGGAGCAACATCGAATGCCATCTTTTGTTTTCAGGGCAATTTCGCCGTTGGTGCCGATGTCGGCAAACAGCACATTCCCTTTGCGGTTTTCAAAATCGCACGCGAGCATGCCGCACACGATGTCGGCCCCGATGTAGGCGGAAATACAGCGTGGTGCGTAGGTTTGCACATGGGTAAAACCGGGGATGTCAGCTGTTTGCCACGCGCCGAAATGGCTTTGCGGTGTGAACGGATAAAAGGCGAGGGAACGCGGCTCCAGCCCGAACAGCAGGTGCAACATCGTGGTGTTGCCCGTGATAACGGCAGTGGAAAGCGCCTTTTCCTGCACGCCTGCCTTTTGGCAAAGGGCCGAGAACATTTCGCTCAACTGCCCTGTGACGGTTTCGTGCAAAGGGGCCAGGCCGTGCTCGTTGGCATGGGCGATGCGTGCCATCACATCGCCGCCAAAGGCTTGCTGGCGGTTGTATTCGCCCAAAATGGCCATGGGTTCTTTGGAAGCAGAATTGTAAAGATAGGCCGCGATTGTGGTGGTGCCGATGTCCACGGCCACACCATAGCTTTCCCCTTCAAAGAGGGGAGACGTACCACTTGGGTGTGCCGTGTCCTCCGTGGCAAAACCGGTCACGGTTTTTTGCTCGGGGTCAAACTCCGAAATCAGGGTGCAATCGCCCTGCACCGTGGCAAAACAGGCGAGGCGCAGGGCCTTGTCTGCCAGAAATGTGCTTTCGCTCTCGCCTTTGGGAGACACCGCCCCCTCCACACGTACCACGCATTTTGCGCAGGTGTGGTTGCCGCCACAGGGGGCGGAAAAAGCGCCGCTTGTGCGGCGCATCACCGAAAGCAGGGTTTCGCCCGTCTCGGCCGTTGTTTCAAATGTTCCGTTTGAAAAATGCAGGGTAATGTGCGGCATGCGGTTTCCTCCGTGCTTGTTTTTGCTTAAAACCCTTCGATGGATTGGTACAATTTAGGTTTCTTCTATTTTAGCACAAGTTTTGCAATGTGCATCCCAGGCTTTTTGCAAAATGGGCACCAAATCGATATACTCGCGAGAAATTACCACAAGATAGCTTTTTTCCATCGTAGAAACACCTTTTTGCTCAGGGGAAACGGCCTGAATGCCGAGCTGTTTGTCAACGCCCTCCACCTGCAAAAAGCCGTTTTCACTTTGCACAAAGCCTTTCACGCGGAAAGTGTGGTGTGCAATTTCACTGTAAAATGGCTCCAGTTCCGCTTTGGTGCACAAACCCTCCGGCTCGATTAAGAACGTGGCAAGCCGCGTGGACGGTTTGTTCATGCTCTCGCCCTCATGGCCAAGGTTCGTGAGGTGGCTTTCTAAAAATTCGGGCGGGAACTGGGCGTAAGTGGTGTTGTACAAAAAGGCAGACGGGTTCAATTCCTTTATGGCATCGTGAATTTCTTCGAGGGTTTCGGTGTCTACCAAATCGGTTTTGTTCACCAAAATGAGGTCGGCCGAGGTGATTTGATTTTGCAAGGGCAGCAGCATGTCGAGGTAATCCAGCACCGTGGCGCTGTCCACCATGCAAAGGCAGCCGCGATAGTCGTAAGGCCGTTCCAAATACGGGGCCAGGCCGTTTAGCAGCGTGTTCATGCTCGAGGGGTCGGCCATGCCGGAGCACTCTATAAGCAGGGTGTCGATGGGTTTTTGTACATATTCTTTGAGCGTTTCCACAAAATCTTTTTTGAGGCAGGCACAAAACACAGAGCCGTTGTTGATTTCAATGAGCTGGATTCCGTCGGTGTCGAGCACGGCACCATCCATGCCGATGCTGCCGAATTCATTCACCAAAACACCGAGGGTTTCGTGCTCAAACAGGGGAATCAGACGTTTCATCAACGTGGTTTTGCCCGAGCCTAAAAAGCCGCTGACGAGATAGAGCTTTACAGGGGATAGCTTTTTCATTTTGTATGTCCTCCGCAGGGGGTGAGTATGTGGGTGGTGTCGACAACTTATGTGCGCAACATTCTTTCAAAAGCACGCTGTGCCGATTTGCGCGAATTTGCCGTAATGCTCTTTTCATCAAAGCAAACTTCATAAGCTTGCATTTTTTCTTCGCCGGCACACCAAACACTATGCGGGCGATATTGCTGGAACAAGCCATCCACCACATGCCCCCACACGTTGTTTTCGTCTATCGGGGTGGGCGCCTCATAGCCGGAAAGGGCAAAATCGGCCACATTTCCTGTTTCAAAACGGCCTATCGGTGTTTTAAAAGCATCGCTGGCAAAACGATACGATTCGCGCACACAATCCAAAAGCATGCCATAGCTAAACCACCAGGGGTTTTGCGTGCGCAGGTGCATGGCAAACATGGTGTTGCGAATGTCAATGGCAATGTTGCTGCCAAGGCTGTCGTTGCCAAGCATCGCGGGCACTTCATAACGCTTAAACTGGCGATAGTCCGGTATGCCGTTGCCGGTGTTGAGGTTTGAGGTCACGTTCAGAGCTGCAGTGGCACCACAGCGCCGCACCAAATCGGCCTCCGCGGCATCAATGTTCACGCAATGCGCAAAAATGCTGTTCGGTTTTACAATGTCATGCTCTACAAGGCGGTGCACAATCCGTTTTCCATAACGCGCCATGCACTCCTCTTCATCTTCTAAGCTTTCTCCCACATGGGCATGAAGCGGGGTGTTCCCAATGGCCTCGCGAATTTGTGCCAAGGTGCGCTCGCTTACGGTTAAAGAAGCATGAATGCCAAAAAAAGCCGTGTGCATCTCACTGCTGCCCTTTGCGGCGAAATCTGCATTTTCGCGAATGCAAGCATCCACATCAAAACGGTCGCTTGTTTCAAAGCAAAAAGCGCCCCGCAAGCCACACTCGTCCACCCAGGCTTTTTTAAGCGCATCCAAAGTGCCCAGAATCTCTGTGCCGCTGGCATGATGATCAAAAATGGTGGTAACCCCACAGCGGATGTGGTCCATTGCAAGGGATTTTGCACTGTGATAACTGCTTTCAATATCAAGCGCACCGTCCACTTTCCAATATAGCTGTTCCAGTTGTTCTCTGAAATTGGTGGAGTGGATTTGTGGCAAACATACCCCGCGCATAAATGCCCCATACAAGTGGGCATGGCCAATGATGAGCCCGGGCAACAAAAATCCGCCCTTCGCGTCGATGACTTCGCCGTCCTGTTCACCGGGGCGATAGTCTGCCATCGCGCCCACATCGCAGATTTTATCTTCAAAGCGAAGATAGCCGTTTGGAATATAGGTATAAAAATCATAGAGCCTTGCGTTGATGATGGTTTTCATGCGTGTTCCTCCCGATGATGTGATAGAGAAAACAGGGGCAGATAAAATCTGCCCCTGTTTAGTTTAAATTATTTTAACAGATAAGGCAAGGCTGCATACAAGGCAGAGCAGGTAACCAAGTCGGAAACACGAGTGGTTTCGTTTGGTTTGTGGCAAGCGGCCACATCGCCGGGGCCAATGATGATGGAGGGGATGTGGTGTTTGCCGGCAAAGGCCACAGCGTTTGTGGAGTAGCGGCAGGGGCCCGGCTCGGGGCGTTTGCCGTAAATGGTCTCAAAGGCATCCTGCATACCGGTTACCAGCGGATGGTCTTTCGGGGTTTTCCAGGTGGGGAAGTAAAGCTCTTGGGTAAAGTCGCTTTTCTTGTATCCCGTGGGTGTTGGGTAAGAAGGCATGTGCACTTTGTAGGGGGCCTCGCCCAGGGCTTTGGTTACATATTCTGTTACCTGGCCAATGGCAATTTCCTCTGTTTCGCCCCATGTGAGACGACGGTCAAGGTAGAGGGAGGCTTTGTCGGGCACAGCGCACTGCGAGGGGCCATAGGCGTTGATTTTGCTGACGGTGACGGAACCTTTGCCAAGGAAGCCGTCTTCGTCCGGCTGCAAATCGGCTTCGAGTTGCTCGATGGCAAGGGCGGCGCGGGCGGCTTTGTAGCCGGCAGAAACGCCGTTTTCGGGCATGGAACCATGCGAAGAAATGCCGCGCAGCAAAATTTCAATTTCCATGCGTCCGCGTTGGCCGCTGTACAAATCGCAAGCGGAAGGCTCGGAAGAAACAATGAAGTCGGGTTTCAGGCCCTCTTTCTCGATGAGGTACAGCCAGCACAGGCCGTCACAATCTTCTTCCATAACGGTGAAGGTGTAGTAAATGCTGAATTCGCCGTCGTAGCCAAGTTCTTTAAGGATACGGCCCGAGGCAATCATGGAAGCCGCACCACCAAGCTGGTCAGAGGTGCCAAGTCCATACACGATGTTGCCGTCTACGTCGCCGCAATGGGGGTCTTTCGACCACTGTGACAAATCACCAATTTCCACGGTGTCTATGTGGGCATCATAGGCCAGTTTTTTCGGGCCATTGCCCACGCGGCCAA
>CAYJNQ010000024.1:0-25781 GCA_964371725.1 uncultured Oscillospiraceae bacterium
CGGAGGCACCGTCGGAGGCATCGTCGGAGGCACCGTCGGAAGTGCTGTCGGAAGCACCGTCGGAAGCACCGTCGGAAGCACCGTCGGAGGCACCGTCGGAGGCACCGTCGGAGGCATCGTCGGAGGCACCGTCGGAAGTGCTGTCGGAAGCGCCGTCGGAGGTGCCTGAGGAGGCCGATGAGGAAACGAGCGAGCCGTTGGCCGCCTAGAAGGTGTGGTACAAGCGGGTGTGTGCCGTTTCGTTTTTTACGCCCGAAAGCCACAGCAAAACACACAGGGAATTGCGGCACAAAAACGCAATGAGAAAACAAGTAGAGGGGACGATGCCAAGGGCATCTGTGCCCTCTACTCATATACCCATATCGGTTTGTGGCTTTTGGGTGGGCGGATATGCCAAGAACAGAACAAAAAAAGACGAAAGCTTTTTCTTTTATAAATTGCAGAAGGGATGAGGGAGATGAACAGGAAGAATCGATTTGAAACCCCGGGCGAGGAGAGAGGTTTGAGCAAAGAAGAAGTGATAAAACTGCTGGGGGTGGAAATATTCAGTGAGGAATATTATCGGATACTTAGCAGGGCGAACGCATATGCGCGTACCGCGTTTCAAAACAAAGGAATTATTTTTGCCCAAATCGGGGTGGACGCAGCGCCATGTTCTGTCAACTGCCGTTTTTGCAGGTTGGCTTCTGACAATTACAACCAAACCCAAAAACAGCAGATGACCTGCGAAGAGGTTGTGAAACAGGTGGAAAGTTTAATTGCAGAAGGGGCAGACGAAGTGTTCGTGATGTCAACGGCAGACATAGACAAAGAACTGTTTTTGGAAATGGGCGCCGCGGTGAGAAAAAGGATGCCGGACACGATGAGAATGGTGGCGAACACGGCGGATTTTGATTTGGCGTATGCGAAAAAATTGTCGGGTGCCGGGTTTACCGGGGTGTATCACATATGCCGTTTGGGCGAAGGGGTGGACACAGAGGCGACACTGGAAAACAGAATCATCACCTTAGAGGCGATAAAAGAGGCAAACCTTGAACTTTATTATTGTGTGGAACCAATAGGCCCCGAGCACAGCCACGAACAAATTGCAGAGGAAATTTTCAGGGCAAAAGACTATGGCGTGAATGTGATGGCGGTTATGAGAAGAATCAACTTTGCCGGTAGCCCCATGGCGGAATATGGGGAGATTACGGCCGCGAAATTGGCTTTGATCTGTGCGGTTTCGGTTTTGTATGTGCGGCCGAACCGGGCAATGGGTGTGCATGAACCGGAAATCCTTTCGCTCATATCCGGCGCAAACCAAATCTATGCCGAAATGGGCTCAAATCCGCGGGATTTATCTCAAAAAACAGAACAAAGCAGAGGGTTTTGCGTTCGGGATGCGCAAGCCATGCTAAGGGATGCCCAGTGGGAATAGCGGGGCTGCCCAAAATTTCAGATGCCCAAAGCACGAATGCATCTTGCCGAGCAAAAACGTGGACGACTGGGAGGAAGTAGCATGAACATTACACTGGATGGAAAAGAATTGACGGGGAACAAAGAGGCGAAAAATCTTGTGGAATTTTTGGATGAGCAAGGTGTAAAGATAACAGCGCCCTGTTATAGAAGCGGCAGGGCCGGCGGTTGTTGCGCGGCTTGTGTTTTGGAAATTGACGGCAAAAAGGCATACGCCTGTGCCACAAAGCCGAAGGATGGAATGAACATTGTTTACAAGCGGAAAGATTTGGTTAAAGAACGGCAAGAAAAATGGATGGCATTTGAAAAAATGCAGAAAGAGGGCACGGGCAATTCATGTTGCAGCGGCGCATGTAAGGGTTGCTAGATAAGCGTAAATGCGAGCCTGTTTGGCAGCTACGAGGGCTTTGGTGCAAACCGAGCGTGGCGGATGAAGTTTTTTGGAACGATGAGAAAGCTGTGTTTGCAGAAACATGCAAACGAATAGCGGATTGGCGATGGGAGAAAAAATGCGAAACGAATTCATTAAAATTACAGGTGCAAAAGAAAACAACCTTAAAAATGTTTCGGTGGAGCTTCCCAAATATAAGCTCATCGCATTAACGGGGGTTTCGGGCAGTGGGAAAAGCAGCTTTGCCATGGATATTCTTCAAAAAGAATGCCAAAGGCAGTATTTGGAATCAATGGGTATGGTTACCGACGGGCTGAATAAACCACAGGTGGACAGCATGGAGGGGCTTTCTCCGTCCATTTCGGTTGGGCAAAGGGTGCTTTCTAAAAACCCACGCTCAACCGTGGGCACATACACCGAGATATTAACCTATCTTCGTATTCTGTATGCAAAGCTTGCCACGAGAATTTGCCCGAACTGCAACGGAGAAATAGAGCCGAGTTTTGAGGAAGAGGAAGAAATTGACTTTACAGACACGGCTTGCCCACATTGCAAAACCAAGCTGCAACACCTAAGCATGGCCAGTTTTTCGTTTAACAAAACCGAGGGCGCTTGCCCAAAGTGCAAGGGCATTGGTGTTGTAAAAGAAATCGATTTTTCGAAACTCATCGACCCAAACCTCACCATAAAAGAGGGCGCTATCAAAATATGGGGCAATGAAACTTTTTACGAGCATTATTCCAAGGTGTTCGAGGCTTGCGGCAAACATTACGGTTTCACTTTCGATGTCGCAAAGCCTGTAAAAGACTACAACGAGCTTGAAATGCTGGTGCTGCTTGACGGTGTGGATTCAGACGCGTTTAAAAAGCAATTTCCGGGCATCAAAAAACCGAAACGCGTGATGGACGGTTATGTGGAAGGGCTTCGCACTTTCGTCAATAAAAAAGTGGCGGAGTCGGCCACCAAAAAAGTGGCCAACCCCGTTATTGCAAAGGCAATTGGAAGCACAGCTTGCAACGAATGCGGTGGCACAAGGCTTGGGTTTTGCGGAAACACAGCAAGCCTTGGCGGCAAAACCATTGTAGAAGCAAGCGAGCTAAGCATGGCGGCGCTGGCGGTGTTTTTGGAAGATGTGCAAAAGCGTTTGTCTTTGTCCGCTTTGGAAATTGGCACGGTGGTGATAGGCGACCTGCAAAAGCGTGTAAACGGAATGGTGAAAATTGGGCTTGAGTATCTGTCTATCAACCGGCCGGTTCACACGCTTTCCGGCGGCGAAAGCCAGCGAATACGGCTTGCCAGCATTTTGGAAAGTGGGCTTACGGGGGTGCTCTATATTTTAGACGAGCCCACAACGGGGCTTCATCCAAAAGACAGCTTGTTGCTGCTGGAAGCCATCAAAAAACTGCGCGATCTTGGCAACACCGTTTTGGTAATTGAGCATGACATGGATTTTGTAAGGCGGTGCGATTATGTGATTGATTTTGGTGTGGGCGCCGGCACGCTCGGCGGCGAAATTGTTGCAAGCGGCACGGTTTTAGAGGTATCGCAAAATAAAATATCCAAAACCGCACAATATTTACGGCAAGAAAAGACGAAGCCGAATGATGAAAAGGTTGGGGCAAGCGGGTTTATCCAAGTTCAAAATGCCACGGTACACAACCTTAAAAATGTGTCGGTGGAGATCCCGCTTGGCCAGCTTGTCTCTTTTGCCGGGGTTTCGGGCAGCGGGAAAAGCAGCCTGGTTTTCGATGTGATTGAGCAAAGAAAAAACGCAGAAGAGATAAAGGGGTTTGACACGGTTTCGGAGGTTGTGAAAATAGACCAAAACCCCATTGGCAGACAAAGCCGTAGCAACATTGCGACGTATACCGAGGTTTTTACGCTGATAAGGGAGCTCTTTTCGGCCCAAAGCGGGGCGAAAAAATTAAAACTGAAGCCTGCTGATTTTTCTTTCAATGTGAAAGGCGGACGATGCGAAAAGTGTGAGGGGCTTGGGGTTATGGCGCTGGATATGCAGTTTTTAGACGATGTTGAAGTGGTGTGCCCCGTTTGCAAGGGGCACAGGTTTAAAAAGAAAGTGCTTTCGGTTCGCTACAAAGGAAAAAGCATTTCGGATATTTTGAATAGAACGGTGCTTGAAAATTTGGTGTTTTTTGAGGAGGACCGCGATATTTACAGAAAATTGAGCGTAATCAACGAGGTTGGGCTGGCCTATCTAAAGCTTGGGCAATCCACCGCAACGCTTTCGGGTGGTGAGTGCCAAAGGCTTAAACTTTCAAAGGAGCTTGCAAAGGGTGGTGGCGGCCACACCTTGTATTTGCTTGACGAGCCCACAACGGGGCTTCATCCGGCCGATAGCGAAAACCTTTTGCAATTGCTGCAAAAGTTGGTGTCGGCGCAAAACTCTGTGTTTGTGATTGAGCACAATACGGATGTGCTTAAAAAAAGTGATTATATTATAGAACTTGGCCCGCTTGGCGGCGATAAAGGGGGCAAGGTGATTGCGAAGGGAACCCCCTTGGAGATTGCGCAAAATGATAAGAGTGTTACGGGCAGATATCTAAATGCCGATGCGATGCGCGAAGAGTGCGGCTTCTAGCGGGCGGCCACAGCGTGCATGCGGTTGTTTTGTTTTCGTTTGTGTAGGCACCGCCGAAAAAAGGCCCGGGCAAAACCCTTGGCGCCAAGATTTTCTTGTGGGTTTTGGGCGGCAGTGATATACTGTAAAAAGAAAAAACAAGCAAACGGTGGCACATTTACGTTCCCAAACCATGTGGAGGTGAGCCGATGCATTATTTTGAGAGCAGAGAGAACGTGGATTTATACACGGGCATGATGGCCGAATACGACAATGGGTTTATCATAAACGAGGTTCAAAAAGTGTTGCCTTGCGGCGCAAGCTTGCTGGAGCTTGGCATGGGAACCGGTGTGGATTTGATTTCACTTTCAAAACACTATTGCGTAACAGGCAGCGACAGTTCGCGGCTTTTCGTGGATGATTTTAAGAAAAAAAGCGATTTGAATGTGTTGGTTTTGGATGCGGTGACGCTGGACATAGAAGGCAGGTTCGACTGCATTTATTCCAACAAAGTGTTGCAGCATTTAAAAAGGGAAGACTTTGTTGCATCGCTTTCCAAGCAATGCGCGCATTTAACAGAGCGGGGAATTATTTTTGCAACCCTTTGGGCGGGAGAGCACCGAGAAGAGTTTGAGTTCCAGGGGCAATTGAGGTTTGTTTATTACGACAAGGGCAGCTTGGAAACCATTATCCCGAGCGAGCTCAAAATAGACAGCTTGTTTTATTACACGGAATTTGAGAAAGACGATTCTCTTGTTTTGATACTGCGCAGGAAAGAGGTGGCGGCATGTCGGTGATTGAAATTCAAAATTTCAGCAAACAATATGGCCGTTTTACGGCGGTTCAAAATTTATCCCTCACTGTGCCAAGCGGGAAAATTGTGGGCTTTGTGGGCAAAAACGGTGCGGGAAAAAGCACCACTTTGCGCAGTATGCTGGACATGATTCATGTGAGCAGCGGCAAAATAACCCTTTTTGGCCTCGATAGCCGAAAGGATACAAAAGAGCTCAAGCGCAAAGTTGCCTACATTCCCAGCGAGGCGCAATTTTACGAGCACATCACAGGGCGGGCACTTTTGAATTTTGCCATTCAATTTTCCGATGTACATCCCGAGAAAATCGACGAACTTGCCCGGTATTTCGAGCTCGACTTGTCGAAAAAAATCAGTGAGCTAAGTTTTGGAAACCGCAAAAAGCTTTCTCTTGTGCAAGGGCTTGTGAAAAATTGTGCGCTGATCATTTTAGACGAGCCCACAAATGGGCTGGACCCTTTGATGCAACGGAAGTTTTTCGATTGGTTGCTGCGCGAAAAACAAGAGGGGAAAACCGTATTCCTTTCCAGCCACAATTTGGCCGAAATTGATAAATACTGCGATATGCTTGCGGTGATTAAAGACGGAAAACTCGTGGATTACTTGGATATGGCCGATGTGAAAATTCGGTATCGGCAAGTGGTGAGCTACCAAACAACCGACGGCCACAGCGAGAGCTATGAGGTGGACGGCGACATCAATGCGCTGGTGGCAAAGCTTGCCGGCCTGCAGTTGAGCAGCCTAGAAATCAAAACAAAATCTGTGGAAGACGAATTTATTGATTACTACAAGGAGGATAAGCGATGAAAAACGTGGAAGTGCGAAACATCCTAGCCATTTGCCGCTTCAACCTTTTTGTGAACAGGAAGCCCATTTTGGGTTGGAGCATTGCCATTTTTGCCTTTATGTTTTTATACATGATTTTGTTCCCCTTTGTTCGGGATATGGCGCAGGTGGAAGTGGAGATGATGCCCGAGGAGCTTTTGCAATTGTTTGGCATGGGCAACTTTTCGGATATGTCCCGCTTTCTCCCCTACTACGGCTCTATTTTCGGCATCATCCTCGTGGCCGTTTCCATCTTTTCGGCCACCTTTTCCGCGGGGCTTTTGCTGAAAGAAGAAAAATCGAAATCCATCGAATTTCTAAACAGCCTGGCCGTTAGCCGCACGGAAATCTATCTGGCAAAATATTGCACCGCCACGCTTGCCGTGCTGCTGGTGGTGGTGGTGGCCGTGATGGCAACGCTGATTTGCGGTGCCATCAATGGCGGCGAAACCTTCGATGCGGCAAAAGTTGTGGCCGCTTCTGCGGTTTCGGGTTTCATCCCCCTGTTTTTTGCAGTTGCCGGGCTTGCCATTTCGGGAATCCATGCAAAATACGGCACAGGCGCCACGGCAAGTTTTGTGGTTCTTGCAAGCTATCTTCTGGGCTATCTTGGCACCTTGCTTGGGGATAAAGCCGAGTTTCTGATGTACCTTTCTCCCTTTGTCACCTTTGGCATAAGCAATACGGTCACCTTGTCCGGCGAAACCCAGGCGGCTTTGCTTGTCTATGTCATCTTGTATGTTCTTTTGCTTGTGCTTGGCTGTGTTGCGTACAACAAGCGAGACCTTTCCATTTAACAAAACAAGCCCGCGGCCGCGCGGTGGCCACAAAAAATGGGCCTATTTGTATAATTTACCGCATTTTATACAGTTTTCCAGGGCTTTTTAGATGTGTGTTTCGCCGTGCCGCCGGCCCAAGCTTGACACGCCGGGAAAACCTGCTATACTTTAAAAAGATTCGAGTTATTTTGATAGATAGGAGTGTCTTTGTGTTAAGTGTAGCCTAAGTTTGGCTTTTAAAACGTAGTTTTAAGAACCAAACCACCACAATATGTGTTCAAAACAATGGATATCGATACCGATACCCTTTTTAATTATGCATATTTTTGGGTTACATCTGGCAAAATACACTTTTCCTTTTTCGGTATTGCAGAATCCTTTTGGTTTTGTTAGGAAGTGTATAGATGTTTCTATGCACTTTTTTTGTTGCCCAAAAATAGGCCGAAAAGAAAGCCGGGGAAAATATGAATCAAACCGTTAACACATTGGAATTCAATGTGGTTTTGCAAAATATCAGTGAATTAGCATTGTCTGAAAAGGCAAAAAACAAGCTGCTTCACCTTGCGCCATCGCTGGACGAGCGCAGGTGCAAAAACAACATGAAAGACACCACCGAAGCCAAAAAGGTTTTGGAAAATATAGGCACACCGCCGCTGGTATCGATGAAAGAGCTCGAAAGCATTGTGACGCTTGCCGAAAAAGGGTCCATGCTGATGCCCGAGCAGCTTATCGTGGTGGCCGGTTTCATAAACGCGTGCAAAAGGATGGCCGCCTTTTTGAAACGGGCAGAGCATTTGAACATTGACCTTGCCTTCTATGGGCGTTCTTTTATAGAAGCCGAGGAGCTGTGCTTTGAGATTGAGCGCGCAATACGAAACAACCAAGTGGATGACGCCGCCAGCAAAACCTTGCAAGATGCCAGAAGAAAAAAGGAGAACACGAAGCTGGCCATCAAGGCGAAACTGGAAGCCATTTTGCGCAGCAAACGAGACTATTTAAGCGATGGCAATGTGGTAAGCCGCAACGGCAGGCTGGCCTTGCCTGTGAAAAAAGAACACAAAGGCAAGGTTCCCGGTGCCGTGGTGGATACGTCGGGCACGGGCAGCACCTTGTTTATCGAGCCTGCTGCCATTGGCAAATTGCAAGCGGAGCTCTCGTTTTTGGAAATTGAGGAAGACAACGAACAACGCAAAATTTTGTATACCTTGTCCTGCATGGTGGACGAGCACCAAAACGCTTTGAAAACCAACATGCAATTTATGGAAACGCTGGATTTTCTTTTTGCCAAAGCCAAATATTCCTGCGAGATAGGCGCAAGAGAGGTGCCGGTTTTGCCAAACCGCTGCATCAAAATTGTAAAGGGAAGGCATCCGCTTTTAAACAAAGAGGACTGTGTGCCTTTGGATTTTGCACTGGGAGAGGATTACAGTGGCGTGGTCATCACCGGGCCCAATACGGGCGGAAAAACGGTGGCTTTAAAGGCTGTGGGCCTTTTTTCGCTCATGGCGCAGTGTGGTCTTCACGTGCCGGTGGAAGAGGGCAGTGTTTTTTCGATGCACGCCAACATCTTGTGCGACATTGGCGACGGGCAAAGCATCTCGGAAAATTTATCCACTTTTTCGGCCCACATCCAAAACATTGTTTCCATTTTAGAGCAGGCAACGCAGGAAAGCCTGGTGCTTTTAGACGAGCTGGGCTCCGGCACAGACCCTGCCGAGGGCATGGGGATAGCCGTGGCCATTTTGGAAGAGCTGCGCAAAAAAGGGTGCTTGTTTTTGGCAACCACACACTATCCCGAAATCAAAGAATATGCCAAAAACACCCCGTCTTTAACCAATGCACGCATGGAATTTGATAGGGAAAATTTAAAACCGCTGTATCGGCTGCAAGTTGGGGAGGCCGGGGAAAGCTGTGCTTTGTTTATTGCCGAGCGTTTGGGGCTGCCCGGGCATCTGCTGGAGCGTGCACGCAGGGAAGCGTATCAGAGCGGGGTTTCAAACAAGGAGGCGCGGCCGTATGCAAACGAAAAAGAGCCCCCAAAAGCCGAGAAAAAAGCCCCGAGCCAGATTGTACGGGACATGCCAAACCATAAAAACGATGTGAAAAGCAAATTTGATACGGGCGACAGTGTTACGGTGGTGGGGGAAAATGCCACCGGAATTGTGTATAAGCCCGCCAACAACAAGGGCGATTTTATCGTTCAAATCAAGGGCGAAAAACGGGTGGTGAACCACACGAAACTCAAACTGAAAACCAAGGCAAGTGAATTGTATCCTGCGGATTATGATTTTTCCATTGTGTTCGATTCGGTTTCAAACCGAAAGGCACGGCACAAAATGGGCAAAGGGCATAACCCGGATTTGGTGATTGTGCACGACGAATTCGCATAAAGCCGGGTGGTGTTGACAATCGTGTTCAGTCTGAACAGGCCGGGGTTTTGCGTTGTCTTTACGCCAACAGGTCTTCCCAAAACACATAAAAATCTTCTTGGTTTTCGTAGGTGTAGCCCTCGTCTGAGTAAATGAGCTGCAAAGAGGAAAGCGGCCTTTCCTCTTCGCTTTGCACATCACGGCGCGTTGCCCATGCCCCCTCTTGCAAATAGGGCCCATAGCCTGCGCCCGTGCCGTCGGTTTCGCCAAAAATAAAGCGGACAAACAGTTTTGCCGTGTTGATGTTTTTGGCGCCGCCGGCTATCATGATGTTCACAGACGAGGCCACGCCGTCGAACGGAGCCACACCCGTGGCAAACTCCAAATGGTAGCCGATTCGGTTTAAACGCAACTTGCTTGACACCATAAGCCCCAGGGCTTCCTCATTTTCGTGAAGCCCCACGGCGTCGGCCACTTCATCGCTTGAATTCACAATGTGTAGGCCGTTTTCTACAAGTTTTCGAATGAAGGTTTCGGCGGCGTTTTCCCCGTTTTCGGAAACAAAGGGTTCCCCGGTCCATTCGGCGTAGGCTTCCTCCATCAAATCGTTGTTTTTAAGAAACATATTGTACATGGCCAGCGTGGTGACGCTTTGCATGGGGTTTGGGGCATACACCTTGCCATGCCAGCGCGCTTCGGTGAGCTCCCACCAGTTTTCAATCGGTTGCTCGGGAAACAGAACGGGGTTGTAGTGGATGAAAATAGCCTCGGTGAACAGCGGCACCAGGCCGTCTTGTGTGTGTGTCATGTTGTCGGCCATATCGCTTGGCAGGTAGGGGTGGGCATAGCCGTTTGGGATGAAGTCATTTGTTAAAACACCGTTTACATCCGTGAGAAACAAAATGTCGCAATCGTAGCGGCCGCTGTCGATGGTGGCTCTCGCGTCGGCAATCAGCCGCTCGCCGCGCAAATCTTGCACCTCCACCAAAAGCCCCGGATACGCTGCCTCAAAGGCTTCCGCCACATCCAACATACGCGAGGACACGCTGTATATCGTCAGCACGTCCTCCGCCAAAGCTTTTTCATACAGTTCTTCGGGTGTTTCCACAGCCGAAAGCTGTGCCGTTTCCAGCCAAAGCGCCATCTCGCGGCTCATGCCACCTTGGCCACAGGCCGAAAACAAAAGCACAGCCGCCAAAATGACAGCCACTGCCATCACAGAACGTTTCATTCGAGCACCTCCGCGCGAACCGCCGAAAACAACGCATCGAACCGTGTGTAGCCGGCGACAAATTCCTGAAAGGCCACATCGTCTTCCATGTCTTTTTCCCCTGTAATGAAGGCCTCGATGTTTTGCTGGGTATAGGCGTCCAAGGCGCCAAACTGCCGTGCAAGGGCGGCATCGTTTTGCATGAGGGTTAAGATGGAAAGCCCGATGCCGGACGGCCGGAAATGGCTTTCGTTGGCGAGCAAGGCCCGTGCATTGAAATAGCCGATATCATAGTCGGAGTAGCGCACGCCATCCACATATCGCGGATAGTAAAACATGGTGCCGATGCCGTCAAAGTTTTTGTTTTGCATCGTGCCGCTCAAATGGTGCACGGTGGCGATTTCGGCCACCTCCCCGAATATATCCACATCGGTGGGCTGTGCATCATTCCAGTCCACCCCTTCTTCGCCATACAGAGAAATGAGAAAGGCCTCTTCGCTGAACATCAAATCCAAAAGGGCAAAGGCCTCGTTTGGGAATTCGCTGAAAGCGGAAATGGCCGCAGCCGGCCAAGGCACGGCAAGTTGCGGCACCGCATGTGCCCCGGTAAAAGGGGCAAGGTGCGTGAAATGGCTAAAGCGGTTCGAATCACTTTCTGCGAACACATCCGAAAGGTGCGAGGCCGAAAAAGCCCCCAGGATGTTTTCGGGGTCTGTGGCCAGCGCGGTGAGGCCGCGGCTGTCGAGCTTGAACTGAAGCGGATGGAGCAGGCCGTTTTCATACAGGGCATGCAAATAGGAAAGCCCTTCGCGAAAACCTTCTTCCTGCGGTGAAAAATGCAGGGTGTTTTCTTGCACATAAAAACCATAGCTGGCGGGGTCGTAGTAAACAAAGGCGTTTAAAAGGGCGTTGTGGCTCATCGTATCATAGTGTTCAAGGCTTCCGGCCAGCGGAATTTCGTCTGCTATGCCGTTTTGGTTTGGGTCCTCGGTTTGAAAGGCCAACAGCACATTTTCCAATTCCTCTGCCGTTTTTGGAATGGCAAGCCCCAAGGTGTTGAGCCAGGCCGTGTTCACCCAAAGGCTCTGCCCGTTTTCGGCACTGCGAGACGGGTTTGCGCCGGGCACAAAATACAGTTTGCCGTCCGGCCCGCTTAAAAATTCGCGCCAGCCATAGCCCTCGTACTCGGCCAGCACCTCGTGCATATGGGTGCCGGGCACAAGATAGCTGTCAAGCGGCAAGAAATGCTGTGTTAACTGCCGTGCCGTTTCGCTGCTCAAAAGGGCATCTTGCCCAAAAGAGCCGCCAAACAACAGGATGTCGGTTTTGATGTTTTCGTCTAAAAGGGTTTCGGCAAGGTAGCTTTCCTCATACGCGCCGGGCACTTCGTTGAACACAAGGGTGTAGCCCGTTTGTTCTTCAAGCCACAGTTTGTAGTGGTTGGTGTTGATGTTTTGCACGTTTTCAGATTTTGGCAAGGTGATGTGCAAAACCACGCTTTCCTCCTGCACACAGGAAGAAAACAGGGCAAAAGCAAACACCGAAAAGACAAACAAAGACATCGCTTTCAGCCTTTTCATACGCCACCTCTTTTCACGGTGAGCGTGGTGCACGTGCCCTTGCCGGGCCTGCTGATTACATGAAAGGTAGAGGCGGTGCTGTGTGCGGCCAGGCGCCGCTTTACATTGTGAACGGCCATGTTGTCAAGGCCTTGCACACCACGGTGCGCCTCGCCTTGCCAAAGGGGGGCGTTCATCTTTTGCAAAAGGGTTTCCTCCATGCCACAGCCGTTGTCGGAAACGGCCAGAACCACCCCGTTTTCGCAGGGCTTTGCCAAAACGGTGATGCGGCAATCGTCCTCTTTGCCCACAAAACCGTGCACAATGCTGTTTTCCACAAGGGGCTGCAGCAACATGCGCGGAATGAACACCTCCATCAAACTGTCATCAGCCTCTATGTCAAATGTAATTTTTTCGTTGTATCGAATGTTCATAATTTCCACGTATTTTTGCAGATGAGAGAGCTCGTCCCACACCGAGATGTTGTCGTCCTCTTCAAAGGCATAGCGCACCATATCGGACAAAGCCGCCAGGGCCGCGTCGCTTTTTTCGTTGTCTCCGCGTTTTTGCAACATTTGAATGGCACTGAGTGTGTTGATGACAAAATGCGCATTGATTTGTTTTTTCAGCAAAACATTCACGGCCTCTTGCGCCTGCGTTTTGGAGTGCTCTGCCTCAAGCAGTGTGGCCTGCACCGTTTCGTTTTGCCGGTCGATACGGGTGAGCAGGGCGTTGATTTTTAAAATGAGTTTGTCGAAATCCTCGTTTTCAATGGGGCTCAATTGGGTTTTTCCGCCGGGGCCGAGGCGGTCGGCTTCGGCCATGAGGTGCACAAGGGGGCTAAAAAAACTTTTGCGCTGGCCTTGCACAAACAAAAGCAGGGCGGCCACCATCAAAAGCGTGGACAAAACCACCCCGAGGATGAAATACCGCCCGATGACGTTGTCGTAATCGGGCGAGAGCCAAGTGGCCACCTGAAAAGGGGTGATGCCCACCTGCCTTTTTGTGAACAGGGGCGAAGTTTCGCCCACATAGGGTGCATTGGCGCTAATGACCTCTTCGCCGCTGAGGATGGCGGCCGACACCACAAAATCCTCGGCCGAATCGTAGTGGTATTCCAGGAAATTTTGCTCGCTTTCCAAAACAATCAAAGTGCCAAGGTTTTCGCCTCCTTCATCGAGAATGGGGTTTGCATAACCGATGTGGTTTGTGCCGTCCAGCGTTGCGGGAAAGTGCCTGTCTATTTCGCCGCTTTCGGCCAAAACAAACAACCTTTCGCATTCGGTAACGCTGATGCTGCCGGCAAAGCGATAAAACCAGCCGAGCTTGTCGAACACAACAATGCTGAAGCGGTTGTCTATGGGTAGCAGCTCGTCTTGCAAAAAGGCGTGGATGGGAACGGCTTTTTCATGGCGTAAGGCCAAATCTCCCTCGGCCAAAAATGTTCGCAATTCCTCTTTTTGTGCCACAGAATAATGAATTTGCTCCATGAGCTCAATGTTGTCGCTCAAATCTTCCGAAAGTTCGTCGGCCGTGCTTAAAATCAACTGCTCGTTCGTCTGTGTGAAGATGTGCATGGCCAAGGCGTAAAAAGCGCCCCATATCAAAAGCAAAGCGGCAAAAAGCAGCAAAAACAGGCGAAAAAAATTCTTTTGTAACTTGGTTTTCATGCGCCGCCCTCTCGGTAGGCACCGGGGGTGATGCCATGGTGATTTTTGAACACGCGGCAGAAGTACAAATAGTCCGGATAGCCGCACATGCGGCAAATTTGTTTCATGGGAATGTCGGTTTCCAAAATGAGCTTTGCGGCCTCTCTCATGCGGATGCCGGCCATGTAAAGTGTGAATGTGGTGCCGTGATGCTTGGCAAACAAATCGCAAATATACGTTTCCGAAAGATGAAAGCGTGTGCTCAAAGATTTGAGCGTGTGTTTTTGGTGATAGTTTTCCTCGAGGTAAGCCGTGAGCGCATCAAAGGAGCTGCGGCCTTTTGCCGTTGGCGGTTCGGGTAAAATGCATTCCCGCTCGGTGAATTTGCGCGTTAGGCGTGTCAAAGTGAGCTGCAAGGCCTCGTGGCTGATGGGCTTGAGCAAATAATCGTGCCCACCCAGCAAAAAAAATTCGCGCGATGCACTGAATTCCGCAAAGGCACTGAGCATCACAAACTCGCTTTTCACGCCCATTTCCTTGCAAAGCCGCACCAGAGAAACACCGTCCATGCCCGGCATTTTCAAATCGCAAAACACCACATCGGGGGAAAGCCGCAGGATGTCTTCAAGCGCTTTTTTTGGGTTTGTTTGTTGCCCAACAAGTTCGAGGCCGTTTTCTTGCCACTCCACCGCGGCCACAATGCTTTCCAAAATGGGCTGCTCATCGTCCACAAGATATACACGATACACGCTTATGCTCTCCCCCTCTCTTTTCGTTGTCTATTCAGAATATAGCACATCGGCAGAACCTGTCAACTTGGTATATTTTGGCCTTGGGAAATAAAAAAGAACGATTCAACAGAATAAAACTGGGTTCAATGGCGGGGTAAAGGGCGTGATAGGCCAAAGTTTTACATAAAATCCGAAGATAATCCATAATATTCCGAAGATTGTGCATAGGAAACAGGGTGGCCGAATGATAAAATAAGTTGTATAAACATGGTTTTGAAAAGAGGATGGTGCGGCTGCACCGAGCCTTGGGGGTGCAAACATGAAAAAGAAATTTTTGGCACTGATGCTGGCGGCGACTCTTTTTTTAACGGGGTGCTCCGGCTCTTATGGGGAGTTTGGCTATACTTGGTTTAGGCAGCTTGGGTATTATGTGGAAGAGTTTATATACAGCGAATTTGGCTGGAGATTTGAATGGACTTATATCGAAAGCTGGATACAAGAATGGACAAGGGAATGGAGCACAACGAACGACATCTTTTCCGACGAAGTGATTTTCATCAACCTTGTTGCCGAAAATGAAGTCTATCATTTATACTTTTCTCCCAGTGATGAATCCACCTGGGGGGAAGACCTTTTGGGAGACTACACAATTCCTGAAACCGAAGCGTTTTTTTACGATTTGCCGTACTCCGGCTATTACGACCTGCAAGTGCACCTGTCCGGTGGGGATGCGTTCGAGTTTTATGGAATTTACGTGGAAGCAGGCGACCGCCTGGCCATGCGCATGGACCTTGGCGAGTATCGGTTGACGCACTCGAGAGGTGCCGATTTTGTTGACGATTACGCCGCAACCACCGTGAGCTATGCCTAAGCGGTGCAATTCAAAATGCAAATAGGAAAAAGCCGCAATTTACCGCCCGTGGGAAGTTGCGGTTTTTCGCCTTAAAATATTCCTAAAATTCAGTGGGTTTGAGAAGGGAAGGCAGAGGGGATGATTGTTCTTTTTACCATTTTGGTTTTCGTTGTGGGCACGGTTGTTTTGTGGCGTGGTGCGAGCGTTTTGGAGGAAAAGAAAACAGGGGAGAGCGAAAAGCTCAAGCGCCCGTCGGCCCTTTCGCAAGACAGGGCGCTTTATTATTTGCACCTGTATTGCGAGGCGTTCAAAACGCAAAATTTGCCGGCGCTTGTCAGCATCATGACAAACCGCTTCTATTGCAAAGTGGCAAACCAAATAAACGCCTATGGGCGGCTTGGCGTTCGCAAGGAAATCGAGCTGTGCCCGTATCCGCCGGAAGATAGCGCCGCAGACGAAACCCTGCTTTTTGCCCAAGGCTATCGCGATATGAGCATCAATTCCACCGATTTCAAAGTGTTGGAACGCTTTGTGGACACGCAAACCGGCCGCGTGATTTACGAGCGATACAAGGATAAATTGTGGATTATCACCACACTCATGCGTGGGGCACACCGCAGCGAGGCGGAAGAACTGCACTGCGTTGGCTGTGGCAACAAGGTGGACACAAGCGGCGAGACATTCATTTGCAAATATTGTGGCGCCACCTACCGGGCCGACAGTTTCGATTGGGTGATGGACGACGTGCAAATTGGCTATGGTTCCATGCTCAAAGCCAACAAGCGAACGCGTTTTCTTTTCGCCCTTGTGGTGGTGGGCATTGCGGCCTTGCCACTGAGCCTGCTTGCCCTTTTTGTGGATTTTTTCATCGTGCTCACCATTTTGTGCAACCTGGCCTACCTGGCCGCTGTGCTCATTGCCCTGGCAATGGAGAAAAAAGTGGTGCAAAGCATGTCGCCGCTAGAGCAGTATGATCCCGGCGAAGCCATCACGCGCCTCAACGGGCGCTTTGCCAACATTGTCGAGCGTGTGGCTTTTGCACTCGATTTTGATGTGGCCGAGGCCGCCTCTGATTTGGAGACGCCGTTGTACGAGTATTTCGCCGCCCTCGCTCCCCGCGGCGACTACCACGTGCTGGAGGCCGCCGTGTATACGGGCGAGTTTCGCTATTATCACGCAAACAACCGCCAATACATCGACGCGCCCCTCACCCTTTCTTTTTTGCTTCTCACGCACGATAGGCAGGTGGCCGAAATATACAAAACGGTGAATGCGCGGTTTTACCGCAACCTGGGCACAAAGGTGAGCTTGCAAAACAAAATGCAAAATGTCACGTGTACCGGCTGTGGTTTTCCGCTGGATTTGACGGCGCAAGGTGCTTGCAAATATTGCGGCGCGCACTACGACATGGCCGATTTCGATTGGAAGCTGGCCGCCATCGACCCCGCCGCGTTCGATTACACGGGCGCGGCTATCGTTCCCGTGCCGCTTCAGTTGCACCCACCCCTTGTGCTGTCTCGGCAGGCACAGGCCGCTTTTGCCACAGAGCCGCCACAGCAAACGGTGCCACAGGCGGCGGCGCAAGCAACCGCAGCTTTTGCAGGTTCTGTGCAGGGTGGGCAAACACAAGATGGCCATGCGGGCGCCCCGCAGGAGGACGCACAGGCACCGGCCTATGCCAAAGAGCCACCGCCGCAGCAAACGGCAGGGCAGACAGGCGGCCCTGCACCGGATGTGCCCCTGCCCATCCCCCTGCCAAAAGACGACACACCCGAGCAGCTTTACAGCGTTCTCAAATGCTCGCTTGGCAAGGAAAAGGGTTCGTCTGCCTTGCTTTTTGGCGATGAAAAACTGGTGGAAAAGGGCTATACATCGGTCTATTGTGTGTGCATGATCACCAACAAGCGTTTCACCCTTTTGCCGTTTCCGAAAGAGCTTAGCTACAGCGAGGACGAGTACCGGCCGCAGGCCGGCATGGCGCTGGATTTAAAAGCGGCCTTGGCATCGTTTCATGTAAGCAGCATTCATTCTTATGCGCTTGAAAAAATTGTAAGCGACACCACGGTGCATTTGTATCTTTACAACGAGGTGGTGCTAAAACTGGAAACCCCCACAAAAAACATCGAATCGTTTAAACAGTTGCTGGAATATTTTGCACCGGGGCTTTTGCAGGCGCCGCGCACAATGATGGGCGAATACTACCCAAGCATTTCGCCAAACGACCCACGCAACCCCTATGGCTATGGCTATAACCCAAAGCATCCGCGCGCATACAAAGTGGCATACACGAAGAAATTGAGAAAAGACCCGAGCGCGTTGGACGAAGTGGTGGAGTTTTACCGGCAAGACGGCACCTTGCCGGCCGATTTTAACATCTATGTGCATGGCATTGGCGAATTCAACCCCATTCCCGGTGTGCCGATGTTTGTGGAGTAGGGACCGAATAGAAAACAGCGAAACGGAGAGGTGTTATGGGATTCATTAAAAGGGCTGTCGATTCTGTAAGTGGCACACTCAACAGCCAGTTCAAAACGGCCATCGTGTGCGAAGACATGGGCAACAACGTACTTATGACTAAAAAAACAGGGGCACAGGGCATTGTGCGCGACGGCAGCATCGTGATTGTAAACCCCGGCCAACTTGCCGTTTTGGTGGACAACGGGCGCATTATCGATGCCACGGCCGAGCAGGGTACTTTTGAGTTCAATTCGAGTGTAAGCCCTTCTTTTTTTGCAGGCGATTTTGGAAGCGTGTTCCGCGAGATGTGGCAGCGCTTCTCGTTCGGCGGCGGCGCGTGGCAAGACCAAGCCGTGTATTTTATCAACACAAAGGAAATAATGGACAACGGCTTTGGCACGCCGTCGCCCATTATGTACCGAGACTGGGAGCACCAGCTTTCAGATGCACGAAGCCCAGGCGGGCGCATGCCCATGCGTGTGGCTTTGCGTTGCCGCGGCAACTACACCTTTCGCATCAGCGACCCGGCTTTGTTTCTATCGGAAATAGGCGGCACCCGCCCCCTTTTCGGAAAAGACCTCTTGTGCGAGCAAATGCGCATTGAAATCATTTCGGTGTTTCAGGCTGTCACGAATTCGCTTTGCAGCGAAGAAAACCAAATTTTCCCCCTCGATTTGCCCGGCCAGAGCTTTTTTATAAAAGACCTCATGGACAAGCAGGCGTTCGACAAACAAATTCAGCGTCGCGGCATTAAAATCATGGGTTTCAACGTGATTTCCGTGGAGCTGGATGAGGAGAGCCGCGCCAAAATCGACCGCTACGAGCGCTCGGGCGACAGCGCCATGCAGGCCGACAAAATCACCACGGCAGTGCAGATGGCGGCCTCGAACGAGGCCGGTGCCAATGTGGGGTTTTTGGGCATTGGCATGATGAACAACGTACTCGGTGGTGGCATGGGGAACGGGGTGCCGCAAGCGGGATACCCCCAGCCAAACACAGCCTATGCACCACCGGCCTTTGCGCCCCCACAAGGCCAGCCGGCGCCCTATATGCAAGGCGCGCAACCGGCAAATGCCGCGCCAGCGCCGGCCCTGAATGCCCGGTGTGCAAACTGCAAAGCCGCCGTTTCGGGCCCGTTTTGTGCGCAGTGTGGCACGCCGGTTGCCTCGGAGCAAGTTGCACCGGGTGGTTTTTGTGCGCAGTGCGGCGCGGCTGTTACAGGGCCGTTTTGCTCAAAGTGTGGGGCGAAACAGTAAGGGTTTGTTTGCCGGCAGTACTTCGTTTTTTGGCAGGGCAGGGGTTCTGGGCTCTAAAAGTGCGGCCGGCGCCATGTTGCATTCCATAGTTGCTTACTTGTTCGCTAAAAAAATTTGTAATTTTTGGCGAAATATCTGAAAATACATATGAAGCGGCATTTTCCTATGTATTTCCTTGCAAAATGGTGTATAATAGAATCACAAGAAGGAAACCACACAAAATGCAAAGAAAAAGGAAAGCTTGGTTACAATAGAAGAACAGAGGACGAGGAGGTGATGCCTTGGTGAGAGATGCTGTAGAAAGCTTAAGCGATGCAGTGAAACAGGTGTACGAACAACTGCCCATTCACGACAAAGAGAAGAAGTTGCACATCAAAAAAGAAAAAATCCGGCGTTTGAAGCAACAGGAAAATGAAATTTTTGCAGACATCGGTCGCCGGGAATATCGCCAAAACGAGGCTTTGAAATATCCTCTTCATCGTCAGAAAATTAACAAGATACAACAAGAACGACGTGTGCTGGAACGCGAAATGGAGGAGTTGCTGGCACAGTGCCACCCCGAAATAAGCCGTTGTGTGTGCGCCGTGTGCGGCCGAAACAATGCAGTGGGTTTGCCCTATTGTCGCTTTTGTGGGCAGGCTCTTCAAAACCAAATATGCACAGTTTGCAAGAATGAAAACCCGGCTCAATCGGCTTATTGCGGCCATTGTGGAGCAGGGTTGGAAACGAAAAAACAACGCTGAAAAGAAAAAATAGAGATTGACTTCCTGGTAAACAAACGAGTTTTAGCAAAGGGGCCGGCTGGATAGGCCTGTGTGCCGGCAAACCGCTGCCGGTGGCATGGGCGAGGGTGCCAATCGGGCTGAATATCAAAGAAGTGTACGATGGAAACTCATACAGTCACTAAGAAGAGCTTGTTTTTTCCACGGTGGACTAGGAGATGAGATTATGAAGATTTCCACGAAAGGTCGTTACGCACTTCGCTTAATGGTGGATTTGGCCAAAGCTGAAGAAAATGAATTTATATCCTTGCGTGGCGTTGCCACAAGGCAGGATATATCCATGAAATATCTGGAACAAATTGTAAGCCAGCTTACAAAGGCCGGGCAGGTGCAAAGTGTGCGCGGCCCGCAGGGCGGATATCGCTTAACGCGTGCGCCTTCGCAGTATACGGTGGGGGAAATTTTGCGTGTAACCGAGGGGAGTATAGCCCCGGTGAGCTGCTTGGAGTATGAGCAAAACGATTGCCCACGAAAGGGAACCTGCGAAACGCTTTTGGTTTGGGAAGGTTTGTATGTGGCCATTCAAAGTTTTGTAGACAACATCACACTGGAAGATGTGGTTTCGCGCTTGGAACAGGCAGAAAGCTAAGTGCCTGTTTGCCGCATATTGCGGTGAAACAAAGGGGGTAGTGCGTTTGAAATTTGTAGAAAATATGGATGCGCTGGTGGGCAGCACGCCGATGCTGCCCCTGTTTTGCACAGAAAAAAAGGCGGATGGCGCAGCCCAAATTATTGCAAAGCTCGAAGCGCAAAATCCGACCGGTAGTGTGAAAGACCGTGCTGCCAAGGCAATGATTGAGGCTGCGTTTGAAGCCGGGCATTTGCGCGAAGGCGGCGTGGTGGTGGAGCCTACCTCGGGCAACACGGGCATCGGCCTTGCTTTTATGGGGGCACAGCGTGGTCTTCGCGTGGTTCTTACCATGCCAAGCACGATGTCGGCCGAGCGCCGCGCCATGCTCAAGGCCTATGGCGCAGAGCTTGTGCTTACAGAAGGGGCACAGGGCATGCGTGGCGCCATTGAAAAAGCAAAACAACTGGCCAACGAAATTCCGGGGGCTTTTATGCCAAACCAGTTTGAAAACCCGGCAAATCCCCTTGCACACGAAAAAACCACGGGGCCGGAAATTTACAAGGCCCTGCACGGCGAGGTGGATATTTTTGTGGCCGGCGTGGGAACCGGTGGCACCATCAGCGGCGTGGGCAGGTTTTTAAAGAAACAAAACCCGGGCATTCGCGTGGTGGCCGTGGAGCCAAAGGCATCTGCTGTTTTGAGTGGTGGTGCGAAAGGGGCACACAAGATACAGGGCATTGGGGCGGGCTTTATTCCCAAAAACTACGATGCCACTGTGGTGGATGAAGTGATTGCTGTGGCCGATGAAGACGCCTTTGAAACCACCGGGCGTCTCTCTGCAACGCAGGGCGTGTTTTGCGGCATCTCTTCCGGGGCGGCCGTTTGGGCGGCTTGCCGGCTGGGTGTGCAAGCGGAAAACAGCGGCAAGAATATTGTTGTGTTGCTTGCCGACAGCGGGGACCGTTACCTCTCCTCCGGCGTGTTTGATGCAAATTTGGAATAAAACGGCTTTTTTCAACCGATTGTAAAACACATGCGTTTTTGCAAGGGGGAAAGCTTTGGCTTGGATTGAGATGTGTGCGGATTTGCACAAAAAAACCATACAAAAAATGGCATTGCCTTTTTTGTATGGTTTTTTTAATGAAAGCAAACCGTGCCCATACATGGCCTAGGCGCGTGCGATGATTTTTTCCACGTCGGGCGCACTGTGCATTTGCAGCACCTCTGATGCGAGGCGCTTGCAATCGACAAAACTGCATTGATTCAGAATTTTTCGGCTGCTTAAAATCTGCCCGGGGTTCACAGAGAAACCGTCCAGCCCAAGCCCCAAAAGCAAGGGGAGCGCCATTTCAAAACCTTTTGGCTCGCCACAGATGTTGCAGGGGATGTTGTGGTGGTGTGCGGCGTCGACAATCCACTTAATCTGGCGCAAAACCGCCGGGTGAAAAATGTGGCGCAGGTGGTTTAATTCTTGGTTTCCGCGGTCTATCGCCAGGGTGAACTGTATCAAATCGTGCACGCCGATGCTGAAAAAATCCACTTCGGCGGCAAGGGATTCACTTAGAATCACCGCAGACGGCACGGCCATCATCAGCCCCACTTGAAGGGCTTCATCGAATGGAATGTCTTCGCGAATCAATTCGCGTTTCACCATTTCCACGGCCACTTTGGCCTCTTTCAACTCCTCGATGGAAGACACCATTGGAAACACGAGCTTTACACTGCCGTAGGCCGAAGCGCGAAGCAAGGCGCGAATTTGTGTGCGAAAAAAACTGGGGCGGCCAAGGCTCATGCGAATGCCGCGATAGCCCAGTGCCGGGTTTTCCTCTTCCCGCGGGCGCAGTGCCGAAAGCGAGCGTGAACTCGCGCCGTCGTCATAGGTGCGCACCACCACAGATTTTCCGCTCATTTTTTCTAAAACAGAGCGATAGGCCGATACCTGCTCTTCCTCCGAAGGAAGGGGTGGATGCTCCATATACAAAAGCTCTGTGCGCAAAAGGCCCAGTGCTTCCGCATCGGCCAAGCGTGCCGTTTCCACCTCTTCAATGCGCGCAATGTTGGCCGTAAGCTCGATGCGGCGGCCGTCTCGCGTAACGGTGGGGCGCCCACGGAATGCCTTCACGGCCTCTCTTTTTTCAAAGAGTTTGTCGGCACGCACATTGAGCATTTCAATTTCGGTTTGTGTTGGGTTCAGCCAAATTTCCCCGGTGCCGCCGTCTAGGGCGATCACGTCGCCCGTTTTGGCATGTTCCAAAATACTCTTGGCCTCGAACACGGTCGGAATGCCTTGGCTGCGCGCCAAAATGGCCGTGTGGCTGGAATATCCGCCCATTTCACACACAATGCCCTGCAAGCGGCTGATGTCAAGCGTTATCATATCCAGTGGGGAAAGCGAGCTGGCCACCACCACGGTGGGCCTGTCTAAATGCGAAGATTTCTCAATGGGAACGCCCGTCATTTCGCGCAGCAAAGCATCGCGCAGGTTGAAAACATCCTCTGCACGTTGGCGCATATATTCGTTGTCCATCTCCAAAAAACAACCGGCCAGTTTTCCAAACTGCAAGCTCACGGCATATTCGGCCGATAAACTGCGCAAAGAAATGCTTTCTTTGATGGGGCGCAGCACGGCCTCCTCGTCTGAAAGCATCATGGAATAGGCCTCGAAAATGGCCGCCTCTTGATCGCCGATGTGCCGTGCTGTTTTGGCACGAAAGCCCTTATGGCGCCCGAGGAGGCGATGTAAGGCGTGGTTGAAGCGTTCTAACTCTTCTTTGGGTTTGCTGCTTTTGCGCGGCACATAGTCCTGCGCGATTGCTGGCTGCCAAATTAAAACTTGTGCAATTCCGATGCCGGAAGACACTCCGTTCCCGAACATATTCCCTCCTCCTTCCACAAGATTTGGTTAAAACATGCCCATATCGACGAATAATACGACTACTTTTGTTTATCTTTACCTATTGTAACACAAGTCGCGTGCGCAAACAATACCCAATTTATCTATTTTTTATCGCTATAACACTGGACATTCGATTTCGGTAGGGGTATAATGTTAAATTGAATATTTTTATTACAGAATGAGATACAGAAGTTTGCCGGGCGGTTTCTGTACAGGGGCATGGGGAGGCACGCAAGATGGAAAACACCAACGAGTTTTACCGTGTTTGGGCCGAGGTTGACCTGGACCGTTTGCTTTTGAATTATGACGAGATGAAAACGGCCGCCGAAGGGCACGACATCATGCCCGTGGTGAAGGCGGATGCCTATGGGCATGGGGCTGTGCAGGTTGCCAAAACCCTGCAAGCAAAGCGCGGGGTGAACCGTTTTGCCGTGGTGACAATGGAGGAGGCCTTGCTTTTGCGCAAGGCCGGGATACAGGGGCTTATCTTGCTGATGGGGCTTGTGCCGCCGGCCGGCATTCCCGCCTTGCAAAAGGCCGATGTTTCGGTGTGTGTGCCAAGCGTGCAAACGGCAAGGGCCTATGCCAAGGCCGCAGGTGAAAGGGCGCTGCACATCCATGTGAAGCTCGATACCGGCATGTCGCGCCTTGGGCTGAGCGAAGAGGAAGCCGAGGCGGACATGCGGGAAATTCTTTTGTGCAAGCCGCTGGTTGTGCAAGGGGTTTTCACACAGCTATCCTCGTCGGATTTGCCCGGTGAGGACGCCTTCACGCGCGAGCAATACCGCTGTTTTTGCCGTGTTACCGAGAAGCTTCGTGAAAGTGGCATCCATATTCCGCTGCGCCACTGTGCCAACAGCGCGGCCACAATGGGCTTTGACTGCCTGTATGAAGATGTTGTGCGAAACGGCCTTTCCTTGTATGGCTACCAAAGCCGCGAGGAGGAGCTTGGGCACAAACTGCACCCCATTTTAAGCTGGCACAGCAGCATTGTGCAGTGCAAAGCGGTGAAAAAAGGGGCCAGCATTGGCTACGATCGTGGCTTTCGCGCGCCGCAGGATATGCGCATTGCCACCTTGCCCGTGGGATATGCCGACGGCTACTTGCGTGCCTTTTCCAAAAATGGAGGCGCGGTTTTGGTTCGGGGGCAGAAAGCCCCTTTGGTGGGGAATGTTTGCATGGACATGTGCATGGTGGATATCACCGCCATTGAAAACGCCGCCGTGGGCGATGTGGCCACACTGCTTGGCGAAAGCGGTGCGCTTTGTCTTTCGGCAGAGGATTTGGCCAAGACGCTGGGCACCATTTCTTACGAAGTGTTGTGCCAAATAGGCAAGCGCGTGCCACGCCTGTATCGCGAAAACGGAAAATTGCGGCAAGACACCCCCTATTGGAGCGGCTATTTCGACGATTCCCTTGGCGTTTAAAAAACCATTTTTGCCCAAAAACAGCTTTACCGAATCAAGGCTCCTGTGCTATACTGAAAGCATCTTCTGGCACCATTTTGAGTGGGAAAGGTTGCTTTGTTTTCATGAATTTGCATTGGCTTTCTAAAGAATATGCGACAAAATTGATATTTTTGTGTTTTGGCATCACACTTTTGCTCATCGTGCTGCTTTTTGGGCTTTCGCGTTCTTTTCAAACATCGGCCTTGGAAAACGACGAGATGCTGGACTTACAGCAAGATGCCTTGATGCGCGAAGAGGCGTTGTCGACAGAGGTGCAAGAGCTGGAGCGCGAACTTTTGCAGGCGACAGAGGAAAATGTGGATTTATCCTTGGAAAATGAGGATTTGAACAACGCCACTTTCAGCCTGTTAGACAGTTTTGAGCTCGTTTATATGGGCGAATTTTACGCGACCTCCTACTGTGCCGAGGAATACCCGCACATCTGTGGCGGAAATGGGATCACGGCTTCGGGCACAAAACCAACACCGGGCATCACCGTGGCAAGCGACTGGGACGTGCTTGCACCCGGCACATGGATTTACATCGAGGACGTGGGTTTGCGCCGCGTGGAGGACAGCGGAAGTGCCATTTTGGGCAACCGTCTGGACGTGATTGTGGATACACACGAAAACGCCCTGCGCTGGCCGTTGCAGGGCGAACACAAGGTGTGGGTTTTGAATATGAGCGACGTGGAACCGAGTGTGGAGTAGAGCACATCCAACACGCAGGCCGCCGAAGGCGGCGCATGGGCGAGCTGGGTTTTCAGTGTCGGGTGCTTTTTTGGCCACCCTGCACTTTTTTAACAGTCTGAAGCCGTCGTGCATGGCACGGCGGCTCAGGCCGTCAAGAAAGCACCAATTGCGTCGTCAAACTGCAAAATGCCGCGGCAGTTACATATCGCATATATGCGCCTTTGCGGCATTTTTTGTTTCCTAGCACTTGGCGCTTTCTTTCCACCCTGCACTTTTTTAACAGTCTGAAGCCGCCGTGCATGGCACGGCGGCTTTTTGGTTGGGCACAAAGTGCCCGCTGCGTTGTTAGACGGCAAACAGGCTGAGGGGTATGGAAAAAACGCACACACAAAAAGACCGAGCTTTACTCGGTGTCTCAGGCCGTCAATAAAGCCCCAATTGCGTCGTCAGACTGCAAAATGCCGCGGCA
>CAYJNQ010000025.1:0-24742 GCA_964371725.1 uncultured Oscillospiraceae bacterium
TCTTCACGAATGCCGCAAAATAGATGACCTTCGCAAAGGCCCACATGCAAGTCGGTTCCGTGGCTGTTTTGGAAATGAAGAGAGTCCAGGCAAAGGCTGTGCAGGTGTTCGATGCGCGCTTGTGCCAGTTGTGCATGTTTTGCCCAGGCCGCGTGCACGTCCTCGGGGCTATCCAGGCGACAAACCTTGTAAATGGCCTGCCAAAGGGCCTCTTGTGCTTCGGCTTCGTTTTTTTGCGGAAACACACATTTGGCCCAAGACGCAGTGGGCACGCTGGCGACACTCCATTGAATGCGAGAGGACATCACAAGTTCGCGCCAGGGCTTGAGGGCTTTTTCCATAGCAAGGGTTGCCCTGTCCACTTTGTCTGTGTCAAGCCCCTCGTACAGCTTGGGGTTTTGGGCGTAAAGGCTCAAAACACAGGCCCCGCCCTCGCTTTCGGCATAGTCGAGATAACTGCGCAATTTCCACGATTTAACGTCTTCTAAAACCTCTGTTTCGGCCTCTTGCATCCGCAAACGGCTCAGTATTTCATCGTTATAATGCACACACACATCGCGGGCACCGGCCTCATAGGCCGCTGCCGCACACAGGCGGGCAAACTCAGCCGCCTGTATGGGGCTGTTGATAAGCAGGGTTTGTCCCTTTTGTATATTGACAGCTGTCTTTACCATGAAATTTGCGTAGTCTTGCATAAGGTTTTGCATAAAATCCTCCATGTTTTGTTTTTTCTGTTTTATTGTTCGCATTGGCCTGAACCAAGTCGGAATCATCAAATGATTTTCAAGGGGGTTGTGTAGGCACGGCCGCCCGCAAGGGGGGTATGAAAACAAAGTGCGTGTAAATCTTCGGCCAGGGCCTCTTTTTCCGCTGTGGCCTTGGCTTCGGGGCCTATTTTGGCAAGTTTGGCAAGGGAGGTGCTCAGTGGTAGGCGTGTATTTTTTTTACACCTGCCCAACATGGCGAGGCCGGCCGGCGTGGCTGCGAGCAAATGCAAGAACGGCGCGGTTTCTTGCAAGGGGTTGTGCAATTCAAGTGCAGCCGCAAGGGCAAGGCGGCGCACACGGGCATGGGCAAAGCGTTTGCTTTTGGCTTTGGCATAGAGTTCTTGCAGGCCGACACAGGAAACGGCCGCTTTTGAAAGGCGGGTTTCCAGCCCCTCCCCGGCACCGGGGCATTTGGCAATTTGTGTGGCAGAAAGCCCGCGCAGGCGAGAGAGCATAAGCATCTCAAAGCGCAGTGGATTCAAGTACAGCCCGTCTTGGAAGGCGGATTGATACAGGGCATTACAGGCCGTGGGCACGTAGGGCGAAATCACCGTGGGTTCGGTTTGAAAAACCTGCTTGCGCAAAAAGCTGGCCGAGGCGATGCCTTGTGCGGGTGCGCCGTCGTGCGCTGCGCCTTTGCGCGGCAAAGCATTCGGCACAAGGGGCCGGGTGCCCTCGGGTAAGCCAAGTGCTAAAAATTTGTGCTGAAGAGCCTTGCAATACTCCACGGCCAAAATGTTGTTCGGGCTCCCGAGCAGTTCTTTTGCACCCGGCAAAAAGGTTTCGGCCACGTTTGCGCGCGTGGCAGCAAAGCTTTCTCCCTTGCCAAGTTCTTTTTGCAGGGCAATTTGAAAAGCTTCACTTTCCAAAAGTGTGGCCACTTTCTGCAGGGTTTCGGTGTTTGCGGTCTCGGCGCCGAAAGCCAGCTCTTCCACGCAGCCAAGAGCCGCCAAAAGGCCCACAGCGCCACGGGCAAAGCCCTCGGCCGAGGCCGTAGACCAGGCAAAAGGCAGGCGAAACACAAGGTCGGCGCCGCCCAATACGGCCGCGTGTGCACGCAAAGACGTGGAAAAGAGGGCTGCTTCCCCTCTTTGCACAAACGGCCCACTCATCACACATACCACGCAGCCTGCCCCGTTTTGGCGCAGGCGTTCTATCATGTGGGCATGGCCAAGATGAAAGGGGTTATACTCGCACACGATGCCAACCACCCGGCCGCCGGAAAAATCTTCCACTTTTTGTCTCCTTTACTTGAAAAAGTTACAATCTCATTATATAATATTTTCAGTGTGTTTGCCAAAGGCTCTTTTTGGTTTGGCAAATGAAAGAGCAAAGGCAAAAGAGGAGAGTAAAAAAGATGAAAATTTTGGTTATCAATGCAGGTAGTTCTTCCTTAAAGTATCAGCTTATCAATATGGAAGATGAGTCTGTAATGTGTAAGGGTCTGTGCGAGCGAATCGGTATCGAAGGTGGCACCGTGAACCATACAGCCAAAGGGGAAACGTGGAAAATTAAGCAGGAGATGCCAAGCCATGCCGAGGCGTTTTCCAAAATGCTGGAGCTGATGAGCGAAGGCGATGATGCCGTGATTTCCTCCCGTTCCGAAATCAATGCAATTGGGCATCGTATTGTGCACGGTGGTGAAAGATTTACAGCCAGTGCCATCATCAGCGAGGAAACCATTGCCGGCATTGAAAGTTGCAATTCGTTGGCCCCCTTGCACAATCCCCCGCAGGTGCTGGGAATGCGCAGTGCGCAGGAAGTGTTTGGCGCGCATGTGCCCCAAGTGGCCGTGTTTGACACAGCGTTCCACCAAACCATGCCCCCCACGGCCTATATGTATCCGGTTCCCTACGAGTATTACGAGGACTATGGCGTGCGTCGCTACGGGTTCCACGGCACAAGCCACCGCTATGTCAGCGACCAAGCAGCACACTATCTCGGTGTTCCGATTGAAAACTTGAAAATTGTAACTTGCCATTTGGGCAACGGTTCTTCCATTGCCGCTGTGGACAGGGGCAAAAGCATTGACACAAGCATGGGCCTTACGCCGCTGGCCGGCATTTTGATGGGCACGCGCAGCGGCGACATCGACCCGAGCGTTGTGACCTTTTTGCAGGAAAAAACCGGCATGAATGCCACTGAAATCAACGATGTGCTCAACAAAAAATCCGGCCTTTTGGGTGTGTCGGGGCTTTCCAGCGATAACCGCGACATCGAAGTGGCGGCCATGAACGGCCATGTGCGTGCGGCCCTTGTGCACTCGATGCTGTTTTACGAAATCAAAAAACACATTGGTGCTTATGCGGCGGCCATGAACGGCCTCGACTGCGTGGTGTTCACGGGTGGCATTGGCGAAAACAGCCGCCGTGTGCGCAAATACACTTGCCGCGGCCTTGAGTTCCTGGGCCTGCACTACGACGACGCAAAAAATGAAAACGCCCAGCTCGACATCTCCACCGATTACTCGCGCGTGCGTGTTTTGGTGATTCCCACCAATGAAGAGCTGATGATTGCAAGAGACACCCTGAATTTGGTGAAAGACCACAAGTAGGCTTTGACGACGAAAGCTGCACTTAAGTGAAAGAACAAAGCACCCCTCGGCGAGATATGCCGGGGGGTGCTTTGTTAAAAAAGATTGCCGATTTTCTTGCTTGCAGCCGCTATTGTGCCGCTTGTTTTTCCGGCACAAGGTGGAGTGCTTTCACGCGGCTGAGAGCCAAAAGTGCCAAAAGGACAATGCCCACATCCGGCAGGCTCCAACTGGCGTTGTAAATAAGGGAATACAGCCAAACCGGTGTTCCCTCGGGCGCATAGGCACCCCACAAAATGATACCGGATAAAAAGCTGGAACCAAGGCGCACAAGGCCGGTTGCCAAAACGGCCACCACCGTGCCCACTGCAAAAGAGGAAAAACGGCGTGCCAAGGGCCCTGCAAGCCCGAGGAACGCATAGGGCAACACATAGTCGAGCAGGGTGCACAGCGCCATGCCCCAGATGGTGGGCACAATCATGATGCTGTCAAGCCCCATCATGGCCTGCAAAAAGCTGTAGCCCAGTGCGGTGGCCACGCCCCATTTTCCGCCGTGGCGAAAGCTTAGCATCAGAAGGGGCAGGGTGGAAAAGCAGGTAATTGTGCCACCCATGGGCATGGTGAACAGCGGAATCATCGAAAGCACAAAGGCCAGTGCAATCATCAGGGCCGCCTCTACCAAGATGGCCGTTTTAGACATGTTTTGTGGCGATTTCATTATCAACACCTCCGTTTTTTGTAGACACAAAAACAAAACCTGCGGCATAAAAACCGCAGGCGAAAAAGAGCATGGTATTTCCAAAACTCCCTACGCCGGCATTACCCGGATCAGGTTTTAGGGTTCTCTTTTTCGGCGAAAAAGAATCTCAGCCATAGGTGGCACCCCTGTTTTTATGTCTTGCATCCAGTATAAAGGCTTTGTCGTGCTCTGTCAAGCATCGTGTGTGCTAAAAATTATTTGCGCTTGCCGCCACGGCGCGCTATCACCATGGCAAGGTAGGAAATGAGCAGGGCGAAGGCCACAACAAACAACAGGTTCAAGGTTCCATCGGAGGAGAAACCTGCCCCTTGCGGGTCTTCTACTGTGCGCTCCAGAATCAGCCCAAGCGTTTCCATTTGCGTTTATCCCTCTTGCTCCTTGTCTTGTACATCGGTCTCTTCCTCTGCTTTGCCCGGTTCGTTGGCCGGCTCGGTTTCTCCTTGCTCGCCACAGTCCTTTGCTTCGGCTTCGCTTCGGCTTTCCGCCTGTGCTGCCTCTTCTTGCTCTTTTTGCAAAATGGCCTTTGCCATGGCAAGACGTGCTTCCTTATCGGGCATGGCTTCGTTTGCCGGCCATGTAATTTCTACACGCTCTACGCCGGTGTCTGTTTTCACGCGTACCGTCATGCTACGTGGCGATATTTCGGGAATATGCAGGGGTGTTTTGCCCACACGCAGCCGCACGGCTACCCAAATTCCCAGCGCCGCAAGCACCGAAACGGCGGCCACAATTTGGCTGACACGCAAACCCATGAAAAGAAGCGAGTCGGTGCGCAAGCCCTCGATGAAAAAGCGTCCTGTGCCATACCAAATGGCATAAAACAGGGCGATTTCGCCATTGAAACGGCGGTGTTTGCGGTATAAGAACAACAGCAAAAAGCCAAGCGCACACCACAGGCTCTCATACAAAAAAGTGGGGTGCACGGGCAAAAACGGGTCTGCCGCTATGCCCTGCTGCATCAAAAAATCTTGCTGGCTGGCAAGGTAGGCCGTGGTGGCGGGGCTAATCATGCCCCATGGCAGGCTTGTGTTTGTGCCAAAGGCCTCTTGGTTGAAAAAATTTCCCCAGCGCCCGATGCACTGGCCTATCAAAAAGCCCATGGCAACAAGGTCAAACAAGGGTAGAATGGGCACCTTTCGCCACTTGCAACCAATAAAAGCTCCGAGGAAACCCAAAATAATTCCCCCGTAAATACCAAGGCCGCCGTCGCGCAGGTTGATGACGTCCCACAAACTGTGATACTCGATGTTGCTTACAAACAGCACATAGTAAAGGCGTGCGCCCACGATGCCGCATACAAGGCCCAGTAAAATCACGTCAATCATCTTATCGGGGTCCACACCGAAAGCGGGGGCCTGTTTGGTTACAAACAAAATGGCGAGAATCACCCCAAGGCCAATGAGTAGGCCATACCAATACACATTCAGCCCAAACAGGCTAAAGGCGACACGTGAAATTTCAAATTCCAGGCCCAGGCCCGGAAACTGCACAAGATTCGTCATGAATTTTCCTCGAATATCCTCTTATTTTTCGGGGTTCACCACCACAAAGGCACTGCGCTCCTCTTGCAGAAGTTCTTGCAGCGCCGCGTTGAGGTCCTCTGCCGAAAGAGATGCCAACTGTGCCAAGGCATCGGCCGGGGCACGTTTGTGAAAATAGCCGGACATCAACATGGCGGCCACGCGCTCTACGCTTTCCAAATCGGCAATGGCCTCGCCATACATCATGCGCCGACAGGTTTCAAATTGCTCTTTGTCCACGCCGTTTTTGCGCATCAGCTCAATTTCTGCCAAAATTTGCCTGCGCACTTCTTTCGGGTTTTCGCTCTCGCCCGTGAACATAAAATGCAGGCAGTTTTCAAAAAGGCCAAACTCGCCACCAAAACCGGGCTGGATGAGGCCGTTGTCGTAAAGCCGACGATACAAAGCACTACTCTCGCCGCAAAGCAGTTCGGTAATGAGGTCACAAATCACTTCGAGCCTCGTGTTGTTTTTTTCGGGCGGGGGGTTCTCTTTGAAGCCCAGCGCAAAAAATGGCATGGCCACAGGCATGGTGAAACTGTGCTCTTTTTTGGGCACCTCCATGCTCTCTACCGGGAAAACACGCCGCACGGGGCTGCTTTCTCGTTTGTCGATGCCTGCGCGTTTTACGGCGGCCATCACTCTGTCCATGCTCAAATCGCCCGCCACGCAAAGCGCCATGTTGCCGGGCTCGTAAAACGCCTTTACACAGTCATACAGCACTTCGGGCGTGATGTCGGCAATGCTTTCCACCGTGCCCACAATGTCGTCGCGCACGGGATGCTCTTTATAAAGGCACTCCAAAAGGGAAAAAATGCAGCGCAACTCGGCGTGGTCGTCGTACATTTTGATCTCTTGGCCAATGATGCCCTGCTCTTTTGCCACCGTTTCTTTTGTGAAATGCGGCTGGCTGACAAACGAGAGCAAAATGTCCAGGTTTTCGTCGATGTAATTGGTTGCGGTAAAAATATAACTCGTTTGCTCAAAACCGGTGTAGGCATTGGCCGAGGCACCCGTTTTGGCAAAAAGCTCGAAGGCATCCACGCCGTCTTCATTTTCAAACATTTTGTGTTCTAAAAAATGAGCCGTGCCGGCCGGCACACACACGCGCGTTTCACCACTTTCGTACACGCGGTCTATCGAGCCGAAATGTGTGGCATAAATGGCGTGCACGGCGCCATAACCGGGCATGGGCAAAAGCCGCACAACAAAACCGTTTGGCAGAACTTCCTCTTCAAAACGAAGCGCCTGTACAGCCGCTTTTGGTAAAAAATTTGACATGGAAAACCCTCCTCAGCTCGTAAGCACATATTGCAATGACGGCTGAAAAGCGGCAAGAGCTTCTTGCACTTCTTTCGCACTCACAGATTCGATGAGCGCCATTGCTTCGTCCAGTTCAAGATTGCTTTCGCGCAGTTGCTCGTTGAACACCCAAGCGGCCAAAGCGTCCGGGCTGTCTTTTGCTGCTAGGAATGAATTTTTAATGGCCAGCTTTGCGGCGGCAAGCTCGGCCTGTGTTACGGGTTCCTTTTGCATTTGAGCAAGCTCGTGCAACATGGCCTCTGCCGCACGCAGGGCATCCTTGTGGTCGATGCCACTGTCCATGGTTAAGGTGCCGCGAAGCGGCATATAGGAACACGCACAATAGTAACAAAGGCTTTGTTTCTCGCGCACATTCATGAACAAACGGCTTGTGGGAATGCCGCCAAGCAGGGCGCCTGCCAAGCGCATAACGGCGTCTGCCCGTGCGTCTGCTTTTTTTCCGTTTGTGGAAATGATGCACAGCTTTCCTTGCGCCGTGTCCATGGCTTCGCTTTTTGTTTCAAAGGTTGCCGGGGTTTGCACCACCGTGCGCATGGCGGGTGCCAGCGGTGTGCGCACGGTGGCTTCCAGATGTTTTAAGAGCGTGTTTTCGGCTTTTTCTGCGGCAATGCCACAGCAGGTCACTTCTATCCGGGCTGTTTTAAGCAGCTCCGTATAAGCCTCGTACAGGCTTTCGGGCGTCACCTTTTCCATTTCGCCCAAATAGCCGGCCGATTCAATGCCCAAGGGTGTGCCGCCGTAAAGAGCGCGCCCGGCCTGACGCAAGCAATAGCTGCGCTTGTCGTTGAGCTCGCTCTTTAGATAGTCCACTTGCTTGGCGCGCTCGATGTCCACATCTTCGCCGGCAAAAACGCCGTTTTCCAAAAACGGTTCGAACAACATTTGGCAGCACAGTTCGATGTAGCTGCTTTCCAAATCTTCCCCGGCCAGCGCAAACTCATTTTTTAGCCCCGACACCGCAAGGCTGAGCACGCGGTTTTGCCCGGCCATGTAGCTTTCGGCGCTGAGCTCGGCCCCATACAAATCGAACAGTTTGCGCGAAAGCACCATGGGGTCGGCTATGGCGGCGCAGCGCCTCTCCAGCACATGGGGCAAAAGAGCCAATTCATTCGCTTTTTCGCGCGCGCCGGGCACAACAAGGTGCACCACCAGCAAATTGCGTTTGAATTTTTCGCCCGGTACCGAGGTGATGTAGGCCCCGGTTCCTATTTCTTTCCGAAGCATAGGCGCTTCCTTTCTAAAGCCGGTAAATTTTAAATCCAAATAGACAAACAAGCCGCCTTTCTCGACGACCTGTTGTTTTTTGCATACTGTGCCACCGTTTGGCGGCGCAAATTGCTCGCTATTCATTTCAGAGCTGTACCCAAAACATGGATTAGGCAAGCGCCGACGCGCTTGTAGAGGCTGACGAGACGGGCAAAGCCGCCGGTTGCGCCGTGGGCTGCGCAGCCACATATTCCTCAAGGCAGATGCCGCTGTTTGTGATGGCCGCGGCATCGGAAGCGCCCACATAGCGGAAGTGGTAGGGCTGAAAATCGATGCCCGTAATTTCGGCCTTGTTTTCCGGAAAGCGCAGGATAAAGCCATAATCGGCCGCGTTGGCAAGAAGCCAAGCGTATTCGGGCGTTTGCTCGAACGCCTGCACGGTTTCGGTTACCTCGGCCGTGCCAAAGTCCACCGAAAGGCAGGTTTGACGGTCCGAATAACCATAGGGTGGCTCGGAACGCCTGGCCAAAGCATCGGCTTCGGCGGCGCTTTGGCCCTGCGCCACATAGGCATCCACCACACTTTGATAGCGCTCGTTTTGCCTTTCTTCACCCGGCGCCGTCCACAAAACGCGCAAGGTGTTGCCTTGCACGGCGTTGCAATCGGCAATCATGCGCTGCAAATCCGGCAAAACGCGTGCGTCGATGTAGTGGGTAACCCCGTCTTGATCATAGGTGGCAAGCTCGGGGGCAAAACCGGCGGGCATGGGGTTGTTTTGGTTGATGAGCAGCAGGTTCCACGCACTTGGGTCCACGGCACTGGGCGCCGCTTGTGCTACGGCCTGCGAGGGCGAGAGCGAAGAACTTGCCTCTTCGACCACCCTCGGCTCGGGCGAAAGGATGGCTTGAAACATCATCACCACCATGGCCACAATCAACACAACACCAAGTGCACAGGCACCCAGCACCAAAAGCTGTTGCCTGCGGCGTTTTTTTCGTTTTTGGTTGCGCAAGGCTTGCCGCTTGCGATATTCTGCTTCTTCTGTGTTCAAATTGGGTTGTCTGTCCACTCGGCACTCTCCCATGATGTTCTTCTGGCTTGCCATTCTCTAGCACATTCATACATTATAGCACGGGGCAGGGGCAAAGGCAAGCTGCAAGAGCACTTTACAAAAGCCTTAGCTCAACTCGTCGAAAGCCCCGTGGATGGCCTGCACAGCGCGGTCGGCGTCCTCTTTTGCAATGAGCACCGAAATTTTGATTTCGCTTGTGGATACCATGCGGATGTTGATGTTGCTATCGGCCAAAGCTTCAAACATACGTGCGGCCACACCAAAATGGCTTTGCATGCCCGCGCCCACAATGCTCACCTTGGCAAGGCTTGTGTCAATGGTGACACCGCCTGCTTGGAACAGGGCCAAGTTGTCCTCCAACAGCTCTTTCACGGTATCGGCATCGCTTTTGGGAACCGTGAAAATAACATCCATGTTGCCGCCGCGGCCGGAGGCTTGCAAAATGATATCCACATTGATTTTGTGTTGGCTTATCAGCGAGAAAATTTTAAAGTTGATGCCCGGCACGTCCTGCACATCGGTTAGGGTAACGGCGGCTACCTCGGTGTCTTTGGCTGTTCCTTTAATCAGCATTCCTTCATTCATGTTTAAAACCTCCTTAACTATCGTTCCGGGCTTCGGGTCCAAGCTGCTCAGAACTTCCAGTGTCACTCCGTATTTTTTTGCCAGCTCTACGCTGCGGTTGTTGAGTACTTTTGCACCAAGGCTGGCAAGCTCCAGCATTTCATCGAACGAAATGATGTCCAACTTGCGTGCGTTTGGCACAAGGCGTGGGTCTGCTGTGTAAACACCGTCTACATCGGTGAAAATTTGGCATTTGTCGGCACGCATGGCAGCGGCAATGGCCACAGCGCTGGTGTCGGACCCGCCACGCCCCAAAGTGGTGATGTCATCATTGATGTTGATGCCCTGGAAACCGGCCACCACCACAATGCGTTTTTTGGCAATTTCGCTTTCGATGCGCTCGGTGTTCAAATGTTTGATGCGTGCCTTGCTGTAGGCTCGGTTCGTTTCAAAACCGGCCTGCCAACCCGTTAGGCTAACGGCGGGGCAACCAAGCTCTTCCAGCGTCATGGCCAAAAGCGCAATGCTGATTTGTTCGCCCGAAGAGAGCAAAACATCCA
This sequence comes from uncultured Oscillospiraceae bacterium, assembly GCA_964371725.1. Lineage (GTDB taxonomy): Bacteria > Bacillota > Clostridia > Oscillospirales > Ruminococcaceae > JAAYCI01. The sequence continues at coordinate 10,306 of CAYJNQ010000025.1, forward strand.
TTTCACGTGTGCTGGGTCTTTTGGAAATTTGGCCGGCTTTATCCACCAGTATGTCTGTGAAGTCTCCCTGGGCCGACACCACCACGGCCACATCGTTTCCGGCCTTGTAGGTGTCTGCTACAATGCGTGCCACGTTGAAAAGGCGTTCTGTGTCTCGCACGGATGTGCCGCCAAATTTTTGTACAATCAAAGGCATTGTGTTCATTCCTCTCGTGTTCTTATTTTTTGTTTTCTTTGTTTATGTTTCGTTTGGCCAAATGCGAATGGCTTCGCAGGCTTCATCTGCATGGGCGGCCAAAAAGCCCCTTGCTTCCTCGGGTGTGAGATTGGGCACCACGCAGGCATTCTCGGCCACAGAGACCGCCCCGGGCAACTGCTCAATGTCGCGGATGCTCTCTGCGCGCAAATACCACGAGCACTCTTTGCCGTCGCTGTGATAACCGGTCATGGTTTTTGAGGGCTTCCAAAACAGGCTTCCGTGAATGCGAACGCCCTCTTTCATGGCATCAATCACATCGGCTACCACGGCACTGCCCGTGGGCAGTTTACCCGCACCTTTGCCGTAAAACAACACATCGCCCAGCATATCGCCTTCCACCTTCACGGCGTTGAAAACGTCGCTCACGCCGGAGAGCTGGTCTGTAACGCGCACCATCATCGGCTCTACACCCACCGAAAGCACGCCGGCCTCGTCCTGCTCGCACCAGCCTATCAGCTTGATGGCACAGCTGAGTTTCTCGGCCATCTTCATATCGTGTGGGGTGATGCCGCGAATGCCGCGCGCATGCACATTTTCCGGATATACGTGGCTGCCAAAGGCAAGGGAGGCCAAAATGGAAATTTTTCGGCAGGCATCGATGCCGTCCACGTCGTCCGAGGGGTCTTTCGTTTCGGCATAGCCAAGCGCCTGTGCCTCTTTCAAAGCGGCGGCAAAATCCATGCCGGCCGTTTGCATGCGCGAAAGCATAAAGTTGGTGGTGCCGTTGATGATGCCCGCCACCGCGTGAATGCGGTTTGCCGCAAGGCATTGGTGAATGGGTGTGATGATGGGCGTGCCACCCCCCACGCTGGCCTCGAACAAAAAGCATACCCCGTTGTCCTTGGCCATTTGCAAAAGCTCGGCGCCGTATCGCGCCACCATCTCTTTGTTGCTTGTCACCACATGGCGGCCGCCGGAAAGCGCCCTGCACACATAGTCATAGGCCGGCTTCAGCCCGCCAATGGTCTCCACCACCACGCGCACACTGTCGTCTTTTAAAATGGGTTCTATATCGCTTACAAACTTTGCTTCGTCGCCAAACGGCTCCGGCTCTCGAATGTCGCAAATATAGGCAAGCTCCAGTTTTTCGCCAAGACGCCGCTCAATGCCGGCCGCGTTGCGCTGCAAAATTTCACGCACACCGCTGCCCACAATGCCACAACCCAATATTGCAAGTTTTGCCATTCGCTCCTCCTCCTGTTTTTCTAGCGGCGCTTGGCCGCACAATTTTTTTTACACCCTTATTTTTGCTGCCAAATGCTTACCACGGCGTGTTGTTGTTCCAAGTTTTTTATCAGTTGCGGCAGGGTGCACTGCATGCCCTGTGTGCGCACGCTAACCGCCACATCGGCCGCGCCGTTCTCGGGCGAGCTTTGGTTGATGGTCACCACGCCGGCACCCACCTGTGAAACCGCCGAAAGCAGGGCTTGCAACGCGCCGGTTTCATCTCGCAATTTGGCGCGAAGGGTGATGACCTCGCTTTTGTAAGACGCTTGGAACACCGCGTCTTTATACTTGTAAAAAGCACTGCGGCTGATGTCGGCCATTTGCACGGCTTTGGACACATTTTTGGCCTCGCCGCTGGCCAGAAGCTCTTTTGCATGGAGAACACGCAAAAAAACCTGTGGCACCACCGAAGACTCTACCAATAGATAGTGCTTTTCCTCCATGACCTGTACACCTCTCATATACAATTGTGCCTGGCAGAAACAAATATAACACAAAACATTTTAAAATTGCAAGTGTTTTGCTCTGTTTTTTTAAAAAAGTTTTTTGGACTTTTGGGGCAAATGTAACCCAGATGTAACCTTTTTGTGCTATACTCTCGAAAGATGAAGAAAAATGCTTTGGCAAACAGTGGGTTTGTCAAGATGTTTTCAAATAGAACTCTTATAGAGAAGTAAGGAGCACAAAAAGTGAAGAGGTTTTCGCGCAAACAAAAACAGATTTTTGCCGGAGTGGTGTCCGTCTTTTTGGTGACGGTGGTGGCGGTTTCCCTGCTGAACCAAGGGGTTTCCCCGGTGAATATCGGTGACCAAAGCTTGCCCATGGCCGCATACAGCCAAACACAGGCGCCTAATCTTTCGCAATTGGAAGAGGCCCTCGAGCGCGCCAATGAAAAATTGGCCTTGGCCGTGCAAGAGGAAGCGGCCGCACAGGATGCACTTACGGCGGCGCAAACAGCCGTTGCCGCGGCAGACAGCGGCCTGACCATTGCGCAAACCCTGCAAGCCGAAGCGGCCACGGCGGCCGAAGCGGCCGTTTCAGCCGCCGCGGCAGCGGCGGAGGATGAGGCGCTGGCTTCGGCCGCAAGTGCGGCAGAGGCGGCTTTGGCAGAGGCAGATGCCAATTTGGCCACAGCACAGCAAACACAAAGCGATGCCCAAACCGCCCTGCCACTGGCCCAAGCGGCCTTGGATGCGGCCGTGCAGGCCGCCATCGCGGCTCAAGAGGAAGCAGATGCCGCCCAAGACGCCTTCACAAGCGCCGGTGGAAGCGCTTCAAGCACCACCACAGACGACAGCACCGAGGGCGACAGCACCGAGGACGACAGCACCGAGGACGACAGCGACGCACAAGACGATGACAGTGCACAAAGCACGGAGCAGGCCGAAACTTTCTCAATGCAGCAGCAGTCTTTGCTGGATGGCGAGGAAGACGAAACAAGCTACGAGGTTGTTTTGCATACGCTCAACAACAAACTATTGCGATACAACAATGCCGAAAGCACCAATGCTTACATTAGCGCAATCAGCACAGAATATGCCACACTCGAGCCCGAACTGGTGCAAAACGAAGATGGGGAAGTGGTGGAGGTAACGGTTGGCGCCGAAGCGCTTTCGGCTGCGGGAACACCGTCTGCCGCCGTTGCTTATTCCGACTTTTTGGGCTGGAGCACGAGCATGGATATGAGCGACTTGTCGGTGATTCCGGCGGGTAGTGCCCATACCTTTGCGCCGGAAAGCGGCACGGAAGAGGAAGGTGTGGTCACCTTCCATCTATATGCCAAATATGGCGAAATTGAAACCGGCAGCAGCCACTCGATTCGGGCCAATGGCCAAACATTCCAAGCCTTGGCCTATCCGGCAAGCGAGCTTGCCGCCACCGGAAATTTGCCGGCACCGGTGCTGTACACCCCCATCCAAAGCGAGCATTTGCAAACACTGGAGGATGGTTCCGGCGGCCTATATGGCTACAAAGACGCCACATGGGAAAATTACGAAGAAGGCCTTGGCAGCATTCACTTCGATTTTGCCATGGAGCCGCAAACCTACGACACCGACATTGTGATTGTGATGGATAAATCCACCAGTATGCCCAGTGGCTATGTGAACAATGGGATCTCAAACTGGTCGGCTGCGGTGCAGGCTGTCAACAACTTGGCACAGGGTTTGATGAGCGACGGCAACAGTGCCAACAACCGCGTGGCTCTGGTGCAATTTGCGGGCAACACCATTAACAGCTTTAACTTCCAAAACAATTGGGCCGATTTCGACAGCCGTTTTGTGGAAACAGCCCCAAGTGGCTGCAATTATTTCCGAGATGCCGAGGGCAACATCATTCAAGACTATGGCCAGCCTGCCGAAGGCACGGTGGAAAACCCCTCGGGTGACGGCACCAACTATACCCTTGGCCTGGAACAAGCGCGCGTTTTTGCCGAGTCCAGAGAGGATGCCGGCCGCAATCTTGTGGTGCTGTTTGTTTCAGACGGCTACCCGGAGGCACTGCTTAGCTATTCAAACCCGACCCATCTATACCGTGCATGGACCCAAGACTACGATGGCGTGCAACACCATTCGGTCAACATTGCGGCCTCGAAAGACACCGCCCATCCCAATGTACAAGCGGCCAATGGACAAAGCGTTTTGGCGCAATTCAGCCCCACCATTTACACCATCGGCATCGGCACCGCAAGCAATGCCGACAGCCTCATTGCACTTTCTGCACAAACCGGTGGCACACACAGCAGCATCGGCTGGGCCCAGGAAAACGACATCGACAGCCTTGGCGACATTGCCGATACCATTTTTGGAGAAGATGAGCTGCTTGTTGAAATGACGGATGCCGTCATCACCGATGTGATTGCGGATGAATTTAGCCTGTTGATAGACGAAGAGCACCCGGTTACCCTGCAAAGAGGCGAGGGGGAAGCCATCACGCTGACGCAAGCGCAAAGCGCCGTGCCCGATGTGCATGAATATTGGGTGGAAACCATTGATTACGAAGGCGAAACCCGCCAGCAAATCACCGTGAATATGGGCACCATCGATCGAAACCTTCTGCGTGTGAAGTTCTACATCACAGCGGCCAATGCCGATATGGCGGGTGGCAACTATCCCACAAACGAAGAACACACGCTTAGCTACAAAGAAAACGACGAAACAAAAACCAGAAACGACTTGGGAGAGCCGGAACTGCCGGTGGACGCCGAAGAACCGCCTGTGCCGCTTTTGCCTGTAGCGCCAGCGACCACACCGGACGAAATTCCGCAAACACCCACCGAGGAAACCCCTGAAGTGCCCACTGAGGAAACCCCGCAGACGCCCACCGAGGAGGCTCCGCAAGTGCCTACCGGGGAAACCCCGGCGGCGGCAGGCGAGGGAGCAGACACCCTACCGCCGATTCCGGCAGAGGCACCGGCACCGGCCGTGGCCGATTTCGCCATCACCTTGCCGGGTGGCTTCAATTTTGACATACCGGAGGCCTTTGTGCCCTTGGCCGCAGCCTTGGAAGACACAAGCATTGAAATTGCCGGCAACGAAATTCCGCTTGCCGCCTTTGGCGAAAGCTGGGCGCTTTTGAACCTGCTGCTTACCGTGGCCACCGCACTGGCCTCTGGCGCGCTGCTTGTTGGCTACTTCCTGCGCAAGAAGAAAGAGGAAGAAGAGGAACGAGAAGAGCGCTACGAACACAGAACAGAAACCGCCACACGCCTAAAACGAAAAGGCCCGGCGCGCTTGTTCAGCATTCCCGTGGCCGTGCTTGCAGTCATCGTGTTCATCCTCACAGAGGATATGAGCTTGCCAATGACCATCGTGGATGAGTGGACGGTTTTGATGCTTCTTATTTTCATTGGGCAAATGATTGTGACGCTTCTCTCGCGCAAAAAGTTTGTGCAAGACGAGGACGAGCAAGACGTGGCACACACCGCACCCTAGCGCGTGTTGCCACGGCCCAAATGCACGCCCGAAAGATAGAATCGTACCCGCCCGTGTTCCGGCCGACGCACTTTTGGCCAACACACGGGCGGGTATTCTGTATATGCACTACAAACAAAAAGCCCAAAGAAACCGCTTCCCGTTAGCCTTCATTGACTTTGCATGGGGGAATTTGGTACAATTGAATCAATAGAAAGTGTAGAAAATGGGGGGCAAAAAGGCCGAAAATGGCCGTTTTAGCCCCCAATACAAGAGGAGACGATTTGTGGATACCGAAAAATTGGCACAACTGCTATTTCCCCAAACGACGCAATCGTGCGAGGAACTGGAGCAGTGTTTTGCACCGCGAAGCCTGCGCGAAGGCGCACGCGTGACGCGCATGGCACCCAGCCCCACGGGCTTTATGCATCTTGGCAACCTATATGGTGCCATTGCAGACGAACGTTTGGCGCACCAAAGCGGGGGCGTGTTTTTTTTGCGCATTGAAGACACAGACCAAAAGCGAGAAGTGGAAGGCGGCGTAAGCACCATTCTGTCTGTGTTTGAAGAATATGAATTGCCTTTCGATGAAGGCGCCTGCGAAGGCGGGGAGAAGGGAGCATATGGCCCCTATTATCAGCGCAGGCGCAAAGATATTTACCATGTGTTTGCAAAAGAGCTGGTTTTGCAAGGCAAGGCCTACCCTTGTTTTTTAAGCGAGGAAGAGCTTGCGGATATGCGCGAAGAGCAGGCCGAAAACAAACTGGATTTTGGCTGTTACGGCCGCTTTGCCCGCTATCGAGATTGCCCCTACGACGAGGTGGCGCGCCGCATTCAAAACGGCGAAAGTTACGTGGTGCGTTATCGCAGTGAAGGCAATGCCGAAAACCGCATCAAGCTGGGCGATGTGATTCGCGGCGTTTTGGAGTTGCCGGAAAACATCCAAGACGTGGTGCTGCTTAAAAGAGACGGCATTCCCACCTATCACTTTGCCCATGTTGTGGACGACCACCTCATGCGCACAAATTTGGTGGTGCGCGGCGAAGAGTGGCTGGCTACGCTGCCCATTCATGTGCAGCTGTTTGCCGCCTTGGGCTGGAAGGCGCCGAAATACCTGCACACGGCCCACCTCATGAAGCAAGACGGCAACGCAAAGCGCAAGCTCTCGAAACGCAAAGACCCCGAGCTTGCCCTTGGTTTTTACAGCGAGATGGGCTATCCCACACCGGCTGTGAAAGAATATCTCATGACTTTGCTCAACTCGAACTTTGAGGAGTGGCGGCTTGCAAACCCCGAGGCAGATCTCAACGATTTTGCGTTTTCGGCCAAAAAAATGTCCGTTTCCGGCGCCTTGTTCGACCTTCAAAAATTGAACGATGTGTCCAAAGGTGTCATCAGCCGCATGGAGGCCGAGACGGTGTTTTCCGGCCTGCTGGCCTGGTGCCGGCGCTACGATGCGGCCTTTGCCGAGCTGCTTTTGGAGGACGAAGCCTATGCGCTGCAAATGCTTTCGGTGGGGCGCACGGGGCCAAAGCGCCGCAAAGACATAACCATGTGGCGCGAGGCAAAAGAGTATTTCAGCTTTTACTACGACACATTGTTCGTTGCGTGCACCAATTTGCCGCAAAACCTCACGCCCGAAAAAGCGCGCGAAATTTTAAATGGCTATGCCTATGCTCCAAGCGAGGATGCGGAGGCCTGGTTTGCACGCCTTAAAAATTTGGCCGAGAGCGTGGGTTTTGCCGCCAATATGAAGGACTACAAAAAGAACCCGGAGCAGTACGGCGGCCATGTGGGGGATGTATCCATGCTGCTGCGCCTGGCCATTACCGGGCGCGAACAAAGCCCGGACTTGTGCGAAGTGATGCAAATTTTGGGCGAAGAACGCGTGACAGGGCGTCTCACACAGATGCAAAATAATTTGTCAGCGCTTTAGGGGGAGAAGAAATGCACGATTGGAAGGAAAGCATGGAGCTTGGCTCCAATTTTATCTACGATATCATTGAAAACGATTTGGAAAGCGGTTTTGCGCATCCGATTCACACGCGTTTTCCGCCGGAGCCAAACGGCTATTTGCACATTGGCAGCGCCAAGGCCATTTGGGTGAACTACTCGGCGGCCATGAAATACGGTGGGGCGTTTAATTTGCGCTATGACGACACAAACCCCCTGCGTGAAGACGACGAATATGTGCGCAGCATCGAGGAAGATTTGCGTTGGCTGGGCGCCGAGCCAAACGGTGGCATTTTTTATGGATCGGACTATTTTGAAAAGTGCTATGAATATGCCGAGCTGCTCATTCAAAAAGGGCACGCCTATGTGGACGATTTGAGCCAGGAAGAGATGCGCGAATACCGCGGTACACTTACGGAGGCGGGGCGCGAGAGCCCTTATCGAAACCGAACGGCAGAGGAAAACCTTTTGCTGTTTCGCCGCATGCGTGCGGGCGAATTTGAGAGCGGCAGCCGCACCTTGCGTGCCAAAATCAACTTGGCATCTTCGAACATGAATATGCGAGACCCCGTTATCTATCGCATTTTGCACGCCGAGCATCACCGCAGTGGCTCTGCTTGGTGTGTGTATCCCATGTACGATTTTGCGCACCCCATTCAGGATGCCATTGAGGGCATTACGCATTCTTTGTGTTCCATTGAGTTTGAAAACCACCGCCCTTTGTATAATTGGGTGGTGAATCGGATAGGGTTTGAAAAAAAACCGCATCAGTTTGAGTTTGCACGGCTCAACATCACCAACACCGTGATGAGCAAACGTTATTTGCGCGAGCTTGTGGAAACGGGCACCGTGGATGGCTGGGACGACCCGCGCATGCCCACCCTGTGCGCCTTGCGCCGCCGCGGCTACACGCCTTCGTCCATTGTGGAGTTTGTGCGCAGGGCCGGTGTGGCCAAGGCCTACAGCACCGTGGACATCCGCCTTTTGGAATATTGCATCCGCGAGGAGCTCAACAAAGACGCCCAGCGCCGCATGGCTGTGTTGGATCCCATCCGTGTTACCATCACGAATTACCCCAAGGGGAAAGAGGAGACTTTCCCAATTCCCAATAACCCCACAAACAGCGAAAGCGGGCACCGTGAAGTGGCTTTTTCGGGCGAAATTTACATTGAGCGCGAAGATTTTGCCGAGGTGCCGCCCCCGAAGTGGCAGCGCCTTCGCCCCGAAGGCGAGGTGCGCCTTATGGGCGCCTACATCCTGCGCTGCAACGAGGTGGTGAAAGACGAAAACGGCGAAGTTTGCGAGCTTTTGTGCACGGCCGATTTGGAAACCGGAAACCAAAAGCCTTTGGATGGGCGCAAGGTGAAGGGCACCATTCACTGGGTGAGCACAGCCCATGCCGAAAATGCCGCAGTTTGCCTGTACGACAATTTGTTTACCAAGGAAGATTTGAATGATTTGCCCGAAGACGAGAGCTATTTGGACCATTTGAACGAAAATTCCTTGCAGGTGTTGCAAAATGCAAAGTTGGAGGCCACTTTGGCAAAGGCACAGCCGGGCGAGCGTTTCCAGTTTGTGCGCATGGGTTATTTTTGCAAGGACAGCAAAAACGGGAACACGTTCAACCGCATTGTAAAACTGAAAGACAGCTTTAAGTTGGAGGGGTAAAAATTGGTTTTTGCGAAGCCGTAGCGATGGCGCCTTTTGTTTTCAAAAGGACGCGAAGGCAACGCCGGGAAGAGGGGGTACAGAATGAGAACCTTGATTGTCTATGCAACGAAGTATGGAACCACCGAGCGCTGCGCGAAACTTTTGGCCGAGGCATTTCACTGCAGCGTGGACCTTGCCAACCTTTCGAAACGGGAACAGCCCGATTTGCACGATTACAATTTAATTGTGGTGGGCAGCCCCATCTACGAAGACCGCCTGCACCCAAAAGTGCAGCACTTCTGCAAGAAAAACAAACAGATTTTGCTGGCGGGGCGTTTTGCTTGTTTTGTGTGCCAAACCAAAACATCGAGCGCCGCACAACAAAGTTATTTGAATAACTATGATGCGGAACTGCTGCAACACGCACTGACCAAGGCCAATTTTGGCGGGGAAGTGAACTGGGAAAAACTTACACTTGCCGACCGTGTGCTCTATGGAAAAGAGAGCTATGACGAAGCAAGGCGCACCGGCCAATCCATTCACACAGATAAAATCAAAAGCTTTGCCTTTGCCCTTGCCTTGAACGACAAAGACTATCACCTAAGCGAAAACTGATGCCGAAACCGCTTTTTGCAAGCCCGCGTGTGTAAAACCTTGGGGCGCTGCCCCAAACTCCGCCTGCTTTTCGAGAAAAGCAGGGGCAAAAGCTTTCTCTGGGTAGTGTTGACACAAGTGTTCAATCGTATGATTATGGCGATTTTTCCGTCATACTTCGTTGTCAAAACTCACATTCCATAAAGGAGTGCATCGTTTTTCTGCCTTGTCTGGCGAAAAAATCGTTCAAAATCATTTGTTTCAACGCATGTCAACACTACCTTAAGGGCGCAAAAAACAAGAGCGTGCACAAACGGAAAGCGTTAGGGCGATTTTTTTTGAAGATCACGCCGCAGGGTAGCGAGGTTACGCGCTGCGCCTGCGCGAAACGGGTTCCCATCCATCAAAAACAGAAGCCGTGCTTGTGCTTTACAAGCCCGGCTTCTGTTTTTGTGTGACCTTAGCAGCGCAAATGGGGGTGTAGTGCGAAGCCTCGCTGTCCTGTGGCGTGTGACTTTTCAAAACATCGCCCTTTGGCATTTCGCTTGAAGCCGCCTGCGCTGTGTGTGTCCTTTGGAAAAAAGTTTGCCCACGTTTCAAAGTGGCGGGGCTTTAGGCAGCGCCCCAAGGGCTTTCCACCGCCCGGTGCAACGGCTTTTTTGATACAGCCTCTTTTTGATTTTGTGCCGCAGCCTATTCCAACATCATGTGTGCACACTTGTAAATGTCGCCACAGCCCAGGGTTAGCACCAAATCTCCCGGTGCCGCGTGCTGCATCACATAGTTTGCCACCTCGCGCTGGGTTTCAAACCATACACTGTTTTCAATGCGCGCCGCCAGCTCTTCGGTGGTGATGTTGTGGTCTTCTTTTCGCTCTCGTCCGCCCATGATAGCCGTCATCACCACATGGTCTGCCAGCGAAAGCGCCTGCGCAAATTCGTCGAGATGCTGTTTGGTTCTTGTAAAGGTATAGGGCTGGAACACGGCCCAAACCGCGCCGTAATCCATGGCGGCTGCCGCACCCAATGTGGCCAGCAATTCGGCGGGGTGGTGGGCGTAGTCATCCGCAACCACAACACCGCCTCGTTCGCCCAAAATTTCGAAGCGTCGCCCCGTGCCACGAAAACCGGCAAGCCCTTCCAAGCACTGTTTCGATGTGGCACCCACGGCCCTGGCCGCCACATAGGCCGCCAAGGCGTTGTATACATTGTGCCGCCCGGGCACGGCCAAATTCACCCTGCCTTGCGGCAGGCCGTCTTCCAGCACCTCGAAAGAAAAATAGGCCGCACGCGGCTCTTGCAAGTGCACCGCACGTACATCCGCCCTTTCGCTAAGGCCAAAACCTCTTTTGGCTTGCGCCAACCCTTGCACGGCCTGCACACTTTTGTCGTCGTCTGCATTGAATACGATTTCCCCTGTGGACAAGGCGCAAAAATCGCGAAAAGCCTTTTGCAGGTTTTGCATATTGCCAAAATACTCAAGGTGGTCGCTGTCTATGTTCAAAAGCACGGCAATGTTTGGCACAAGCTGCAAAAAGGTGTGGTGATATTCACAGGCCTCCACCACAATGCTATCCCCGTGGCCCTCTTTTCCGTAGCCGTCAATCAGGGGCAATTTTCCGCCTATCACGGCGGCGGGGTCTAGCCCTGCCTGTTCTAAAATTTGCACACACATGCCCGTGGCCGTGGTTTTGCCATGCGTGCCCGCCATGCAAACCGAGCGCTTGTACAGCCCGGTTACATAGCCCAAAAGCACACTGCGCTCGATGCAGGGAATACCCAGGCGAAGGGCCTCTTTGCGTTCTTCGTTGTCCTCGCGGATGGCCGCCGAATACACCACCAAATCGGCCCCGTGCACATGCTCTGCCTTGTGTGGCATCATCACCAAAACACCGGCCTTGCGCTCGGCCTGCAAAATGCTTCCCTCGTTCACATCACTGCCCTGCACACGGTGCCCACACGCAAGCATGATTTGCACCAAAGGATACATCCCACTGCCGCCCACACCCACAAAATGTAAGGTTTTGGGCTCTTTGAGCAAGCGCGAGAGTTCAGCTTTCATAAAACGGTCTTCCTTTCATCGTGCGTGTAATATCTTTCTTTTAGTATAGCATATTTGAGCAATCCTGTCGAAGTGTGCTATACTGAAACAGATGGCAGAATACGGGCAGAACAGGGGGAGGCAGGAGAATGGAAAAAGCAAAGCGGGCGGTGCTTCGTCTGTACCAAGATTGTTTGCCTGCGAAATTGGCACTTACGCTGTTTGCTGCCCTGTGCTACCTGGTGCTTACCCTGTATAGCGGCGGCAGTTTTTGGGAACTGCTCTGCTTTGGCGCGGCCGTTTTGGTGTACATTGTGTTGCCGGGCTACTTGGGCACAGAACTTTTGCGCACAAAACAGTTTTTAGAAGGCTTCACCCTGCCGCTTGCTCTGCTTTTGGGCAGTGGTTTTTTGGCGGTTTTGTATTGCTTTGCCATGTATCTAAATGTCTTGCCGCTTTTGTACATTTTGCCGCCCGTTTTGGGGCTGGGCGCTTACCTTGGGCGCAAACTGTTTTGTATGTTGCGGCGCGGCGATAAGCCGGCTTTGCCGGCCAGCATTTCCCCAAGTTCGCCCCAGTGGATGTTGGTGCTTTTGTTTTCGTTTTTGTTGCTTGTATACACGTTTACCGGCGTTGTGAAAAATGCCTTGCCCGCCAGCGTGGGGGACACGCTGCTCAACCATGACCTTTTGTGGAATGCCGGCAACGCCTTCAGCTTCCAGCTGGCGTTTCCGCCCATTGACATCCGCTATTTTGATGTGCGTTTGAGCTACCATTACTTCACCGAGATGCTCGCCGGTGTTTTAAGCCTCATCAGTGGGGTGGATGCCTACCGTGTGGTGGCCTTTTATATGCAGCCGCTGATGTTGGCCATGCTGCTTTTGTGCCTGTATCGCCTTGCCAAGCTTTTGTGGCCAAACCGCGCCGTGCCGCAACTGCTTTTCCCCTATGCGATGTTTTTGTTCGGCTGTGCCAGCCTTTGGAAGGTGCTGCCAAACGGCTTAAGCGTGTTTTGGAACCAAAACATCACCCACCTTGTCACAAATATCAACAGCCAAACCACAGCTTTTTCTGTTTTGTGTATTTTTTTGGCTCTGTTTGTTTCGGCGGCGCGTTGCCGCTACCACATCGGTGTTTCGCACTTTTTTCTGTGTATATGTGCGTTTGTTTTGCTGTGTGTTAGCAAGGGGCCCGTGGCGGCTATTTTGGCCGTGGCGCTTGGGCTCACCTTGCTTGTTGGCCTTTTTTTAAAACAAACCGGGTGGCGAGGGCTTGTGCTTGGGGCCGTGCTTTGTGGGGCGTTTGTTTTGTTCTATTTTGTGCTCTTTCGCAGTGGGGCCAACAGCAGCACCAGCTTCCATTTGGGCAAAACCTTGGAGCTTGGCTATTTTGGCAACATCTTAGCGCGCCTTGGCACTGAAACCCCCTCGCTGTTCCCGTGGGTTTACCCCGTTTTCTATCTCGTGCAAACCCTGCTTCTCATGCCGGCACAGGTGCCACTATTTGTGCGCGCACTCGTGCACGATGTGCGGCATTTTACGGCGCTTTCGGCCGAAAAAATGCTGTTTTACGCCTCGGCCATCGGCGGTGTTTTGGCCTATTTTCTCGTTTATCATCCCCACATGAGCCAAAATTATTTTCTATATACGGGTATTTTCTTTTTCACCGTGCTCGCTGTGGACGCCTTGCCCTATTTGAAGCCAAAAGAGGCACCCAAAACAAAAAAGAGGCAAAATGGGCATCGCCTCTTTGTGTGTTCGGTGGCGTTTTTTGCGGCAATAGGGTTGATAACGGCCGGTTTTTTATACACAAACCTCGTTGGCAGCGGGGCCAGGCGCCTTGTCACAAACCTTGGGTTTGTAGAGAAATATCCCTATGACGTGGTGATGAACCAAGACGATGAGGCCGGCATGGTGTGGCTGCACGAAAACGCGCCGGAAACGGCCATGTTTGCCACCAACCGCATTCACACGGGTGCGCGCATGGAGGGCATCAGCAACCTGTATTCGGGGCTTTCCGGGCGCCAGGGCTTCATGGAGGGCTTCCAGTATGCCGTTACAAACATGGGCGTTCCCGAAAGCTCTGTGCAAGAGCGCATTGCCGCCAACGCCGCCCTGTTCAGCGCCGAAACACCGCCCGAAGAGGTGATGCGTCTGTGCGAAGAGTGGGGCATTCAATACCTTGTGTATTCGGAGCAGATGGAAGGCAGCGAAAGCCAACTGGCCGCCTTGCCTTTGGTTTTTGATTCGAGCACTTTGCGCATCTACGAGGTGCCCGGGGCTTAGCGCTCTATTATCTGGCGGCGATAGGGTGTTCGTCGTGCCGGTCCAGCACCACAAACGCAAAGGCCAGGCCGCTCTCATGGCTCAGGGAAAGGTGCGCCGTAAGGGCGTGCTCCTCACAAAAAGCCTGCGCCTTGCCGCACAGAGAAAAAAACGGCGCACCGCTTGCTTTGTGAAGCACCTGTATTTCTGAAAAGGCAAAGCCCCAAAGCCCTTTGCCGCAGGCCTTTAAAAGTGCCTCTTTGGCCGCAAAACAGGCCGCCGCACTCTGTGCCGCCTTGGCCTCTTTTTGCAAAAAGAACGCACGCTCTTGCTGTGTGAACACACGCTGCATGAAATGCTCTTTGCACAGCAATTTTTCCATTCTCTCAATTTGTACGCTGTCCATGCCAATGCCATAAATCATGGTTTCACCCCACTTGTTTTCTCGGTTTATTATACCAGTAAACAAGGCGGGTTTGTCAAAAAAAACCGCCAGGCCGCCAATAAATCACACATTGCGTCGTCAGGCTGCAAAATGC
>CAYJNQ010000026.1:0-24711 GCA_964371725.1 uncultured Oscillospiraceae bacterium
CGTTTGGTGCCTCCTCGGGTTTATAGGGAATGCCAACGCCCCCGCTCAGGTTGATAAAACCGATGTGCACCCCGGTTTCCTCTTTCAACCACACGGCGGTTTCAAACAATGTTTTGGCCAAAACGGGGTAGTACTCGCCGCCCAAGGTGTTGCTGGCCAAAAAGGCATGGATGCCAAACTCCTCGGCACCCTTTTCTTTCAGTTTTAAAAACCCCTCGCGCATTTGGTCTTTTGTAAAACCATACTTCGCATCTTTGGGGCTGTCCATAATGCGGTTGTGAATTTTAAAGTCTCCACCCGGGTTAAAACCGCAACAAATTTATTTGGGAATGCCCACATGTTTTTCCAGAAAATCGATGTGGGTGAAATCGTCTAAGTTGATGATGGCACCCATTTTGGCCGCCTGCACAAACTCTTCGGCCGGTGTGGCATTTGACGAAAACATAATTTCATCGCCCACAAAGCCCACAGCTCCGCTCAATGTCAATTCGGTTTTGCTCGAACAATCGGCCCCGCACCCCTCCTCGCGCAATATCTCAAGCAAACGCGGGTTTGGCGTGGCTTTCACCGCAAAATATTCCTTGAAACCTGGGTTCCACGCAAAGGCCTTTTGCAAAGCGCGCGCCGTGTTGCGAATGCCCTCCTCGGTATACAGGTGAAACGGTGTGGGAAACTCTTCGATGATTTTTTGGAGCTTTTCTTTTTCTACAAACGGTGTTTTCATAGTGTTTTGCACGATTCCTTTCTATCTATATGCTTCTTATGATATAATAATGAGAATATGGTGCTTTGTCAATTCTTGCAAGCGTGCGCGAAATGTTGTATGATATCGTTATTGGAAAATCATCCGGCACTTGATATGCACCATTCCCGGGAGGTGGCCGTTTCTGTTTGGATACGTGATGCCCGCAAAACAAGAGCTGAAAGTTCGCGATTTTGAGCTATATCGTGCTTTGTACTGTGGCCTTTGCAAAAGCTTGGGGAAAGAATACGGAACACAAAGCCGATTTTTTTTGAACTATGACCTTGTGTTGCTGGCCCTTTTGAATGATGCACTTTCCGGCGAAAGCGGGCTATTGAAGGCAGAAGGTTGTTTTGTGAACCCACTTGCCAGGCGGTGGACACGCCACAACACCTCCGGCTTAGCCCTTGCCTGTGACGCTTTGATTTTACTGAGTTTTTACCGTTTTAAAGACCATTTACAGGATGAAAAGGGCGGCAAAAAGTTGTTGTATGCATTGGGCTATCCCACCCTGTATTATAAGCATCGCCGTGCCGCGACAAGGCGTGACAGTTTAAACCGTGTTTTGGCCACAGAAATGCAACGCCAAAACGAGCTTGAAAAAGCGGCTTGTGCCGATGTGGACACCGCCTGTGACCCCACGGGTAAAATGTGTGCAGCCCTCTTCGCGGCCGCCGCAAACACCGAGCAGGAAAAACATATTTTATACCGTCTCGGGCTTTTTGCAGGCCAAATTGTGTATCTTTTGGATGCAGCCGAAGACTATGAAAAGGACGCAAAGCACGGGCGATACAATGTGTTCCTCTGCGCCGGATTCACCCAAAAAGAGGCCATTCAAAATACACAGCGGCGCTGCCGCATGGCGGCGGGAGAGCTCGCGCTTTGTTATAATTTACTGCACCTGAAACAATATAAAGACATTTTAGACAACATTTTTTTTCTCGGGCTGCCTGCCGGCATTGCAGCCGCCGGGCAAAAAAGAACAACGAGGAGAGCCGGACATGGACAGATCGAAAGCGTATGAAGTATTGGGCATTACATCTGCCGCCAAAGAAGACGAAGTGAAAAATGCCTATAAGAAGCTTGCCCAAAAGTTTGATGTGGATAACTATGAGGCAGGGCCGCTGCGTGAAGAAGCCGTTTTAAAAATGAACGAAGTGAACGAGGCATTCGACGTTGTGATGAGTTATCTGCGCACAGGACAGGAAAACACCTCACAGAACGTACAGCAGGGCACCTACACAACTGTAGGTGAGTTTCCCGATATTCGCCAGCTTATCAACACCGGACGGGTGGATGAGGCTTTGAGTGCTTTGGAGGCCATGCCAAATGAGCAAAACAATGCTGAGTGGAATTTTTTGATGGGTAGCGTCTACTATTACAAGGGCTTCCTTGACAAGGCGCACCACTATTTTGAAAACGCGGTGCACTTGGCCCCCGGGAACCGTGAGTACGAAGCGGCTTTACGCAATTTACAAAATTCGTCTCAAGGCGAAATGCCCGGCACCCCCTACACCACTGCCGACAACGGCACCGCCGCGTTGAACTGCGCTTGCAACACCTGCGCATTGATGTGTTGTATGGATGCTTGCTGTGGCATGGGACGTGGGTGCTAGGTCGTGGTCGGCAAGCAAACGCCGTCCGGCCGCCCTGCAAAACGCATGGCACTATGTGGTTTGTTTTGTGCTCTTTCCTTTTTCATTCTACTAATATCCGGCTTGTTGCCACTGTCTACTTTTGCGGGCCCTATTTTTGCCGGCCTTTGCCTGGTTCCTCTGCTGTGTGAATTTGGCGCAAAGCCCACTTTGCTTGCGTATATTGCCGTTTCCATACTTGCTCTCTTTTTTGTGATAAACAAGGAAATCGGTTTCTTATTTATTTTTCTTACAGGCTACTACCCTATTTTGTATGGCACTTTCTTGAAAATAAAGAAACTTTGGCTGCGCCAAATTTGCAAATTTTTCATATTTATCACCGTGTTACTTTTGCAATTTCTTCTTTTTTTTCTACTTTTCGGCGCCTTGCCCTTTCTCGCACCAACCGCCGCTTATTCGCCACTTCTTTTTATTCTTGCCGCGGTTGGGGCTGTGCTTACTTTTATTCTATATGATATTTTGGTGGGAAAAGTGCTCTTTCTTTACCAATATTATTTCAAAAACAGATATTTCCGTTAATTATTATTTGCTTTGGAGGAGAAACCATGTGTGGAATTGTTGGATATGTCGGCGAACAGGAAAGCCGCGAGGTTTTGATAAACGGCCTTCGACGCCTTGAATATCGCGGCTACGATTCGGCCGGCATTGCCTTGTTTGAAGAAAACGGCCTGCAAATATACAAAGCACAAGGCAGGCTACAAAACTTAGAAGATCGGCTTCATCAATTACAGCCCACGAGAAGCCGGGTGGGTATTGGGCATACACGCTGGGCAACCCATGGTATTCCCAGCGACGTAAACAGCCATCCACATGCCGCATTGCGCGTGGCACTTGTGCACAACGGCATCATTGAAAACTACGGCAAACTGAAGGAGTACCTGCAGCACGAAGGCTATACCTTTGAGAGCCAAACCGACACCGAGGTGCTTGTGAAATTGCTCGACCATCACTATAAAGGTGACCCGATTGAGGCCATTTGCACCACCTTAACCCATGTGCATGGGAGCTATGCCTTGGCCATTCTGTTTGCCGACATACCGAACAAAATTTTTGCCGTGCGCAAGGAAAGCCCGCTGATTGTCGCCTATGGAGACGGAGAAAACTATCTGGCCAGTGATATTCCGGCCATTTTGCAGCACACGCGTGACTACAGCGTTTTGGAAAACGGCGACATTGCCGTTTTAACAAAAGATTCCATCGAAATCTATGATGAATTCGCCGTTTCTGTAAACCGAGAGCGCCTGACTGCTGATTTCTCGGTTGAGGCGGCGGAGAAGGGTGGCTATCCCCACTTCATGTTAAAAGAAATACATGAACAGCCCGCAGCCATTCAGGCGGCCGTGCGTCCACGTGTGGAAAATGGCTTGCCAAAATTGGGGCTGGAAAACTTGAGTGATGCCTATTTGCAGAGCTTAGAGCACATCTACATTGTGGCCTGTGGCACGGCCATGTATGCCGGCATGGTGGGCAAATCTTCCATTGAAAAAATGGCGCGCACGCGTGTGGAAGTAGACATCGCCAGCGAATTCCGCTATCGAAACCCAATTTTAAGTGAAAAAGACCTTGTCATCATCATCAGCCAAAGCGGCGAAACCATCGACACTTTGGCGGCTTTGCGTATGGCCAAAGAGCGCGGCGCCCAAACCTTGGCCATTGTCAACACCGTGGGCAGTAGCATTGCCAGAGCCGCAGACCATGTAATGTATTGCTTTGCGGGCCCGGAAATTGCCGTGGCCAGCACCAAGGGTTATATGGTTCAGCTGTGCTGTTTGTATCTGTTTTCTCTGCATCTTGCCCGCGTAAAACAGACCCTGCGCGAGGAAGAAGTGCGCCATTACATCGCCGAAATACTGCGTGTGCCCGATTTGATTCAGGCCCTGATTGACAAGCCGGAGGAAATTCAATTTTTGGCCAGTGAAGTGATGAGCCACAACGATTTATTTTTCCTTGGGCGCAACATCGACTATGCCCTGTCTTTGGAAGGCAGCTTGAAACTCAAAGAAATCAGTTATGTGCACAGCGAGGCCTACGCTGCCGGGGAGCTCAAGCATGGCACCATTAGCCTTGTGGTAGACGGCACCCCGGTAATCGCCCTTGCCACACAGGACGAAGTATTTGAAAAATCCATCTCCAATGTGCAAGAGGTAAAAAGCCGCGGCGCCCGTGTGATTTTATTTTGTAAAGAAGAGGCACAAGTGCCTGAGGACACCGCCGATTACCTCTTCCGTTTGCCCAATTTCGATGGTGCTTTGATGCCCCTGTTACTCGTGGTTCCCTTGCAGTTGTTCGCCTATTACATGAGCCTTTTGCGCGGCTGTGACGTGGATAAACCGCGCAATTTAGCAAAATCAGTTACGGTTGAGTAAGCCGAACCCACGCTGTGAAAGTATGGATGCCGGGTTCTTGCTCGTCGGATTTTGGCCCTTTTTTGTCACATGTCGATGTTAAAATGCGCATTCCCCAAAGGAGTGCATCATTTTTTCGCCTTGTTTGACAAAAAGGGCACAAAATCCGACGGTTTTAAATCGATATTGACACAGTCTATTCTGCGCTCAATTTTTGGTGCAAGGGGAACTTGTTACACAAAGTGAACACGGTGAGAGCCGGTTTGCAAAAATGGAATGAAGACACGGAGGAATGCATGAGGATAGTGGTTTGTATGAAGCAGGTGCCCCTGGGCAATGCAGTGGAAATAGATGAAGAGAGCGGCACCCTAAAACGAATGAATGCGCAAACGCGCACCAACCCCTACGATTTATACGCCTTAGAAACCGCCCTAAAGTTAAAAGAGCAACTGGGAGCTCATGTAACGGTGTTGAGCATGGGGCCCACCCAGGCAAAGACCATGATGCGCGACGCTTACAGCATGGGTGCGGATGAGGCCGTGATTTTATCGGATAAAAAGTTCGCCGGCTCGGACGTGCTGGCCACGGCCTATACACTTTCCCGGGGCCTTGCAGCCTTGGGTGCATTCGATTTGGTTTTGTGCGGCCGCCAAACCACAGACGGAGACACAGCCCAAGTGGGGCCGGCTTTGGCCGAGCTGCTTTCCATTCCACATCTCGCCTGGGTGCGCAAAGTGGAAAATATCACCGAGAAAAACCTCGAGGCAGAGCAGGTGTTTTCCAAAAGTATGCAGCGCAGCCGGGTACAATTGCCATGCTTGCTCACCATTGAAAAAGACAGTTGTGTGCCACGCCTCCCCTCCTATCTTTTAAAAAAGAAAACGGCCGATAAAGAAATTCGCATTCTTACATTTGATGACTTGCCAACGCCAAACTTATCGCGTTGTGGCCTGGTGGGCTCGCCCACCAAAGTGGACGCAATGTTCGCGCCACCTGCCATTGAAAAACAGGTGTATATTCAGGGCGAAGCGCGCGAGCAAGCGCAGGAAATGGTTCTCATTTTGCATCAAAACAAGCTCATCGAGAAGGGAGACGGCACATGTCTGTGATTTGCTTTGATGAAAAAGCCTGTGATTTGTGTGGCGTCTGTGTGGCACAATGTCCATTTGGGTCTCTTTCTGTGGAAAAAAATGGCATCGAGGTGGACGAAAGTTGCCGCATGTGCGGTGTCTGTGTGAAACTGTGCCCCAAACAGGCCCTCTCCTTTTCGCAAAAACCCATCCAAGACGCAAACGACAAACAAAGTTGGCGCGATATTTTGGTGTTTGCAGAGCAAGAGCTCGGCGAACTGCACCCCATTGCCTATGAACTCGTTGGAGAAGCGCACAAACTTGCTCGTGTTGTAGATTTTAAAGTGTGTGCCGTTTTGGTGGGTGCAGAAAACACAAAGGAAAACGCCAAAAAACTTCTTGATTATGGCGTTTCAACTGTATATTACTATGAAGATATCGGATTTTCCGGTTTCAAGGCAGATTGCTATGCCGATGCGCTGGCCGATTGCATCTCGCAGATGCGACCCTCTTCTGTGTTGATAGGCGGCACGGCCATCGGGCGCTCCTTGGCGCCGCGCTTATCCACACGTTTTCGCACGGGTCTCACAGCCGATTGCACCAAACTGGAAATGCAAAAAAACACAGATTTGGTGCAAATTCGCCCTGCTTTCGGCGGCAATGTCATGGCCAAAATCCTCATCACCGACGCACGCCCGCAATTTGCCACAATACGCTACCGTGTAATGGACAAAGCGCCCAAGATAGAAAACCCCGATGGCTGCGTGCAGGCAATGGCCGTTCCGAAAGACATGGTAAAATCCGGCATTGAAGTGCTTTGCACCGAGCTTTTGCCCAGCACAAAGGCCATTGAAGAAGAAGATGTTTTGGTGGTGGCCGGACGTGGCATGAAAAATGAAGAGGGTGTTGCCCTTGCCCAAAAGCTTGCAAAAGCACTTTCGGCAAGGCTATGTTTTACAAGACCCATGGCCGAAAGCGGCCTTGGTGACAACACCTTGCAAATCGGTCTTTCCGGCCGAACGGTGCGCCCAAAACTCATCGTCACCTGTGGGGTGTCCGGCGCCATTCAATTCACGGCCGGCATGAGCGGCAGCGCTTGCATTGTGGCCATCAACGAGGATCCGGATGCACTCATTTTCAACATCGCCCATTACTGCCTTGTGGGGGATGCTTTTGCGCTGATTCCACAGATGATTGAAGCGCTGAACACAATAAAACAGGAGGAGGAGTAAACCATGCCCTATCCCTATACCCGTGTAACACAGGATGCCCTCTCCTATTTTAAGCAGGCCACACATCCCGCTCGCGTGTTTGCAAAAGAAGCTGTTTTGCCCGAATATTATCACGATGAAATGCCTGAATATGGTGTTTTTGCCCCCGAGGCATTGGTGGAGGCGGAAAGCACGGCCGAGGTGTCGGCTGTGATGCGCTATTGCCACTTGCACAACATTCCCCTCACCGTGCGCGGGGCCGGCTCCGGCCTTGCCGGTGGTGCCACTTGCAAGCATGGTGGCGTTTTGCTTTCCATGATGAAAATGAATAAAATTCATGCTGTGGATAGGAAAAACCAAACCATCACCTGCGAAGCGGGCGCCATGCTGCTGGATGTGCAGGCGGCTGCCCTGGAGGAAGGGCTTTTCTACCCGCCGGATCCGGGTGAAAAAACGGCCAGCATCGGCGGCACGGTTATCACAAATGCCGGGGGCATGAAAGCCGTGCGCTACGGCCTCACGCGCGACTTTGTGCGCTGTATGGAAGTGGTTTTGCCTAACGGCGAAATCATGCGTTTTTCTTCGAATGTGGTAAAAAACACCACGGGCTATGATTTGAAAGACTTGGTTATCGGCTCGGAGGGTACCTTGTGCATTTTAACCGAAGTGACACTGAAATTGTTGCCTGCACCCCGGTATACAGCCACCTTGGTTTTGCCGTTTCACAGCCTTGAAGCCTGCGCCGATATGGTTCCGCATGTTTTGGATTTGTCCTTTGTGCCAACGGCCATCGAATTCTTGCAAATGGAACTGATTGACATGGTGAAGCGTAGACTTGGCAAACCGTTTCCTTGCGAAAAGGGTGAAGCGGTGTTGCTTGTGATGTATGATGCGGCCAGCCGTGAAGAGCTGGACAGTGCCTGCGAAGCATTGAGTGAAGCGGCCATTTCACACGAGGCCATCGACTGCCTACTTGCCGACACCGAGGAGAGGCTTGCCTCGGTGTGGAGTGTGCGCGGCGGCATTTTGGAGGCCATGAAGGCCGACAGTGTGGCGCAAGAGGAGTGCGATGTGGTGGTGCCGCGCAGTTGCATTGCCCAATATGTGAAAGCGGCCAAGAAAATCGCCCAAAAGCACGGCATCCGCGTGCAACCTTGCGGCCACGCGGGCGACGGCAATATCCACACAGAGCTCTTGCGCGATGAAGGCATGAGCGATGCGGCTTGGCATGCGGCCACCAAAGCCAGCCTTTGCGAGTTGTATGCCCTATCAAAAGAACTGGGGGGCCAGCTTTCCGGTGAACATGGTATTGGCAACGGCCGCATTGAATACATGGAGGATTTTTTGGGCGAGAGCATGATAAAGCTGTTTCGCAATGTGAAGCTGGCTTTTGATGAAAAACTGGTGCTCAACCCCGATAAGGTCATTGTTTCAAACAAATGAGGAGGAGTTCGAAAATGAGTGAGAATAAAAAATCTTTTTTGGTGGACAAAAGCAAGATGCCACTGGCCATGGGGGTGGCCTTTGTGGCGTTCACAACACAGTTTGGCGGCGGTTTTGCTTCGGGCGCCCAAATTTATCAGTATTTCATCATTTACGGCGTGTGGGCCATCTTTTTGCCCCTGTTCACCCAGTTTTTGTATGCTTTGTTTTTTTGGTATGGCATGCGCTTTGCCTACAAAAACAAATTATACGATTACCGCAGCTTTTCCGATAAATTCTACGGAAAATTCCGCTATGTATTTTCCAACTTATTTGAAATCACCTATCTCATTATGATTGCCACGGCCTCGGGTGCGGCCTTTGCCACGGGCGGCTCCACGCTCAACACCCTGTTCGGCCTCCCCTACTGGGTTTGTACACTTGTGGTGGGTGTGTTCATCTTCGTGATAGCGCTCTATGGCAGTCAAATGGTGCGTCGTGTGGCCGCCACTTTATCCGTGTTGATTATTTTGGGGCTCATTGTGGTGCTGGTGCCAAACATCATCGCCCAGTGGGACAGCATCTCCATGGCCATATCGCGTATGGGCGCCGGGGAAATGGCCGTGCAGGCCGAGCCCATACAAAGCGGCGCCTTTTTGCCCGCGCTCGGCAGTGCCTTTTTATACTTTTTATTCCAGCTTCCCTCGGTTTCCGTGATGTATCAGCACATGGAACCGCTTACAAGTGAAAAACAGGTAAACCAGGCCGGCATCTATATTTTCATTGTGAACAGCTTGGCCATGATGCTGGGCGTGTTTGGCCTTTTGGCCATCGCATTTTTGCCGGCATTGTCCGAGGCCTCTGTGCCCATGCTTCTGCTTGTGCAAAACGGCGTTGGCTCGGCCGTGCTCACGCCCATCATCTCGGTGTTGATTATTCTCGGTGCCATTTCCACGGGCGTGAACATGGTATCCGGCATCGTCACACGCTGTGTGAACGCAGTGGAACGCCGCATTCCCGATGCGGAAAAAGTAAAAAAAGGCCATCGGATGCGCAACATGGTGTTTGCCTTCATTTTCACGGCCTGTGCCTTTGCCATTGCCCAGTTTGGCCTCATGGCCGTGGTCACCAAGGGTTATGCCTACCTTGGTTATGCGGGCTTTATCTCGGTGTTTGTGCCCTTTGTCATCCATTTCTTTGTCAGCAAAAATCAAAGCAAGCTGTAACCCTGTTCTATCAGCCGGGGTTGCAAGGGAGAAAATGCAAATGTCAGTGAATGAAACCGAATATAATTATCCTATCACCATTGAATTTTCCCATTTTGACCCCCAGGGATACCTCACGCCAAAGGGCTACCAGCACATTGCCAATTCCATAGCAGACAAGCACCTTATCCGGCATGGTCTGAGCTTTGAAACCCTCATACAGAAGGGCATTTCCTGGGTTCTTTTGTCCCTTTCCATCGAAATTCAGCACCCCATACAAGAAAGAGCACAAACTCTTTTTGGTAAAACATGGTTTTCAGGCCGCAAGGGCATTTATTTTCGCCGGGAAATCAGCGTGCATCGGGAGGACGGCACCATGGTGTTTTGCTGTGCCTTGTATTCTACTTTGCTCGATTTGAATACAAGAACCATCTACCGAAAACGGACATTGCCCTTTGAGCTTATGGAGCCTACCGAAAAAATTCTATTGCCGGCAACCCCCAGCTTTAAAGAGAAGCAAAGCTTTGTGAAGGGGGAGCAGCAAACTGTTAAAAGAAGCTATTTAGACATGCTGGGCCATGTGAACAACGAGAGATATGGCGATTTTTGCTTTGATGCACTGAGTGAGAGTGAAGCAGATTTGAAAACACTGCATCGCATGGAGTTGTATTTTGTGTCGGAATTGAACTTACAAGACAGCTTTTCTGTGAACAAGGCTGTGCAAGATAAGCGTGTATTTGTGCAAGGGCTTTGTGAGCCGGAGGAAAAACCATCTTTTTACGGGGTGTTCGATTATCTCCCCTCACTGTAATTTCATGTTCGTATCCAAAGGAAATTCAAATGTATTTTTTTAACAAAACCCAGAACCATTTGCAAATTTTTCAGTTGAAAGCCGCCTTATTGATTGTTTTTATAACCATTTTTTCAACCTCACTTTCCGGTTGTTTTGCAAGTGAAGCTCAGGCTCAAACGGCCACTACCTTTGTGATGGATACCTTGGCAACACAAACGGCCTATGGGCAGCATGCTCAAGAAGCCATGCAAGCCGTGAATCGCGCCTTGGCCGAAGAGGAAGCAAGACTCTCACTCTATGACCAAAACAGTGACATTGCACGTGTGAATACACAGGCTGGTGGTGCGGCGGTCTCGGTGTCATCCGAGACCGCGCAGCTGGTTCAAGACGCGCTGGAGCTGTCTTTAGACAGTGAGGGCGCGTTTTCCTTAAGCCTTGCTCCTCTTACAACGGCATGGAATATTGCAGGCGATACCCCGCGTGTTTTGGAAGAAAGCGAGGTGGAAAGTTTGTTGCCTTTGGTGAATGACAGCGGCGTGTTTGTGCGGCAAAACAGCATCGCTTTGGAGCTAGAGGGTATGGGCTTGGACCTTGGGGGGCTTGCCAAGGGAGCGGCCTGCTCGGTGGCGGCCGATATCTATGAGGAATACGAGGTAGACAGTGCGCTTCTATATTTGGGCGGTAACATCTATGCGCGCGGCACAAAGCCCGGCGGAGAACCTTGGCGCATTGGCTTTCGAGACCCTGAGGGCGGCCAAGACAGCTACATCGCCTCATTTTCTTTGCAAGATGAAGTGGTGGCGGTCTCAGGCGGATATGAACGCTATTTCGAGCAGGATGGCGAGCGTTATATCCACATTTTGGACCCACGCACAGGCTACCCCGCCGAGAGTGACCTCTTATCTGTGGGGGTTTTGCACGAAAACGGTTTGGAGGCCGACATCACATCGACTACCTTATATGTGCAAGGGCTTCGCGGTGCGCTTTCCTATATGCAAGAGGGCGGCCTTGCCATTGCGCTGGACAAAACGGGTAATCTGTATGTGTCGAAAGCGCTTGAGGCGGATTTTTCTTTGCAATCGCCGGGCAGCCACACACTTCATTTTGTAGAGGTGAGCGCATGAGACGAGGAAAAAGCAGAGAGGTTGCCTTGCTCGGCCTTTTGTTTGCCCTTGTGCTTGCGCTTGGTTTTTTGGAAAATATTGTAGCAACTGCCCTTTTGTTGCCACCGGGGGTAAAGCCCGGGCTTGGCAATGTGGTGATCTTGTTCTGCCTTTGGTTTCGCTCAAAGCGAGAAGCGACTGTTTTGGTGCTTTTGAAATCGGGGTTTGCCCTGTTGACACGCGGGGGGCTGGCGGCCTCTTTAAGCGCATTTGGCGGCTTTGCCTCGCTGCTATTGATGAGCTTACTCTTTTTGTGGATGCATCCACCACGGGTGTTGCCCATTTCTGTATTCGGCGCCCTTGCACATAATTTCTCCCAACTTTTTTTGTTTTCCCTTTTGCTTGGCGGGCGTTTTGTGTGGAGTTATGCCCCGATTTTACTTGTGGCGGGCCTTTTATGTGGCGGGCTTACGGCCCTGTTGTTGCGTGCTCTGCTTGCGCCCCTTTCTCGCATGGGTTTGGTTGTGAATATGGAGCAATCGCCCAAAAAAGGAAAAAGTGTATCCAAAGACGAACACAGTGCCGGGGAAAATGAAAAAAATTGAAAAAAGGTATTGCATTTTTAAAAAATATATTGTATAATAAAAAAGCTCTGGGGGATTAGCTCAGCTGGTTAGAGTGCATGCATCACACGCATGAAGTCTGGGGTTCGAGTCCCTAATTCCCCACCAAAGCCGTCCATTTCTTTGAAATGGACGGCTTTTTTATGTGATGAACAAGAGACCCTCGGTATACCCGAGGGTCTCAGGCCGTCCATAAAGTACTCATTGCGTTGTCTGGCTGCAAAAGCCGGCTAGTTGCCTATCGCATAGATGCGCTTTTGTGGCATGTTTGATAAGCTTCGCAGAGCGAATCCAGAAAGCCAACCGCCAAAGGCGGCACCCGGGCAAGTCAAAGCATCGGGCACTTTCTCGGCCGCCCTGTACTTTTTTCATCGGCATTTTATTCTGTTTCAGCTACACTCGTGCGAAGAAAAACACATGTTTTCCACATAGGCATCCATGAACAAAGGATGCTCTGCCAAGTTGATGCTGCATGCTGTTTTGGGAATGGCACCCAGCGTATCCAGGTTTTCTTTATGGCATAAAATTTTACATGTGCCATCCAGGGCCGCATTGCCCACCACCTTTGTTTTCTTTTCAAACTCTTTTGGCACAAGGCCAATTCCAACGGCACTCTGCAAATCCAAATAACTGCCGAAACCACCCGCCAAAAACAAGGTTTCCACCTCACTTTCAGTGTGGGTAAGCAGGGTTTCTATGCCCGCGCAAATGGCACTTTTAGCCAGCTGAATTTGGCGGATGTCGCGCTGTGTCACAAACACATTTTCAGCCAATTTACATGCACTTTGCCCGTTCACCTCGCAGAAAAGGCCCAGTTCCTCCAGCCTTCCCTCGTCCAAATATCCGCTCTCATCGATGGCACCTTCCAAAAGCAGGGCATACACAGCATCCAGAATACCGCTTGCACAAATGCCGCGGGGTGTGGCATTGCCCAAAGTATGCATTTGCAGTGCACCATTTTCAAACCAAATACGGTCTATGGCACCGTTTTGTGCCAGCATCCCGCTGTGTAGCTGTGCCCCCTCAAATGCAGGCCCTGCCGCTGTGGCACAACAGGTTAGTGCCCCACCCTGCCAAAGTGCCATTTCACCATTGGTGCCAATATCCACAAGCAAACCACTTTTTTTCGTTTGGCAAAGCTCGGTTGCCAAAACTGCCGCCGTGATATCTGCCCCGACAAAGGCCGATATACAATTACACAAATACACGCGGGCATTGGGAAGGCTCGAAAGCAACAGCTCCTCGCCGTGCACCCATTCCCCAAACAGTCGGTCTGCCTCAAAGGGGAGCGCACTAAGAGAAATGGGATTTGTGCCCGTCAACAAATACAACATGGCTGTGTTGCCGCAAATGGCCACGGTATCCACGTTGGAAAGGGCGCACCCGGCCTTGTCTGTAAGTTCTTGTACCAAGGCGTTTAAATCGGCCGCGATGGCCTCTTGCAAGGCACGCTGGCGATTGTCCAAGGCTTTTTCAATGCGAGACATCACATCGGCGCCAAATTGCCCTTGGGAATTTTTACACGCGGCCACAGCCAAAACACCTGTTTCATCAAACAGTTTTGCTGCAAGCGTGGTGGTGCCCACGTCTATGGCGATGCCAAAGTGTGAAAACAAAGGCTGAGTAACGGTTATCTCGCTTTCGCCCGTGTGAATGTTTTGTGCCTCACCCTCGCTTTCATGGCGCTGTATATGCAAGGGTGTCTCTGCTACTTTGACCTTACACGCAAGACGTATGCCCTTGGAAAGTTCTGTTTCACTAAGCAATTTTTTCTCCTGCGCTTCTATGGCAGAAGCCTCTCCCCTCACGCGAACACGACATTTTCCACAGGTGCCCGCACCGGCACATGGCATTGCCAAAAACAAACCGGCCTCCTCCAGCACCTCACTTAGGGACGTTCCAACTTTGGCTCTTACCACTTTTCCCTCGATTGTTACGGACGTTTCTTTCATAGCCCGGCTCCTTTTGTTATACTCGTATGAGTAAAGCACTAAAATAGGTGACTGTGTTTTGCCCATTGATGTAGTTCATATGGCAAGTTTTGGCCAGTTTCGACACATGCACGCAGTATGCATCTACAGAGTCGAGCCTTTTTTGGGGAAAATGGCAAGGCTTGTCATCCAAAGCTGCACAGCGTTTACAGACAGCGCAACCGCCACAACTTAAATTTAAAAAAGTTGCAAATGTTTCTTTTTTTGCAAGCTCACTCACTTGCATACTCAGCTCGAGGTGGTGCTTCGAGGCCGCTTGCATCCCCTCAATGTCGAAAGAATCTTCCAAAGTGGAAATGCTTTGATACACAATGGCACGCTCGTACCCTTTGGCCCTTTCAATGAGCACCTCAGCTTCACCTGCAAGTGGTGGACAACTCCAGTATTTCCCGTATTTGCCACAGGCATTCGATTCGCACAAAGAACGAAAAGACGGCTCAAACACCATGTCTGAAACGGCAATTTCAGCCACGGATGAAGCCCCAAGTCCCTTCACTTTTTCCATAAATTCCGTATACATTCCAGCTCCTCTTTCCGTTGCCCGTTAAAAGCAAATGTCTGCAATTTCATTTGGGTAGAAATTGTGTGCGGCTTTTATGCTTTTTCGCAAGGGCATCCCTGCGCCGGCCAGCACCACAATTTTATTTTCATTTGTCGTTTCGCCCGCATAGGGCGCAAGGGAGATATAGCTGCCCACACAGTCTGCCAAAAAGGGTTCGCCCTGCAGGCGTGCAAAACCCTTGATGCGGTAGCTATCTTCGGCAATCATTTGCAAAAAGGCCAACAGTTGCTCTTTTGTCATGCTTTCATGCAAGGTCACTGTGGCTTTTTGCAATGTGATGTCTCGCGCATCCAATGCACTTTCCATATCCAGGTTCGGCACCACATGGCGAAGCCAGTCGGCTTCTACCCGCCCAAAACTTGTGCGCTGCAAATGCATGGCCGGGTTTATCAAAAGCACCTCTTGTTCCAACGCTTTCAGCCGCTCTTCGTCTACCAAGTCCGTTTTGTTGACAAGCCCAAGGCTGGATACCTGAATTTGCTTTGGCACCACGCGCGCCGTACTTCTCACTTTTTCAAAGCGTGCCGCATCCAAAAGGCAAATGCTGCCGCAGTACTCTATTTCCCGAAAAGCGGGCACCTCCAGCACCTTGCGCACATTGGTCGGGTCACTCAGGCCCGAGGCCTCTACAAGCAGCAAGTCTGTGTCGCGGTGCTTTGTGAGCACGGTTTGCAATTCTTCCTCGAATTTGTCTAGGCGGCAGGCGCAAAAAATAGACCCATTGTTGATTTCCGCCATATAGGCATTCATTTCGCGCAACAAAGTGCCGTCCACGCCCTCGCGACCAAACTCGTTCACGATCAAATATACTTTTTGTGTGTCAAACAGACGCAAAAAATTCTTTAAGAAGGTGGTTTTGCCCGCACCCAAAAAGCCGGTTATCAAATACAGTTTCATGGCCATCTCCTCATAAGCTAAAAAAGGGCTGTTTCAAAATATTTTTGAAACAGCCCCCAAGTTATATGTTTTTACATCACTTCGTTCAAAGCCGCTTCCAGTTCTTCTTTGCTTGGGATGATGGAGGAGAATTTGAGCTGGCCGTTGATATAGATAGACGGCAGGTTTTTCACGCCCATTTTCATGCAACGTGCAATGTTCTCTTTGAGGGTAAACTTATACTCCACCATGTCAATTTTGTCACCAAATGTGTCTTTTGCCACCTGCGCTGCGCCCATCATATAGGTGCAGGCCGCACAGGTAAGCGAATCCAGCGTGAACACTTCCATCAATGGTTTTGTAAGGTTTTCGTAATCGGGAAGCTCCACCGCATCCAAATCGAAGCTGGCACTTTGATAGTTTTTCACCATCTCGCGCACATTTTCCGTGTCGAGCACGGCTTGCGCCGCGGCAATGGTGTTTTCCACCGGCACGGCATAAGGCATATCACAGCCGGGTGCCACAATGAAGTTTTTCTTGCAGTTCACACTGTCAATCAAATCCACAACGGCCTTCATATTGTCTTGCTGGGTGCCGTGCAACATCACCGAGGTAAGCTGAATATTGCCACCGATGACGATGTTGAATTGATCTGTAATGGCCTTGGCAGCCACCATGTCTACATTTTCGTCCACCGAGATGCAATGTGGGTTGGTTTTACACATCACCTCGATGTTGCGTGTGGCGTCGCCGCACACAAAGAAAGAGGAAAATGCTTTTTCATTGATGTGGCTGAAAAGTTCCGAAAACGGTTTTGACAAAAATTCCTCAAAATGGTCGGAAGAAATTTGTGAAACCAGCGGATCAACCACAGCAATGATGTCCATGCCGGCCTCTATCATCAGATCGCTCATACGAATGGCCACTTTTTTGCAGAAGTCCAGCAATTCTGCCACGTAGTCTTCATCGTCGTACATATCCATGAAAATATCGTTGCCACGCAGATGTGAAGCCAAAGTGAACGGGCCTGTGATAAGGCCGTACAGGGCCGTGGTGTCGCCCACTTCTTTTTTCATGCGGCGCATGGCAGACAAAACCAGCGGCATACGCCCATCGTTTTCCGTGGGCAAGGTGCACTCACAGGGCACGGTCATCGTGTCAGCCAGGGGGTGCGAGGCCACCGAGGGAGGGCCGTCTTTTGCCCAAACCAAATCGCAACCCAGAATTTCGGCTTCAAGCTGCAAATCGAACACCACAGGCTGGCCGTCGGGCTTATACAGTTTGTTCACGGCAAGAAGTGCCTTCATCAATTTTTCTTCGTCCAAAAGCACTTCGCTGGCATCGGCACCAACCAAGGCACCTGCATGCACACCGGCAAACGGAACCCATGGTGCACGTTCTGTTTCCTCGTGACGCAAAGTTTGAAACAACAATTCTTTCGACATATCTTCGCCTCTTCTCTACTTTAAATTCATATTCAGCTATGCGCCGGCCTTGCAAAAACCAATGGCCACTTCCGCAGCTGTGGCGGCATCCGGGGTATAGCTATCGGCACCAATCTTATCGCAGAAGCTTTGGGTAATCGGTGCGCCGCCAATCATGATTTTCACTTTGTCTTGGATGCCGGCCTCTTTGGCTTTTATCACAACATCTTCCATCACGTTCATCGTGGTGGTGAGCAGTGCAGAACACGCAATGATTTGGCAATTTTCTTTGATGGCTGTCTCCACAAATTTCTCCGGCGGTACATCGGTGCCAAGGTCAATCACTTCAAGACCTTTTCCTTCCATCATCATTTTCACCAAGTTTTTGCCGATGTCATGTAAGTCGCCCTGCATGGTGCCAATACACACTTTGCCGCTCACTTCTACGCCGGCTTCCGTGAGTAGGGGTTTGAGCACGGCGGCACCCATATTCATAGCGCGGGCTGCCACAAGTACTTCGGGCACAAAAACTTCGTTGTTTTTAAACTTTTCACCAATGATGCTCATGCCGGCCAAAAGACCGTCTTCCAAAATCACTTTGGCACTCATGCCCTCTTCTACGGCTTTTTCCACAAGTTCTTTTACATCTTTTGCCTTGCCTTTTTGTAGTTTCTCGGAAATTTCTGCTAAAATACTCATCGTCGTTGCTCCTCTTTTTTCTTATTTGTGAAATTGCCGGCAAAGCAAAGTCATTTTGCATGATAATTCCGCCTTGCCCAACACATTTATTGTTGCTATTATACGGCTTTCACCGATGCAAAAACTGGTAAAAACATTACATTTTTATAACGATTTTGTCTTTTTTGAAAAAAAGAAAAAATCGCGTACTAAATATTTACATTAGAGCCATTTTGTGGCACACTGGTTTTATAGCAAAGAAAAAGGAGGGTGACCTACTTTGCCCAGCACTGATTTTGATTTAACCCTGGCCATGGAGTGTGCCGATGTTTTTTGTGGTGTTACAGGGCTTGGTTGCTCTGTTTCCACAGCAGAGGGGCATTTTGTGTATGAGCGTGGCCTTTCCAGCACAAGTTGCCGCATGTGCACGCTGGCAGGCGCAGACGGCGGTGTTTGCAGCAAAACAAAGTTGTACAGCCTTGGGGAAGCCGCACGATTTGGCGGAAAATACATCTATTTTTGTCCCTTGGGGTTCACCTGTTTCACTTCGCCCATCATCACCATGGGCGAGACCGTTGCACAAATGACGGTGGGCCCGTTCCTCATGGTAGACAGGCAAGACTACATCGACATCGACCTCATGGAGATACGCAGGCCGCCGCCGGAAATTTTACCAACGCTTTTGGATTATTTGCAAAACATCCCACAATTGCCGCCGGAAAAGGTGGAATCCCTTGCGAGCATGTTGTTTATGATGGTGGCTTTTTTAAATGATGTGAGCGAGGCAAACAAACTTATGGAACGGCGACAATCCGGAGAAATTCAGCAAAATATCGCCGATTACATCCATCAACTCAAAGGTTTAAACGAAGCTCCTCCCTACCCTTTCGACACCGAAAACCGCCTGCTTGAGGCTCTTGCCAAGGCAGACCGCCCAAGTGCCCAAAAGCACTTAAACGAATTGTTCGGCTATATCTTTTTTGCCACCGGAAACGATTTGAACACGACAAAATCGCGCGTATATGAACTGCTTGTACTCATTTCCCGTACAGCCATCAAAAATGGAGCCGCTCCGGAGCTTTGTCTGCGCCTTACACATGAGTATTTGCAGGTGATACCGCACCTTGCCAGCTTGGATTCACTGGCCGCATGGCTCTCCTCAGTGCTCAACGAGTTTATGAACCATTTATTCGAATTTGTAAGCATCAAACACGCCAATGTCATCCATTCGGCCATTCAATATATGCAAACCCATTTTGAAGAAAAAATAACTTTAGAACAAATGGCACAGCGTGTTTTTCTTTCTCCCACCTATTTCAGCCGTGTGTTCAAGCAGGAAATTGGCCAACCGTTCAGCGTTTTTTTAAACAGCCTACGCATCAAAAAAAGCAAAGAACTTTTGCTCGACACCGACTTGAAACTTATTGACATTGCCTTGGCCGTGGGTTTTGAAGATCAAAGTTACTTTACGAAGTTATTCAAAAGAGAAACCGGCATAACCCCACTTAAATTTCGAACCCAAAAAGGAAACAAAAGGCCCTAGCCACCCCGGATAGTGTAGACACTATCCGGGGTGGCTAGAACCATTTAGCCCGGTTTTCACAAACCGAGAAGGCTTTTCCTTGCACCATCACATCTTATCTGGGTTTTCCGTACACCGCACGAGCCACTTTAACCGATTTCTGTGCATCTTGCACCCAAAAATCAGCGCCGATGCTTTGTGCATAAGCCTCTGTTAGAACTGCGCCCCCCACCATCACCTTGCAACCGGGGGCTTTTTCCCGCAATTGTTGTACGGTTTTATGCATGGCGGGCAAGGTGGTGGTCATCAAGGCAGACAAACCCACAAGCTTTACATCGTTTGCTTGCACTGCTTGCAAAACTGTTTCGGGTGCCACATCTCGGCCTAGGTCTATCACATTAAACCCGTAGTTTTCCAAAAGGGCTTTTGCAATGTTTTTTCCAATATCATGCACATCCCCTTGCACAGTGGCCACCACCACACACGGACCTGCCGAACCCTCGCTCGGGTATGCGGCCCGAATCACCTCAGAAGCCGCCTTTGCGGCTTCTGCACCGGCCAAAAGTTGGGGCAAAAACAGCTCGCCCGACTCAAAAGCCTCCCCAAGTGCATCCAGAGCCGAAACCAGCTGGTTTTCTAGGAGCTCCATGCCATCTTCCCCCTTTTCCAAAGCGGTTCTAACCGCTTCGACCGCCTGTGTGCGCAAACCCCTTTGAATGGCCAAAAACAGCGGTTTCTCTTCAAGTTCCGGCATCGGCAAAAGAGCAAGCATCTCTTTTTGTTCAAAAGACGCCAAGTATTTTTTAGCATCTTTGTCTTGCCCATTCAAAAGTGAAAAGGCCAAGATAGCCTCCATCATGTCTGCATCCTCGGGGTTTAATATGGGCAAATCCAAGCCGGCTTGCAAAGCCATTAGCAAAAAACTGCGGTTGAGCAAAGGACGGTTTGGCAACCCAAAACTCACATTGCTTATACCCAGCACCGTTTTAAGGCCCAGCTCCTCCTTTACCAAACGCACGGCTTTTACGGTTTCGGCAGGGTTTGAAACACCGGTGCCCACAGCCAGGGTGAGGCAGTCGATGAAAACGTCTTCCTTGGAAAGACCCGCAAGCAGTGCCTCGTTCAAAATCCGCTTCGCGATGACAACGCGTGCCTCTGCCGTTTCGGGAATACCGCCTTCGTCTAGGGTGAGGCCGATGACCGCCGCGCCGTAGCGCTTGCAAAGCGGTAAAATACGCTTCATTTTTTCAGCCTCTCCACTTGTGGAATTCACAAGTGGACGCCCATTGTACACGCGCAAAGCATGCTCCAGAGCCACGGGATTGCCACTGTCTAAAACCAGGGGTAAATCACATACGGCTTGCACCATTTTTACGGCCTGTGGCAAAATGCTTGTTTCCTCTACCCCGGCCGCCCCCACATGGATGTCCAAAATAGCGGCACCTTGCTGTGCTTGGTCTTTGGCCAGTTTTAGCAATGGGTTTAAATCGCCCGCTTGCAAGCTCTTGAGCAGGTCCATTTTGCCTGTTGGGTTGATTTTTTCCCCCACGGGGCACACGCCCACAAGCGGCACCGTGCGCGTACCACTGCTTACCATGGCGGTGGGTTGATAGGGCGATGGCGCCGGTTTTTTGTTTTGCATAAGACGAAACAGCCCTTGAATGTGTTCCGGCGCAGTGCCACAGCAACCGCCCATGGCCACCACACCCAAAGAGAGAAACGCTTCCATGTCTTGGCAAAACGCTTGTGCGGACAGGGCAAATTCACCTGTTTCGGGGTTTGGCAGGCCCGCATTTGGTTTTATAAAAACCGGCACCGGGCTGGCTTTGCACAGGTTCATCGCCAACGGCACAAGTGCCTTGGGCCCAAGTGAGCAGTTGATGCCCAGGGCGTCGGCACCGAGCGGCGCCAGACAAGCAGCCATGGCCTCCACCGAGGTGCCGGAAAGGCTCCGTCCGTTCTCCTCAAAACTCATCGAGACCATCACGGGCAAATGGCTGTTTTCTTTAGCGGCCAAAAGGGCGGCCTTGGCCTCATACAAATCGGTCATGGTTTCTATCACAATCAAATCCGCCCCGGCGGCGGCACCGGCGGCCACCACTTCGGCAAACAGGGCATAGGCCTCTTCAAAAGGCAAAGTACCCAGCGGCTGCAAAAGCTCCCCAATGGGGCCAATATCCAAAGCCACGCGCGCAAAAGTTCCCTCACACGCTTTTTTGGCACAACGCACAGATTGTGTAATGCAGGCGCTTGCCGTATGGCAACTGCCGGCCATTGTCTTTTGGTTCACACCGAACGTGTTGGCATACACAATGTCGGCACCGGCATCTATATAGTCTTTGTGAAGGTCACATAAAGCTTCGGGCGCTGTGAACGCCAGCTCTTCCGGGCGGCCATATGCGTCTAACCCCATACTGCGCAACCGGGTGCCCATGGCACCGTCGAGCAGTGTGAAGCGATGGTTACTAAATGGTTTGTTGGCCACAGGGTTTGTCCTCCCTTAGAATGATTCTAGGAATTTGAAAAGGCGCTTGCCTGTCCCTTTATATAGGCAGTGCACCTATGTTATCCAGTATACCTTTTATCTTAATCTGTGTAAAGTTTTGTGAACCGAGTTTGTATTGCAGACATACTCACCGTGCAAAATTGTATATATACCTTAAAATAAAAATAAGCCAAAAATACAAAAGCCACCAAAAAGTTTACACAATATTTGTTTGACACAATAAAAGAAAAACTGACAAACATTCCCACGGGGTGAAGGTTTATGAAGCTGTTTTTTGTCGTTCTGCACGAGAATAAATATTCATTGCTAGCGAATATGACGGAAAAAGAGTACATTTTGAACAAAAAATGAACAAAAGAAAAACCTTGACATTCCCCATTGTGCATACATTACAATATTTTTATCGAGATGTTCGGTGTTTTTGATGAGTATGTACGATTCACATACGGTACAAGCAACAAAAATATGTTTTTGATGAATTTGAGGAAGGGGTGAACGCAATCGATGGATAAACAATTATTGCAAAAAGCACTGGAAAACAATAAAGATTTGCTTGTGAACACACTGGCCGAGCTCATTCGTTTTCCTACTACAAAGGGAAATGAAGAAGAAGCACAAAGCTACTTCGCGCAAAAGCTACGTGATTTGGGCTGTGAGGTGGAGCAATGGGAGCCAGACATTGACAGGCTACGCACTTTGCCCGGTTTTTACTCTGAGAGAGAAAACTTTAAAGGCAGCCCTGTGGTGGGTGCGAAATACAAAGGCGTGGGTGGCGGAAAATCCATTTTGCTGTCTGGCCATATGGACGTGGTGCCGGCGGTGAAGGAGTTCTGGACGATGGATCCCTTTGCCGGTATCGTCAAAGACGGTAAAGTTTACGGGCGCGGTGCGGCCGACATGAAGGGTGGCATTGCCGCAAACTACATTGCACTCAAATCCATTTTGGATGCCGGCATCAAACTGAAGGGCGATGTGCTGGTGGAAACCACGATAGACGAAGAATGTGGCAACACCGGTGTAATGGCATTAACTGACAGAGGCTATGTGGCAGATGCCGCCATTGTGAGCGAGCCTACTTCGCTGGACATGAATGTAGCCACTTGTGGAAACCGCTGGTTTTCTGTGTCTGTGCCGGGCAAAGCCGCCCACGGCGGCCTTGCATTCAACGGTATGAACTCCATTTACAAGGCCATGATTTTGATCAACGCCATTCGTGATTTGGAGGAAAGGCGCCGCCTTCGCCTGTATGACGAATTGTATGCAGACAAACCCATTCCGTTCTGTGTGGGCGTGAACACCATTCGTGCAGGCGAATGGCACAGCACGGTTCCGTCTGAAACAGTTTTCACAGGACGCCTTGGTGTTTCCCCCGGTGAGACGGTGGAAGAAGTGGTGGCAGAGTTTGAAGACGCCGTGTTCTCGGCGGCCAAGGCAGACCACTGGCTGCGAGACCACATGCCAACCATCAGCTATTTTCCCTCTCTGTGGAACAGCGGGCGTGTAGATCCCGCCCACCCGTTGGCGCGTATCATAGACCAAAACACCCAAGACATTGCCAAAAGGCCCTCGCGCTGTGTGGGCATGTGTGCGTGTTCCGATTCGGGTACACTGGTAAAAATGGGTGACACACCGGCTATCAACTTTGGGCCAAACTCCATGGACATGGCCCACCAAAACGATGAATATGTGGACATTGAAAGCCTGTTCCAATGTGCACAAATCATTGCAAATTCCATTGTCGAGTGGTGTGAAATGGCGTAAAAACCGAGCGCACACTTGAAATAAACCGAGGAAAAAATGGAGGAGAAAAAATGAAGACTAAACGAATCTTAGCAGGAATTTTGGCCGCGTGTTTTGTGGGCACAACCCTTGCAGGTTGTGTGGGTAGCACACCGGTCTCTGTTGCCACTGAAGACCCGGCAGCAGCGTCTATGGGCGGTGATGCCGCGGCAACCGACACAAGCAATGCAGAATTTGAAATGGTCATCTCCAATATCGTGCCGGACACAGACGTTATCAACTACCTTGGCTATCAACCCTTGAAAGAGTATATTGAAGCAGAAAGCGATGGCCGCATTGCGGTTACCATTTTCTCTAACCGTCAGCTTTCTAACTCGAACGTGGAAGACGTGGAAAAAGTAAACAACAACATTGTGCAGATGTCCACAGCGCCTACTTCGGCCATTACTTCGGCTACGGGCGTGGCTGCGTTCCAAGTGTTTGATATGCCCTATTTGTTTGAAAGTGATGAAGAAATTTATGCCTATATGGATGAAGTGCTTGAGCCCTCATATGCCCCGGCTGTTACAGAAAACACGGATATGATTAGTTATCCTGTTTGGAGCACAGGTTGGTGCAAAATTTCTTCCAACGAAGGCCCCATTGATTCCATGGAAGCCTTGGCTGGCAAAAAAATTCGCGTTTTGAACTCCGATATGTACATTGAAGTGTGCAATGCCCTTGGCGCCACGGGCGTGCCCATTGATTACGGCGAGACTTTTACCGCCTTGCAGCAGGGTACAGTGGATGGTTTGATGACTGCCACCAGCCTTTGGGTAGATGACCGATTCATGGAAGTGCAAGAGTACATGGTGGATGCAAACCCGTTCCCCATCGTGCACATGCCGGTTATCAACAAAACATGGTTTGAGTCCTTACCCGAAGATTTGCAACAAGTGGTGGACGATGGTATTCGCAATGTATTCATAGAAAATCTGCGCGGCGCAAAAGACCTGTATGAAGCAGACAAGTTGGCAGAGCTGGAAGAGTATGGCATGAACATCACCTATCTCACCGATGAACAACGCCAAGAATTTATTGATGCCACAAGCTACATCATCACAGACATGGGTTATGACCTCGTGGGTGAAGACGTGATTACAGAGGCCCAAGCCTTCACAGAAGAATATCGCGCCGGTGGTGGCGGTGATATGGCCGATGAGAGCATGGCTGATGAGAGCGAGGCCGCATAAAAAAAAACAGA
>CAYJNQ010000027.1:0-24501 GCA_964371725.1 uncultured Oscillospiraceae bacterium
CGCTTCAAATCACCCGCATTGTGGTGGCGCATCGTCTGTCTACCATTCAAAATTGTGATCGTATTGTGGTATTGGATGAGGGCAGAATTGCAGAAGAAGGAAGCTACAAAGAGCTGATGGAGAAAAACGGCTTGTTTGCCAAAATGGTGAAACGGGATGTGTGGAAAACATAGAACGGCCATGTTTTTCGGATGGATTTTGAGGATTTTCGCATTGCAGTTCGTGTTGAAAATTAAAAGCCTGCTTCTGCCCTATGATATCTATCTTGGGGCTACAAAACAAACCAGCGTAATGATTTCACCGCGCTCGGCATTTTGTACAGAGTGTTGAGACAGTGGTAGATGTTCACTTGCAAGTGCCCATTCCCAAAAATAGGTTCGCGGGGGCACACGTGCTCATCCGCGGCATGGATACACACTTCATCAGGGAAACAAATGCGCGTTTACACACCCAAAAATTTCACCATTTGTTTTGGGATTTTCAGGCGTATCACCCCACAAAACGGCAAAAGAGAGGCTGTTTTGTTTTAAATTTCAGGAAGCATACACGCCCGTTTGCAGGCTCAGCATTGTTGTTGCGCCGCTGCCATTTTGTGCCCTGTCCACCACCACGGCATACACAGAGAAACTTGTGGGTGTGCATAAGGACGATTTTATGAAACAAGGCTCAAACCAAGCAGTTAAACAAGGTTTGAGCCTTTGTGTTTAATTCGTTCGATAATATTCAGTAGGGCAATCCTGTTTAGGGTATTTTCCGGAAGATGCAACCCATTTATCCGATATCATGCGGTTGGAGTATCTGAGAGCATGGGAAGCTCCGGATACTAGACAAGGCATTAAATAATCTGGTATATTTAATTGAAAAAGATAGGGGAATCTCGTTGGATTTTCCATTAGCTGTGCGGTCACTTTGCCGCTTGCCACATTTACACTAAAAACCACACGCTTTTAGAAGGGTAAACGCATGAAAAACAGCAACAATGACGAAAAAAGAGACCTAGCCATCTTGAAGGATATGCTGGATGTGTTGCATGGAGGCATTTGCATTGCAGACGGCGAGGGTATCGTTCTTTGCCTTGGCAATAGCTGCGCCGATATTTATGGTATTGATGACAGTTATATCGGAAAACACCTCTCCGTTTTAGAGGAAGAAGGGATTTTCAGCCCTTGCCTTTCTTTAATTGCCCTTAAAGAACGGCGACGTGTGACGATGACGCAAGCCGATAAAGACGGCAACCCGCTTTTGGTGACAGCTGCCCCCATTTTTGATCCTGTTACAAAAGAATTGCTTTATGCGGTGAGCTATTCTTCGTGGGACGTGAAGAATATGATAGAATTACAAGACCGATTTGAACAGCTTAAAAAAGAAATGGTGCGCAGCAACCGAGAACTCAGTGCGCTGAAAGAAGATTTGCTGGATGTAAAGCTGGTTTGCGAAAGCCCCAGCATGCAGAAATTGGCGGGGCAAGCAAAAAAAATGTCGGAATTGGATGTGGAGCTGCTCATCATCGGCGAAGTGGGAAGCGGAAAATCCTATTTTGCCCGCTATGTTCACGCCCTATCTGCCCGTAAAGATCAACCGTTTGGCCAAATGAGTTGCAGTGCCTTTTCGTGCGAAATTTTAAACGACGAACTGTTTGGCTATGTCAAAATCAATCCTGTAACCGGCGAAGAGGTAGAAAAAGCCGGCCTGTGTGAGGTTTTGCACAACGGAACCTTGCTTTTGGAAGATATCGACAGCCTCGACAGCGAAACACAAAACAAGTTGCTTTATCTGCTTAAAAATAAAAAGTATTATAAACACAAGGGAAGCAGTGCAGTGGCTTCCGATATTCGCATTCTTGCCACCACACAAAACGATGTGCAAACCATGGCGCAAACCATGAATCCGGATTTATTTTATCTCATTTCGATGATGATGTTAGAAATCCCCAGCCTGAAAAGCCGCAAAGAAGACATTCCCGTCCTCGTGGATATATTTTTGAAAAAGTACAATGAAAAATACAAAAAATCGCTTCAAATTTCTTCTGCCGCCATCAGCGCATTAAATGCCTATACTTGGGTTGGTAATGTGATGGAGCTCAAGTGCCTTATTCAGCAATTGGTGCTAACGGTAGACGAGAAAATCATTCAAGTGCATCATTTGCCAGACTACATCTCCCCCTTCTCTTCCTCCGGTTTCACGGCAGTGGTAGATTTAAAAGAATATCTGGACTATTACGAAGGAAAGCTTGTGTTGCTGGCTTATGAAAAGTGTAAAACGACTGTGAAACTGGCCAAATACCTTGGCATCAGCCAGGCCACAGCGGTGCGAAAATTACAAAAATATCAAAAAGAAAAGTGATTTCCGCACCGTATTCACAATTGAATAGTTTGAGGTGTCGGCTTTTGAGAAACAATCCTTTCAAGCGTAAAAAAGTGTTTTTCGTAAAAAATCTATACGAAATAGAATAGTTGGTGTTTTTTCCCTTAAAGCATCTTCTTTACAAACATAATCGATTGGGGTATGCTAGTGGCATCCTGTGGTGAATTGCCGAAAAAATACGTTTTCAAAATGTGTTTTTGGTGAAAACGACAGAATATTTCAGGAGGGGAATTGTTATATGATTTTAATGGACATGACAGTCAAAGATTTTGTTGCAGAACTGGCCTCTTCTTCGCCGGC
This sequence comes from uncultured Oscillospiraceae bacterium, assembly GCA_964371725.1. Taxonomy (GTDB): domain Bacteria; phylum Bacillota; class Clostridia; order Oscillospirales; family Ruminococcaceae; genus JAAYCI01. Next base: position 2,665 of record CAYJNQ010000027.1, read on the forward strand.
TCCCGGCGGTGGCACCATCGCAGCCGTTAACGGTAGCTTTGCGGCAGGGCTTGGCATTATGGTGTGTGCACTCACCCTGCGCAAGCCCAAAAATGAAGAAGCGCCCAAACATTTAGAATCCATCCAGAAGATGCTTTGTGATGCCAAAGAATCCTTTGTTCAGTATGCCGATGACGACACAGAGGCATTCAACCAGGTGATGGCGGCATTCAAATTGCCCAAAGAAACGGAAAGCGACATTGCAGAACGCAAAAAAGCCATTGCTGCTGCCAACATAGTGGCCACGAATGTGCCCTTGCAAACAGCAGAATTGGCAGTTTCGGTGTGTGAGGCTTTAAAACAAGTTGCCCTTTTTGCCAATGGCAATGTAATGAGCGATTGTGGTGTGGCAGTGGAATGCGCCAAAACCGCCGCGCTGGGTGCCTTTATGAATGTAGCCATCAATTTGCCGGGCATCAAAGATGAAGCCTTGGCTGCCGACATGGGGGCCCGTTTAGAGGCTTTAAAGGAAAAGCTAAACCTTTGCCATGCAAGTGCGGTGGCTGTTTTAAAGGAACGCTTTGAATATTGATCGATTTATCCAAAAACAGAGAGGCGAATGACTATGGCCGTGCAACTTGTGGATTTAAGCCAGGAAATTTTCCAGGGGATGACCATTTTTCCCATGCATCAGCCCACCTTCATCATGACCAATATGACCTATGAGGAAAACATGAAGGCAACCGGTAGCAAAACGCTGGGGTTTTCGGCCCGAAATTTGCTGATCAGTGAACATGCGGGCACGCATACAGATGCAGTTTCCGAATTTAAGCCGGGTGGTTTATCGGTGGAAAAAATGCCACTTTCCTATTACTGGGGCAGTGCTATTTGTGTGGACCTTTCCCACGTTCCGCCCTCGCGCAACATAGAGCCGAAAGATTTAGAGCAGGCCGTTCGCAGTGGTGGATTGGAAATGTGTGAAGGGGACATTTTCATTATGTATACGGGTCATCACGACCGCTATGCCGACACACCCCAGTACCAAACCACGTACACGGGTTTATCCTATGCAGGGGCCAAATGGCTGGCAGAGCGTGGGGTGGTAAATATGGCAGTCGATGCACCCTCTGTCGATCATCCAAGCGATTTGGATTTTTCAGCACATCGAGTGTGTGCCGAATACGACATTACAAACACTGAAAATTTATGCAATTTAAAAGGGCTTGTGGGCAAACGTTTCCTTTTTATGGGTCTTCCCCTTAAAATTCGGGATGGCTCCGGTTCGCCCATTCGTGCGGTTGCCTTGATAGACGACGAAGGATAAAAAAACACAAATAAAAAACCTTACGGAGGCATTCAGTATGTCTGAGAAAAAAAATATATTGGCTGTACCCAATTTTAGCAATGGTCGTGATCAGGCCGTTATCGATGCTGTTGTAGCGGAAATTAAAAGTGTGCCCGGTGTGAAACTGGTGAGCGTAGAGCCAGAGGCCGATTTTAACCGCACGGTTGTCACTTTGATTGCAGAGCCGGCACCGCTAAAAGAAGTACTTATCAAAATGGGTAAAAAAACCACGGAACTTATTGATATGCAAACACAAAGCGGTTCTCACCCGCGTATCGGCGCGCAAGACACCCTGCCCATTTTCCCACTTCAAAACATTACAGTGGAAGAGACCACTGCGCTTGCCGAAGAAATTGGCAAAGAGTACTATGAGGCTACCGGGGTTCCTGTCTATTTTGCGGGTCTCAATGCCCGTACACCCGAGCGCGCCTCTTTTGCCTATATCCGCAAAGGCCAATATGAGGGCGTGCGCCAGCTCTTACTCGACATTCAAAACGACGAATCCAGAGCCGAGGAATATCAAAACAGAAAACCGGATTTTTCCCCGGATGGTCTTTTAAGCGATAAATCCGGCGCCACAATTGTAAGTTGCGAGGCAAACGGGCTCACCGCCTACAACGTGTTTTTGAACACCGAAAACCTAGATATTGCCAAAAATATTGCCAAGGCTGTTCGTGGGCCTTCCGGCGGCTTTTCCACCATCCGCGCAGTGGGCATTAAATTTCCCGAGCATGATGGTGTTGTTATTTCCATGAATTTATTTGATTGCATCAGCACGCCTGTGCCACGTGTGTTCGAATTTTGCAAACGCGAGGCTGAACGTTATGGTGTAACCGTAACCGGTTCCGAACTGGTGGGCCCCATTAAATTGGATGCGGTTATGGCCGGCTTTGCCTACTCGCTGGGGCTTGAAAGTTTCAAAGAGAGCCAAGTTCTGGAAACCCACCTTATGAACGGATAGAAAACAAGTGAAAGCAACCGTCTTTTATGTTATAGTAAAGGTGGGTTTGCAGGTATACACCATGGAAGGAAGGCGCTGATACGATGCGAATTGTTGTGGGTCTCTCCGGTGCAAGTGGCTCTATTTACACACTGGCACTGCTTCAGATGTTAAAGACCCAAGGGATAGAAACACACCTGGTGGCTTCGGAAATGGGGCTGAAAGTGACCGAGCACGAGTGTGCGGTGACCGAAGAAGATCTGCAGGGGATGTGCGATGTGTATCACAGCAACCAAAACTTGGGGGCCACAATTGCCTCAGGTAGCTTTAAAACAGACGGCATGGCCATTATTCCTTGTAGCATGAAAACCCTTTCAGCCATTGCCGCAGGTTATGCAGATGGCCTTCTTACCCGTGCGGCCGATGTGTGTATCAAAGAACGTCGCCCACTGGTTTTGGTTGTGCGGGAAATGCCGTTTAGCAGCACACATCTCGAAAACATGTTGCGGCTTTCAAACAAGGGTGTGGTTATTTTGCCCGCTTGCCCCGGTTTTTACAACCATCCCGAAGATTTATCAGATATTGTGGCTTTTGTGGCCGGAAAAACCATGGACCAATTGGGCATTGAAAATGAAAACTATAGGCGATGGGATGGTGACTTTGCGTGAAGGAAGAACGGCAAATGATGCGGGGTGCCTTAGAGCGTTTGCGTCAAAGGGGTCAGCTAAAGGTCTGTGATGTGCCCGTGGATCCCAAATTTGAAATGGGTGCAGTATTGAGTTATTATAACAATGAAGTTCCCATTTTATTCAATCGCTTGAAGGGCAGTAAAGTGCCGGCTGTGGGGGCGTTATACGGCAACCGAGATTTGATGTGTGATATGTTGGGTACCGGTGTAAAAGAGAGAATTGGGCTTATTATAAATGCCATTGCAAACCCGGCAAAACCACGTATTCTTGCCAATGGACCCGTGCAAGAGAATATTGTTACACGTGGCATTGACCTTTTGAAAATGTTTCCAATTCCGGTCTCAAATGAAAAAGACAGCGGCCCGTTCATCACCTCAGGCATCATTGCTTATAGAGACATAGAGAGTGGTGCTGTGCATATGGCTGTGCGCCGTTTTCAGGTGAATAACGGCAATTCCATCAGCGTGCTGGTAAGCCCGGCTTCTCCCCATTTAAACGCTATGCTCAAAACTTGTGCCGAGCAAAATCGCACACTGGAGTGTGCCCTAATATTGGGCTATGATGCCTCTATGCTCATTGCCAGCCAAATTAGCAGCAACAAGTATGGGCTGGATAAATATGGTGTAGACAGCGCCTTGCGCGGCGAACCATTGGAGCTTGTCAAGTGCCACAGCATCGATTTTGAAGTGCCGGCTTTTGCCGAAATTGTGCTGGAAGGGGTGATTAAGCCGGGGAACACCGGAAAAGAAGGCCCCTTTGCGGAGCTGATGAGCTATTACAGCACGGTGGGCGATGAACCGATTATGGACATCACCTGTGTGATGCACCGAAACGATTGCATCTATCAGCACGCTTTCCCTTGCCGCGAGGAGCATTTGGCCTATGGTATGGTGAAAGAGGTGGAGATATTCTCCATGCTTTCCCATACAGTCAATGTACAAGACGTAAACCTCACCATTGGCGGTGGTTGCCGCTTACATGCCGTTGTTTCCATCAAAAAGCGCGCCGCAGGAGACGGAAAAAGCACCATTTTGGGTGTGCTTGGCTACTATAAAGACATCAAACATGTAGTGGTGGTAGACGATGACGTAGATATCTTCGATATGCTGGATGTGGAGGCGGCTCTTGCCGCACGCTTTCAGGCCGCGCACGACCTTGTAACGGTTTTTGGTGCTTTGGGTTCACCCTTAGAGCCTTCCCATTTGGAGGCAGGAATTTCAGACAAAATGGGCTTTGACTGCACAAAACCTTTGGGCGATACCGCAAGCCACTATATCAAGGCTGTCATTCCCGGCTTTGATAAAAAAACGTTCGACATCGGAAAGTATTTTTAATTGTAAACACAGTGTAGTGGTGTAGAAAGGTGGGATATTGTGCGCAATGCCCTTGGTACAGTGGAAACAAGAAGCCTTGTGGCTGCCGTGAAAGCGGCCGATACCATGCTGAAAACGAGCAAAGTGGATATCTGGGATTTTCGCATTGTGGGCTCCGGCCTTGTGGCCGTGATCATCAGCGGGGATGTAGCTGCCGTACAAGCTGCCGTAGACAGTGGCAAAACGGCTGCTGAAGCTGTTGGCGAGGTGGTTTCCTATAATGTAATACCAAACCCGAACGAAGAACTTGCCAAACTGATAGAGTAAAGTGAAAGGGTGAGACAATGGCAAACAATCTAACTTTAAAGGTGATGGCGAACATTGCCGGAAAGTGTGGCTATACACCCCTTCCAGCCGCCGATGAAAGTTGCACACATGCAAATGCACACTTGGCGGAAAACGAGGAAAAACTTATTCTACGCGCGATGGCTAGAAATCCAAAACAGTCGCCCTCTTGCAAAGGCTTGGCTCCCCGGGGGAATGGGCGCATACCGGGTGCCATGATTAGCCTAGACGAGCTGGCATTACAAAAAAAGTAAGCAATTGGGGAGGTAACACAATATGGCGTTGGGCTTAATTGAGACCATTGGCCTATCCACCGCTATGGTGGCCTTGGATGCTGCCACAAAAAGCGCAGATGTTACACTGGTGGGATACGATAAGGTGATTGGTGTTGGAAAAATGATCAGCATCACCCTTAATATTTCCGGCGAGGTAGCGGCCGTACAAGCCGCTGTAGATGCCGCGAAAGAGGCGGGGGGACGGGTGGGCACCGTGATTGCTGCCCACGTTATTGCCCGCCCGAATGAAGAAGTGGACAAGATCATTGGCCACTATGAAAAATCCTTCCTTCCAAAGGAAGAAAAGAAGAAAAGCTAAGAACACACGATGAACTTTAGTTGTGTAATATAAACCAATTAGGAGGTATATTTTTATGGCAACAACAGCAGTGGGCGCGGCATTGGGCATGGTGGAAACAAAGGGACTTGTGGGCGCTGTGGAAGCGGCAGATGCCATGGTAAAAGCGGCAAATGTTACCATTGTGGGATATGAAAAAATCGGCTTTGGCCTGGTTACCATCATGGTGCGTGGCGATGTGGGTGCTGTAAAGGCTGCCACAGATGCCGGTGCTGAAGCAGCGCGCGCCGTGGGCGAGCTTATATCGGTTCATGTCATTCCGAAGCCACATGCAGACGTAGAAACCTCTATCCTCTCAAAACTCCAGTAGGATGAATAGTCGCAAGGATGCCACCTTGAATCTGCTTAAAAAGATTGGGGGACATTCCAAAAATATTCATAGCCCCTCTTCTGCGCAAGACGAAAAAGGTGGGTCTGTTTCTTATGCAAAAAACAGCCGGGAAGCAATCCCATCTCCGGTATTGCTTGTAGCAGATGCACCCACCTCTTCGGTTTTGCCCCTCATTAAAGAGGCGCAGTCCCTTCGTCATTTCGAGGTGCCTGTGCGCATATGGATTTCTGAGGGTGCGGCCGGTTCTTGCGGAAAACACATTCAACCCTCCTTTGTGGCAAACCATATGCCACAGGGTGGGTTTGGTCATTCACCCCGTGTTTTGGTGGCCGCTTGCAGTGCGGCCACCCTTGTGAAAGTTGCCTTGGGCCTTGCAGAGGGCCTAGTGGCGGAAGCTGTTATACAGGCGCTTTGGCAAGGCATTCCGGTTTATGCCAATGTATCTGTTTTGGAACAAGAGGAAAACGCCGCTTTGCCGAAGAATGCGGCTTTGTGTTCTTTATATGCGAACTATCGAAAAAAACTTGAAGATATGGGCATCTTCCCCCTTGAGCGTGGCCAAATTGTACCCACGGTTTCAGAGGCACTTTTGGCAACTTCTTCTCTAGTGCCCGAAGAGAGCGTGTGCACAGGGGGGAATGGTGCATTCCTTTGCAAGCAGGAACCGGCAGAGGAAAAGCGCGTCTTTATCACCCAAAAAGATGTGGAATCCCGCTGCAACGAAGGTACATTGGATGTGCCATGGAACGCGATAGTGACAGCACAAGCAAAAGATACCATGGCACGTTATCAGTTGGTTTTGCGGCGCCGGCCGCCACCTTTGGGTCGGTAGTAATCCCACATTAGACAGGCAAAAGGAGTAAGCTGTATGAATATTGCAAGAGTTGTGGGCAATGTGGTTGCCACGCGAAAAGACGATACTTTGGTGGGCTCAAAATTGATGGTTGCGCAACCGCTTGACCTTCGGCTGCAACCGCAAGGAGGTGCCAAAGTGATGGTAGACACCGTGGGCGCCGGTATTGGCGAGCTGGTCTTATTTGTCACCGGTGCGGCCGCGCGCAATGCGGCCGGCAACAAAGAAGGCGCCATAGATGCCGCTGTTGTAGGTATTATTGACGATTTGGATATTTCTACACATTGGCTGGAATGCACACAGGGGGTGTCCGAGGAGGAGGTTACGCTTGAGTAGTATAAATACACTGAAAAAAACCATTGAATATCGAAAAATGATAGATGTGCTTTTATCCGATGTGCAGCATGCGGACCTTGTTTTGCGTGGTGGATATGTGGTGAACACCTTAACATGCGAAACCTATCTTGCCGATGTGGCCATCAAAAAACCTTATATTTTGATGGCAGGAGATGCACAGAGCCTTATCGGGCCCGATACCGTGGTGGTCGATGTAAGCGGATGCTACATTGCGCCGGGTTTTATCGATTCTCATATGCATTTTGAAAGTAGCATGCTAACCATCACAGAGTTTTCGCGTCTTTCCATCCCCTCCGGCACCACAACGCTCATCGCCGATCCACACGAGATTGGAAACGCGCTGGGCCCTCTTGGCATGACCGCAATGGCAGACGAAGCACTTACCGTGCCTAATTATGTGCGTCTTGTGGTACCGGCACTTGCACCGGATTGCCCCCTCTTAGAAACAGCCGGTGTGGATGTGAGCTCAAAAGACATGGAGCACCTGCTCTCTTATCCCGGCATTGCGGGCATTGGAGAGTTGCAAGGTTTTTCCATTGCAAGGCATGTATACAACAACACGCCTGAGATTATTGACGACCTGCTTGCATCCACGGCCTATGCACGCAGCCTTGGCAAAGTGGTGGATGGCAATGCACCCGATTTATTTGGCGAGGAGTTGGCTGCCCATGTGGTGGCCACGGGAGGATGGACCTCTTGCCATGAGACCACCACCAAAGCCGAATGCATGGAAAAGTTACGGTATGGTGTGCATGTGTTCATGCGGGAAGGTTCCACGCAAAAAAATATGGCCGAGTGTGTTCGCGCCGTCACAGAAGAAGGCATGGATTCGCGCAGGTGCATTTTGGCCACCGATGACATGGTGGCGGCAGATTTGCAAGAACTTGGCCACATGAATGAAATTGTGCGGCGCACCATTCGCCAGGGTGTAGACCCGGTGGAGGCCATCCAAATGGTCACAATAAATCCGGCAAACTATTTTGGTTTGAAAGACAGAGGCGTCATTGCCCCCGGTATGGTAGCCGACCTTGCCATTATTCGAGATTTGCACGAAATGACGGTAGATGCAGTCTTTTTAGGCGGCGAGCTAAGCGCCAAAGGCGGCGAGTTGCTTTTGGATTTGCCGCCCTACCGCTACCCGAATTGTGTGAAAAATTCGGTGCATTGTAAACCGGTTCAGGAACGTGATTTGGAAGTTCATGCGTCGGAAAAGGAAGTGGTTGGCCGTTGTATTGTAGTGATACCGGACCAAAACCTTACAGACAAACTGGAGGCACCGCTACCGGTGAAGAATGGTGTGGTGCAGTGCGATGTAAACCGGGATATCGTGTATATGGTTTGTGTGGAGCGATATGGCCGAAATGGAAATATTGGCAAATGCTTTTTGCATGGCATGGGTATAAAAGACGGTGCTATTGCAGAAAGTGTGGCACACGACACACACAACATCATCGCTTGTGGCACAAATTTGCCGGATCTTGCAGCGGCTATCAATCGAGTAATCGAAATGGGTGGCGGTATTGCCGCCGTCAAAGGCGGCCGTGTGTTGGCAGACCTTGCTCTGCCCGTAGGTGGGCTTATCACAGATGAGCTTACCGGTGCTGAAGTAAGTGAGCGCAGCCGTCAATTAGATGAAACTGTAGAAGGGCAAATTGGGTGTAAAATTCATGCACCCTTCATGCACTTATCCTTTTTGGCTCTCTCCACCAGCCCCACTTGGAAACTCACCGACAAGGGTCTTGTCGATGTGGAGTCGTTCTCCGTTTTAAGCCCGCTTGTAGGCGAAGAATAGCGCTTGCAAGCGAAATGAGAAGCAGGCGGTGTTCTTTCTTCTCGGCATAAAACGAGGCAAGATTTTGCCCCGTTTCAATTGAATGCTTGCTTAAAAGCCACCACGCCCCGGCAAAACCGGGAAATGGTGGCTTTTAAAATGTTAGCTATTCTCTTTTTTCTCCTGCTTCTTCTGTGGCCAATTCACCATAACAATGGCGGAAAGAAGCAGCACAAAACCCAAGATTTGGGCGATACCAAATGAATCGCCTTGGAGAATGCCCAGCCATGTTGCCACAACCAGTTCCGAGGCCACCAAAATAGATGCACGACCGGGCGGGATTTGAGAAAGCCCCTTTGAAAACAATAAAGAGGGTAACATACAACATAACAAACCCAGGCAAAGCGCCAAGCCCCAGGCGTATGCTGTATTCAGTAGGGTAAAACTTTGCATCGGTGGTTCTAGCAAAAAGGAAGCCACCGTGGCAAACAGCAAGGTATAAAATGTTACAACTTCCGGCGAATGGGTAGCAAGGGGGGCTTTGCTGAACAGGTTGTATAAGGCATAGCCAAAGCCTGTCAGCAAACCCATGGCAAGACCTGCCCAAGACAGACTCCCCTGCGCACTCATGGCACCGGTTATCAATATGCTTCCCAAGAGTGTTGCGAGCAAAGCCAGAAGCTTCGGTTTGGTAAACACCTCTTTATAAAATATTCGAGAGAGCAAAATTACAAATGCGGGAGATGTGTACAAAAATGCCGCAGCCATGGATAGAGACGTTAGCGTGATGGTTTCGAAATAAAAGAAGTTGAACATGGCAAAACCGAAAACACCGGCTCCAAAACAAAACAGCAAACTTCTAAAGCAAAGTTTTGGAAAGGTTTTGTAGCGAACAAGACACACAACGAACATCCCTATACAGGCAAGGAACATCCGAATGCCAACAGCTCCCATACGTGTGAAACCCAGCTGTGCCAATTGCTGAAATACAAAACCGGTGAATGCCCACAGAACCCCTGCTAGCACAACGTATACAGATCCCTTTTTCAAAACATCTCACCCCTTGGCTCTAAACCGTGCCGTAAATCAGGGTGGGAAGGAATAGCGACAAAGATGGCCAGTATGTGATAATGATAAGGGCCAAAATACTGATTGCCACAAACGGCAGCACACCTTTTATAATGGTTATCATGCTATTTCCTGTGATGGGTTGTGCCACAAACAGGTTCATACCAAAGGGTGGTGTGAACATGCCAATGGCTGCATTGGCCACCATGATGACACCATAGTGAATGGGGTTGATACCAAGGCTGATTGCCAAGGGATAGAGAAGCGGCGCCATAATGACAATGGCAGAAGAACCATCGATAAACATACCGGCCACTAGCATAATGACGTTGGTTAAGAGTAAGAACATAATGGCATTTACATTGGCCGATACAAGCCATGAACCCAGGCCTTGAGGCACTTGACCAACGGTTAAAATCCATCCAAAGACAGAGGCTGCCGCCAAGAGCATCATCACTTGTGCTGTGGTTTCTGCCGAATCAATGCAGGTTTTAATCAATTCTTTGAAGCTCATTTCACGATACACAAGCATGGAAACCACAATGGCATAAACAGCCGAAATACCGGAAGCTTCGGTGGGGGTGAAAACACCGGCGTAGATACCGCCAATGATAATAACCGGAACACCAAGTGCCCATGCGGCGTTCTTGGTTGCTTTCAAACGTTCTTTCCAAGAAGTTTTTGGAGCTTGGGGCATTTTGTTCTTATGGGCATACCACATGGAGTACAATAGATACAATAGCCCATACAAAAGCCCTGCACCGATGCCCGCCATGAAAAGAGCACCCACAGACGCACCGGTTACGGAGCCGTAAATGATGGCACTGATACTCGGTGGAATGAGCAGCGCCACAGAACCAGACGATGTGATAAGGCCCGTGGAAAAGCCCTCACTATATCCTTCTTTTTTAAGGGAAGGGTACATCAGGCCGCCAATGGCTACCACCGTGGCCGGCGATGAACCCGAAACTGCGCCAAAGAACATGCAGGCAACTTCGGTTGTAATTGCCATGCCACCTTTTAGGTGTCCTACATGCACCTGGGCCCATTTCATAATTCTTGTGGCAATACCACCGTTTTTCATCACATTGGCAGCCAAAATAAAAAATGGTACCGACATCAGAGAAAATTTATCAATGCCGCCTATCATACGCTGCACAATAACCATCAAGTTTAGTTCCGAAAAAAATGCAAAAGACAGCAAGGATGAAAAACTCAGCGCCACAAAAACGGGCACTGCAAGAAGCAACATCAAAACAAGACAGATAAATAGGGTTGGAATCATGTTTTATTACCGCTCCTTTCTTTTAATTTAGACGCGACAAATCTATTTCATCGGCATTTTGCGGCTTCGCTTCATCGGGATTATTTCGCAAACATTTCACTCCGGAAATTGCAAATTGAATGGTTGTAAGGCCAAAGCCCAAGGGCATGGAAAAATACACGATGGACATTGGTAGCAACATGGCGGCACTTTTTTGGCCGGTTTCCACCATCAACAGAAACATTTGCCAGCCAAATACAGTGGAAAAAGCCATAAAAATGGCCGAAATGAATTGGCCCAGCGCCAAAACAATTTTCTTGCCGGCTGGCGGAATAGCCTGGGCAAATAAATCGATGCCTACATGTGATCCCTTGCGTGCACAGATACTGCAACCCACAAATGTTACCCAAATGATGGCATATCGAATGGCCTCTTCTGCCCAGGTAGTGGAGCTGCTGAAAATATACCGTAAAAACACATTGACAAACAACACAATGGTAGAGGCAAGCAGGAGTATACCCGGCAAATACCCTTCAAAAAGGAACAAAAATTTGTCTATTTTTTTCAACACGTTAAAACCATCTCCTCGCTCATAAAACGCCCCTGCAGAGTATTCTGTGTACCTCATCCAAATACAATGCATAAGGATTCAAAATCTTCTACAGGGGCATTTCTACTTTGAACTTGTTTACATATTATGTACTGGCAACTTCACTTTCAGCCATACTTTCCTCGGCCATACTCTCCTCGGCCATGCTGTCTGCTCCGCCGGAGTCACCTCCGCCACCTTGATATTGAGCCGCTGTCTCCAGCGCCAAATCCATCAATTCATCGCCAAACATTTCGCGATACTCATCATACAACGGTTGAACTGCCTCTCTCCAAGGCTCAATTTCTTCTTCCGATAGATATACAATTTCTGTGTTGCCATAGTCGATGATGTTTTGCAGATATTCTTCATTCACTGCATCCATCTGGCCTTTGTGATACTGTGCTGTATCCAAACCGACTTGCCAAACAATATCTTGCAGGTCTTGCGGTAGGGTGTCATACCACAATTTGCTGTAACTTAGGAAGTACGGGAGATAGCCATGATTCAGTTGAGTCATGTAGCTTTGCACTTCATAGAATTTCATATCGTGAATGGAGATGATGGGGTTCTCATGTCCGTCTACAACGCCCTGCTGCAAGGAGTTATACACTTCAGCAAAGTCGATGGGTACCGGGTTTGCACCCCAAGCTTCAAAGGTGTCCATAATGATAGGAGCTTCCATTGTGCGCATCTTGAGGCCTGCCATGTCGTCCGGTGTGCGAATTTCCACATTTGTGGTGATGAAATGCCAGCCCTCAGCCCAGTATTGGTTGCCCAATATGCCAATTTCCGGCAGGCCTGCTTTGGCCATTTCGCCCACTTCGCCTTCCAACATCGCCCATAGGGCCTCTTCGTTGGGGAACAGGTAAGGCATATCTACGATGTTCAGTTTTTGGTCGAAGCCACCAAATTTTGCGGTGGGAACCAGCACGGCTTCGATAGTGCCAAGCTGCATGCCTTCAATCATCTCGCGGGCACTGCCAAGCTGTTGTGCCGGATAAATTTCTACTGCAATACGTCCCTCGGACTGTGTTTCCACTTGCTCTTTGAACCATTCAGCGGAAGTGTGGAAGGGAGAACCCACCATATGGTCGTGGGCAAATTTTAAAACGAATTCTGCATCCCCAGTATCGGCTGCTGCCGAATCGGTGCTTGCCATGGATTCCGCAGCTGTTGAACCGGTATCCTCGGTAGTGGTCGCGCCGCAACCCGCAATGGCAAACATTAACGCCAAGGCCAAAAACATAGAAAGTATCTTTTTACCGTTCATTTTCTCGCTCCTTTTCTCCTTGCATTTTGTGAAATGTTTTCTTCCTCTACTTGCTCTTACTTTAGAAGAACTACCAAACAAATGAGTGCACCCGCCTCCTTCCGCATCGGTGAGATAAAAGCTCTCCCATCATTGATCACATGCGCTTCAAAGCTTTTGTTCCCCTTGACTTTGCAGGCATGTTTTGGGTGTATCTAGCCATGATGCATAAAATAGTCGCTCTAAATATGCTGCGAGCTGTCCATAATAGATATGCACCACCTGATTGTAATTGTACTTATATGTTATTGTTTTGTAAAGGCTCAAACGAGGGATGAATGGGATTCATGTGGGGTTCGGAACGAAGATTTATTCATTTCTGAATAACACCTCTTGCTGATTTCCGCTTGAAACGATAAAAGTGCGTTCGATTCATTTTGTCATCTTTTGAACTATTCATTTGTGAATTTTGTCATATTTTACCATTTCCCCCCGAGTAAGTGTCTCGGTTTTCATGAATCTGCTACCCCGCACCACGCCATAATGGTAAGAGCCAGCACTTTGGTCGCATCCAAATAATCTTGTAAGTAGACCCACTCGTTGTTTGCATGCATTTGTTCGGTGAGGCCGGGTCCGAAAATCACCGTGGGTGTTTCTCCATAGGTATTCAAGTGCCGAATGTCGGCCGCACCCTGCCTTCCGGTAACCGATGGTTTTTTGCCCATAACTTCTGCAAAGCTTTCGCTGAGTGTGCACACAATAGGGCTATCTGTGGGAATTTCAGAGGGTTCTGCAAAGTAGCCTGTATAAATCACTTCGGGCGGATGTTCTGCCATCCATGGATGCTCTTCAGCTGCGCGCTTCTGCACAAAGCGCACAAAATCCTCTTTGATTTTTTGAGAGTCTTCCCCGGGCACTGTGGCCATGGAACCTTTCAGAAGGCAACTATCGGGAAACGCGCTGTAGTAAGTTCCGCTTTCAAACTGGCCGATGGCACACGGGATGGTGCTTAGAATGTCCGGATAAAGGGGATGACTTACGGTTTTCACGCGTTCTGCTTCAAATTCGGAAACGATCTTGCTCACAAGATAGCCCAGCTCAATACCGCTGACACCTTCAAAACGTTTTTGTATGCCGGCTGCCTTACCCTTTACCTTGATTTCAAACCAAATGCGGCCGATTGAGCCCGGTTGCACATGCAAGCTGGAGGTTTCGCAGCAGATGCCGGCATCTGCCTTATATCCTTTCATCACGCAGGCAAGTGTGCCGTTTCCCGTCAGTTCTTCATCCATCACATATTCGGCAATCACATCCCCTTTTAGCTGAACGCCGCTCTCTTTTAGTGCCTTTATCGCCATGGTAAAGGCCGCCACACCGGATTTCATGTCTGAAGTACCTCGGCCATACATTTTGCCGTCTTTTGTGGCACCGGACCAAGGCCCATGCTCCCAATTTTCCAATGCGCCCTCGGGAATTACGTCAATGTGTCCATTGAATAAAAGCGAACGTCCACCCCCGGCACCTTTCTTGGTCGCCACGATATTTGGCCTTCCGCCATAGGGTTCTGCCTCTTTTACATAGGCAGGGTGTGTGCGCAACTCATCCAACGAGGGCACAAATTTGTCTACCTCAAGATCTAAGTTTTCCAAATAGGTTTCCAAATAATCCTGAATGGGCGCTTCATTTCCGGTAACACTCGGAATTTGAATCAATTTTTGTAAAAAGGCAATCAGCTCATCCTGGTTTGTTTCTATCCAATCGCTCACGACTTTCTGTTGCATATACATCCCCCTTGCTACTTGGTTCTTGTCAACGAGCACTTTAACTATGACTCAAAGTCTAGCATATTTCTTCAACAAGTAGAATACCAAACCGATGAGCCGGTTTTTGGTATAATGATACAATGAAAAGAACCCCCCTCCCCTTCACCATTTTCAAATTGCACGAGAACATGCTATCATAGAGATAAAATATACAAAAAACCGGCAAAGAGGTGCGTAATGGGTATTTTGTTAAGAGATGTTATGAAGATTCCACCCTTTTCCGAGGCAAAGCTTGTTGCGGGACACGAGGGCATCTTGCGCGAGGTTGTTTCGGCCAATATTCAGGAAGTGCCCTCGATAGAACGCTGGGTAAAACGCGGGGAAATTTTGTTTACGGCGGGGTATGCCTTTCGCAGCGCATGCAAGGGCTGTGAAATGATGGAGCGCTTAAACGAAATCGGTGTTGCGGCTTTGGCGATAAAACCCGGCCAGTATTTGCCGCAAATTCCAAACGAAATGATAGAGTGCGCAAACCGCCTTGCCCTGCCCCTCTTGGAGTTACCCGAAGATATGCCCTATATGGACTGCATACTGGCTATCTTTGAACAATTAACACAAAAACAATTTTCCATTATGCGTCAGGTAGAAGAGGTTCGAGACCTACTGACACAGGCATTGTTAAACAAAGAAGGTCTTTTGGGCATTTGTAGCATCTTGAACCGAATTTCCGATAGCCCTGTGTTCATCACTTCTTCAGAAGGCGCACTTCTCTCTTACAAGTTAAAAGAGACTGCACAGACCGAAGAAGAATATGCCTATTTCTACTATATGCAGAACTTTTTAGAGGGCTATTTTAAAAGATCCGATGCACAACAGTTGCAGAAAAATGTGTGTAATACCGTTGTGCCAAAGGCAGGCATAAAATGGATTTTGGTGCCCATTTTTGCACAAGAAGAGCGCTTTGCCCATCTGGTTTTGGACATTGGCCAATCTGAGCTTACTGAGATGCACACACAGGCTTTTGAGCAAGCCGGCAGTATGATTGCCGTTGAGCTTTTGAAAGAACAGGCCCTTTGGCGGCAACGACAAAAGATAAAAGAACAACTGCTGGAAGATTTGCTTAGCAGCCACTATCGAGACGAAAATGCTGTGATGCAGCGAGGTTTTTATCTGGGTTTTGATTTATCCAAGCCATACTGTTTATTTGTGATTGATGCCGATTCATTCGAGGAAACTTTAAAGAAAAAAACGACGGATCTCAAGGAAGAAAAAGTACAAAGGCTAAAAGCACAGGTGCTGGAAATAATTCACACGAATATGAGTACTTATCCGCATCCAAACCTCATTTCGGAAAGTGGCATGGGGGTTGTGGGCATGGTGTTTGTACAAAATGAGCAGGATGTGACAACCTGTATCAATACAATGGACAGCATTCTTCAAAAGATCGGATCCCTTGGCACCGACATTGTATTTTCGGCCGGCGTCGGCCAGATTAAGCAGGGGCTACAACACATATACCAAGGCAAGCGCGAGGCACATCTTGCCATGCGCGCAGGCAGAAGATTGCGCCACCACAAGGCACTTCCGCACACACACGCCTACGCACAGCTGGGTTGCCTATGTTTTTTGAGTGAACAGGCCGATTCTGTTGCCATGCGTGATTTTTACGAGGAAAATCTGCGTGTTTTATTAGACTACGACAAACAAAATAACGCCGATTTAGTGAAAACGTTAGATTGTTTTTTTATCTGCCGGCAAAATTTAAGGGTGACCGCTGAATCGCTGTATGTTCACAAAAATTCTGTTATTTACCGCCTGAACAAAGTGGAATCCTTACTGCAAAAAAGTATAAGCGACCATCAAACGGCATTCAATTTACAGTTGTGTTTGCTTTTGCGTAATCTTTTCTAAATGGAACTTTTTTCTATTTAAAAGATGTTTTGGAAGTACAAAAATATTCAAAAATGATTGGTTGTTTGACACAATGACAGACCGCGCCAAGCTGTGCTATGATTTTTGTGCATAGGCATTGCTTGGCGTTTTTAGCAAGTGAATGCCCAAGACCGCTTGTAATTACAAAGAAAGTAGGAAGGTGAAGATATGGCAAACTTAGAAGTGAACTATGCAGGTGTGCGCTACCGCAACCCCCTGGTTTTGGCTTCGGCAACACCCGGGCAAGATGGCGAAGGCATGCGGCTGGCAGGAGAAGCCGGTATCGGTGGTGTGATTCCGAAAACCATTGGGCCGCGCGAAGATTGGGCGGCCCATCCTTGCAACGGGCGCCTTTTTTTGCATCGTTATAACGGCAAGCCCATCGGTATGGTCAACTTGGAGCTCTTCACCACCATGACTCGGGATGATTGGGTGCAAAAAGAGCTGGAAATTGCAAAAAAGGGTGGCGCCACCATGCATATCAGCGTGCTTGCCATGCCCGACCCCGCAGAAACAGCAAAACTCGTGGAAGAAATTCAAGCCACAGGTTTTGCTGACCTTTTGGAATTGAATGTTTCGTGCCCAATGCCGGCTTCCACTGTGGGCATGCATATCGGCAAAAGTGCAGACCGCACCTTTGAGCAGGTGAAAGCCGGAAAGTCTGCCGCTAAAATTCCATTCACCGTAAAACTGACACCCAATGTCACCGACATGGTGGAGGTGGCCCAAGCTGCCAAAGAAGCCGGGGCCGACGGGGTTACCATCTCCAACTCCATTCGTTCCTTTGCCGGTGTGGACATTGAAACCGGAAAACCCTATTTGCGTGGATACGGTGGCTACACAGGTCCTGCCATTAAACCTGTCATCATGCGGCATCTCACAGAAGTGGCACGCAATGTAGACATTCCCATCTCCGCCGTAGGTGGTGTGATGAGTTATCACGAAATCATCGAATACATCATGCTTGGCGCCAGCACCGTGCAGTCATGTACGGCTGTGATGTGGAAAGGGTACGACTTTATCACCAAAATGCTTAGCGATTTGAACAACTGGATGGATAAAAAAGGGTACCAGAGCTTTGAGGATATTCGCGGCATTGCCCTCAAGGATATTGCCACGGTGGAAGAGCTGGCAAAGTTACCGCCCAAATTTGCCGATATCAACAAGGACAAATGCACCAATTGCGGTATCTGCAAAAAAGTATGTTTCTACCGCGCTATCAGTGAAAAAGATGGGGCCCACTGGGCAAATCGTAGCCTGTGCGACGGCTGTGGCATCTGCCAGCAGATGTGTCCGGTTTCGGCTGTCGAACTTGTGGACTAGGCCTCTTCTTGCCTGGTTGTATCAAGCAAGAGGCTTTCCTCTGCTACTTTAATTAAGGGAGGCATTGCATGAATGTCAAAGAATTTCATCGTCCGGCCACAATAAAAGAGGCTGTTGAATTGCTTTCGAGCACTCACAATGCAAAACTGATTGCCGGCGGCACCGATTTGGTTATCGCACTGAAAGAACGTGTCATCGCGCCTGATGCGTTGATTGACCTAAGTAAAATCGAGGAAATGCACAGCATTCGGCTGGAAAACGAAACCTTGTATATCGGGGCGCTTACCACATTTTCAGACCTTCGGGAAAGCGAAATTATCCGCTCACATTGTCCGGCCTTTTGCGAGATGGCTTCACAGATGGGGGCCCGGCAGATACAAAATTTGGCCACTTTGGGGGGCAATGTAGCCAATGCATCCAATGCTGCCGACGGTATCCCCCTACTTTTAAGCTTGAATGCCGTTGCCACAGTGCGCGGTGCAGGCGGTGAACGCAGTGTGCCGGTTGAACAGCTTGTAGTTGGCATGAATCAAACTTCACTTGCATCGGATGAACTGATTACAGAATTCCAAATGCAGATACCCCCAAATGCACAGATCGTATTCGAGAAGATAGGCCGCCGCAAGGCATTGGCCATTTCACGCATCAACTTGGCTGTTTGCATGGTTTTGAGTGAGGGGACTATCCGCCTTTGTACCGTTACTGTGGGCGCCGTGGGCAAGACAGCCTATCGTGTATCGGAAGTGGAAGCCTTTCTTTTGGACAAATCGCTTTCAGAGGACACAGTGGAAGCGGCAGCTTGTCTTATGGACGAGGTGGTGGCACGCAATCTTGCCGGCCGTTCCACCACGCCCTACAAGCGTAAAATTGCTGCTTCGGTGTTGAAACAGGCACTGGAACGCATAGCAAAGGGGGAAGTGCAATGAGCAAAGAGATTTTGAAGTTCCACATCAACGGCTGCGAATGTGAGGCAGAGCTGGATCCCGGTATGCGGCTCATTGATGCCCTGCGTGATGTGTTTGGTCTCACGGGCTCTAAGGAGGGGTGCGGCGAGGGTGAATGCGGTGCATGCACCATCATTATGGAGGGTAAAGCCGTCACTTCTTGCCTAATATTGGCCGGGCAGGCGGCTCAAAAAGAAATCATCACCATTGAGGGCATTTCCAAAGAGGGTGAGTTTTCTCGCTTACAACAAGCCTTCATTGATGCCGGTGCCGTGCAGTGTGGCTTTTGCACACCGGGCATGATTATGAGTGCAAAGGCGCTGCTGGATAAAAACCCAAAACCCACGGAACAAGAGATAAAAGTTGCTCTTTCGGGCAATCTTTGCCGTTGCACGGGATACCAAAAAATTGTTAAAGCGGTTCAAATAGCCGCCGAGCAGTAAGGGGGAAAAGCATGAATAACATACAACCGCTACACTCGGTTGGGCAATCGGTTATCCGCAAGGATGTTGCGGCCAAAGTTTCAGGGCAGGCCATTTACACCGGAGACATGAAATTGCCCCATATGCTCATTGGCAAGGCCTTACGTAGCAAACACCCCCACGCCAACATTCTGTCTATTGATACGGCTGCCGCAAAACAGATACCCGGCGTTTGCGCTGTGATTACAGCAGAGGATTTGCCCGGCGCAAACAACTTTGGCCTTGCCATAAAAGACCAAGAAATTTTGGCCTCAAGCAAGGTTCGTATGATGGGAGATGCACTGGCACTGGTGGCAGCAGAGGATTTGGATACGGCAGAAAGAGCTTTGGAGGCCATTAAAGTGCAGTACGAGGAGCTCGCGGGTGTGTTCACCATTGAGGATGCACTGGCTGAAAATGCTCCTTTGGTGCATGAAAGTGCCAAAAGGAATATCTTGCAACACACCAAGGTTCGTAAAGGCAATGTGGAAGAAGGTTTTGCAAAAAGCGACTTCATTATAGAAAACACCTATATGACACAGCGTGTAGAGCATATGTACATCGAGCCGGAAACCAGCGTGGCTCATTTGGATGAATATGGTGTGATGAACATTTACACCTCCACGCAGTATCCGTTCCGAGATAGGCGCCAAATTGCGCCGGCACTCAATATGCCACACAATATGGTGCGTGTGAAGCAGATGGTAACCGGCGGTGGTTTTGGTGGCAAAGATGACATCACCACGGAAATTCAAGCAGGCCTTTTGGCGCTGGCCACCAAACGCCCGGTGCGCGTTACATGGACACGTGCCGAATCCATGGCTTGTTCCACGAAACGCCATCCGATGAAAATTCATGTGAAACACGGTTGCAATAAAAACGGACAGTTGCTTGCTGTGCAAGGTGAAGTTTATTCCGATAAGGGTGCCTATACCTCCATTGGACACTTCATCACAAAAAAAGCAGGCTTGCACCTTGCCGGCCCTTATTATGTGCCCCATGTATCGGTAGACACCTATGCTGTATATACGAACAACACCATCTGTGGCGCCTTCCGAGGTTTTGGCATTCTACAGGCCTCTTTTGCGCACGACAGCCAAATGGATTTACTGGCCGAAAAAGTGGGCATGTCGCCTTTGGATTTCCGCCTGCAAAACGCTTTGAAAGTGGGTCTTTCCACGGCAACCGGCCAGGTGTTTTCGGAAAGTGTCGGGTTTGAAGAAACCTTATTGGCCGCACAAAAATATATGCGGGAAAACCCGTTGTAAGGAGGCGCTTCGATGAAGAAAAAAGGAAGAGGTATTGGCTGCAATCTCTATGGTGTAGGCTATGGTTTTTCCCGCCCCGACCACTCGGCCGCCACAGTGGAGGTGGCAGACGACGGCACCGCAACCATCCTATCCGGTGCTTGTGACATCGGCCAAGGTTCCGACACTGCTTTTTGCCAAATAGCCGCGCAGGAACTGGGCATTCCCTATCAAGATGTGCGTATCATAAGCGCCGACACAGCCTTCACACCGGATGCGCTGGCCAGCACGGCCAGCCGCCAGACCTTTGTGTCCGGAAAAGCGGTGCAGTTGGCTGCAAGGGATGCAAAACAACATCTTTTGAACTATGCCGCCACCTTGGTTGATTGTGCTGTCGAGGCGTTGTCTGTAAGAGATGGTTTTGTTTTTTGCGGTTCCATTCGGGTGATGTCCTTTGCTGAACTGGCAAATAAGGCTCATGCAAACGGGAAACGTTTTATTGGTTTTGCCTGGTACGACAACACCACCGAGGATGTAGACCACGAAACCAACCAAGGCGACGCCTACGCTGTATATATTTATGCCACACAAGTGGTAGACGTGGAAATAGACACAGAGACCGGCAACATGACCCTTTTGAGGGTAGCCGCAGCCCATGACGTGGGCCGTGCAATCAACCCGATGATGATAGAACAACAGGTGGAAGGCGCTGTGGCCCAAGGCCTTGGTTATGGTATGATGGAAGAGGTGATTTTACAAGAAGGGCACACCAAAACCCCTTCGTTCACAAAATATCTCATTCCAACCACGTTGGATATGCCCAAAGTGGATACCATCATCGTGGAAGATCCCATTGAGCGCGGTCCTTTTGGTGCAAAGGGTGTTGGAGAGGGCGCCATCATCCCAACGGCAGTTGCCCTTGCCAATGCTGTCTACGACGCCATCGGGGTACGTTTTTATGATTTGCCCATCACACCGGAAAAGATTCTGGCGGCTTTGGAAACAAAAGGGCAATAAAATGCACATACTTAAATAAAAAACGCATCACGAACGATAACATCTTCTCCAAAGGAATCTCCAGCATAAAAAACCAGCGAGCTGTGCCTTTGGGCACATCGCCGTAGACTGACAAAAAACCGCCCATTAAAGGCGGTTTTTTGCATATTTCATTGCTCATGGCATATCTGTGTTGTAATTTTTTGTTGTGCCAGCTTTTTCATTGCAAGTTGCAACACATGGTTTATCTCTCGCCAACTTGCACAACTCTGCCGCATCTACACGCCATCTATCCTTAGGCCTTTGCATCAAGAAATTCAGTTACCACATCTTGAAGATGCGTATCTCATAGGATAGACTACAAATTGATAACACCAGTCGGGCATTATTCTATGGCCACCGCGGTAGAAGCTTTGAAAGGCGCATTCGCTGTGATTGCCGA
>CAYJNQ010000028.1:0-22493 GCA_964371725.1 uncultured Oscillospiraceae bacterium
ACAACAAAAGCAGGATGGCACAGCGGCCTTCCTGCTTTTTTCCTATTTTTATTGTGTTAAGGGGCACTCTTCGCCTGTTTTTAGCCGGGCATCTGATGCCTTTTGCTATGCATCCAAGCTGCGTGAAAGAAACTGGCGTGTGCGCTCCTCTTTTGGATTTTCAATAAGGTTCTTTGCCAAGCCCTGTTCTACAATGACGCCACCATCCATAAAGATAATGTTGTCGGCCACGTCCTTTGCAAAATTCATCTCGTGTGTTACGATGATCATTGTGGTGTGTGCCTCGGCCAGAGAGCGAATGACTCGTAGTACTTCGCCGGTGAGTTCCGGGTCAAGTGCCGATGTGGGCTCATCAAAACAGAGGATGTCAGGCTCTAAGGCGAGGGCACGTGCGATGGCCACACGTTGTTGCTGGCCGCCGGAAAGTTGGTGTGGATAGTGGCTGCCACGGTCTGCAAGGCCCATGCTGCTTAAAAGGGCGACACCCTTTTCTTGAATATCCGTTTGTATTTTTTTTGCATTTTGCTTATAATCGGGTTTTTCTTTTGCCAAAAGTTCCAGGGCAAGTGTTACATTCTTAAGGGCTGTGTATTGTGGAAAAAGGTTGAATGATTGGAACACAAGCCCAAAGTGCAGGCGTTTGCGCCGAATTTCGGCATCCGAATCGGTGGCACTTATGCTTGCATCGAACAGCACGTCGTCCTTCACTGTGATTTTACCACCACTTGGCCGTTCCAAAAAGTTGAGACAGCGCAGAAGGGTGGTTTTGCCGCTACCCGAAGAGCCGATGATGGCAAGGGCTTCCCCTTTTTCCATAGAAAAACTCACGTCTTCAATTACGCGTGTGCTACCAAAGTGTTTTTCCAGGCAATTCACTTCTAAAATGGCCATGTTCATATCCCCTTATGCTTTGAAATAGTCCAGTTTCTTCTCGGTTTTTGCCAAAAGTACGGTGAGCAAGCCGTTGAAGATTAAATAAAATACAGCCGTGTAAAACAGGGGCCAAATTTGGCCTTTTTTAATGTACGATTCACCCATCCAAATGATTTCATACACAGAGATAACGCGCACCAAGGCCGTGTCTTTCACAAGGGTAATCATCTCATTGCCCATGGGTGGAACAATGCGCTTTACCACCTGCAAAAGTGTGATCTTGAAGAAGATTTGCACCGGGGTCATGCCAAGCACTTGGCCGGCCTCTTGCTGGCCTTTGGGTATACTTTGAATGCCACCACGAAAAATTTCGGAAAAATAACAGGCATAGTTGATGACAAAGGCGACCAAGGCTGCAAAAAAACGTGGCAACAGGCCAAGGTCGAACAAAAGGCCGGGGCCGTAAAATACCACCAAAATTTGCAAAAGAAGCGGTGTGCTGCGCACAATCCACACCACGGTTTGTGTGAAAGCGCGCAGTGGCGTAAAGCGGCTCATGGAACCAAAACTGATGAGAAGCCCCAGCGGCAACGCAAACAGTAAGGTTAAAAAAAACAATTGTAAGGTGGTGATAAAGCCCTCAAGCAATGTGAGGCTTACCTCATACAGTTCCATATCTATCCCCCAATAACAAGATGGGCAGAAAGGCACAGTGCCCTTCTGCCCGATTTCGATAAGGTTTTAATATTCAACAATAGATTCTTGCACACCATATACTTCGGCCACTTCCATTACGGTGCCGGCGGCATAGGCGTCTTGCCAGAAGGTGTTGAACTCCTCGGTGAGGTCGGAATCCACGCGGAAGGCTGTGCCATATTCTTCGCTGTTAAGCTGCACGGTGTAGGTGAGCTCCGGATAGCTTGTGCCCTCACCAATCATGGCACCGGCCATAAGCAAATCGATCACAGCGGCGTCCGATGCACCGGAAGCCACTTCCAAAAGTGCTTTGGCCTGGGTGTCTACAGCAAGGAATTCAAGGCCACGCTCATCGAGTTGCCCAGCGCCCGCAGAGCCATTTTCAGCGGCAAAGTTCAAATCGGCAAGGCTTTCTTCATCGGCATAATCGGCAGCCATATCTTGGTTTAACACCACCACTTGGCCGTTGTTGCAATAGGGGATGGAGGTAGAAGAACCGTTCATCACTTCTTCGGTCAGCGTCATGCCGTTCCAAATCATGTCGATGCCTTTGGCTTCCAGTTCCAGCAGTTTGTTGTCCCAGTTGATTTCCAAAAATTCCACTTCAACACCGAGGTGCTCTGCAAACAGTCGTGCCATGTCAGCATCAAAGCCAATCCATTCGTCGCTGCCCTCTTCACGGTAATCCATCGGCGCAAAATCGGTGATACCCACCACCAAGGTGCCCTTGTCTTGCACATAGGCAAGGTCGCTTTCGCCGGCTTCGGCAGCTGCGCTTTCATCGGCGGTGCTTTCGGCAGCCATGCTTTCGGCAGCCATACTCTCGGCAGGAGCGCTTTCAGCAGCGGTGCTCTCGGCAGCCGGCTGTGAGCAAGCGGCAAAAGAAGCAAAAAGGGAAACAGCCAATAGTGTACTCAATAATTTTTTCATGTTTTCAAGTCCTCTCCTTGATTTCATTATCCAATCCATGTCATCCAATGAGATGGCATTCTTTCAATTGGAACGAACTGTTTAATAGTTTATCATAATAAAGTTTTGGTGTAAAGTGTGTTCAAGGTTTGAAAAGCAAAAAAATGTGATAATATGTAGAAAACAAGAAAATGACAAAATGCCTACAAAATGATGCTATGGGGCACAATCGTGATGTATGCAAGTTCTTTTATAGCTGATTTTGCATCTTGATGGGTAGAGACCCCTATTCACCCCTTTGTTCTTTGACGAAACAGCCAAAACATAGTACAATAATGGAAAGAATAAAACCTTGTAATACACTGATAAAGGAGAATTTCACCGATGCAATGGACAGGTTTGAATGAATTACGCGAGCAGTTTCTTACTTTTTTTGAAACAAAGCAGCACTTGAGGCTGAAAAGTTTTCCACTTGTACCAAGCGGAGATAAAAGCCTGCTTTTGATAAACAGTGGCATGGCACCGATGAAAAGTTGGTTTTTGGGCACGGAAGAACCCCCCAGTCATCGGGTGACAACTTGCCAAAAGTGCATTCGAACGCCGGATATTGAAAGTGTGGGCATCACAAGCCGCCACGGAACCTATTTTGAAATGTTGGGCAACTTTAGCTTCCAAAACTATTTCAAAAAAGAGGCCATCGCCTGGGGTTGGGAGTTTTTTACAAGTGATGAATGGCTCTCTTTGCCGGTGGAACAATTGTACATCTCGGTGTATGAAGACGACGAAGAAGCCTATGAAATTTGGACACGGGACATGGGTGTTCCTGAAAATCATATGGTGCGTCTTGGAAAAACAGACAATTTTTGGGAACACGGCAGTGGCCCCTGTGGCCCATGTAGCGAAATCTATTTTGACCGTGGTGAAAAACATGGTTGTGGCAGTGGGGCTTGTGCACCGGGTTGCGAGTGCGACCGTTTTATGGAAGTGTGGAACCTTGTGTTTACCGAGTTTGACTCTGATGGGGAGGGCCATTACGAAAAACTTGAAAAACCCAACATCGACACGGGCATGGGTTTGGAGCGCTTGGCCTGTGTGGTTCAAGGCGTAGATAACCTTTTTGAAGTGGACACTGTCCGCAAAATTTTGGAACATGTGGAGCAGTTGTCTGGCAAAACTTACGGGGAAAATAAAAAAACAGATATATCCATCCGCGTGATAACCGACCACATTCGTTCCACGGTGTTTATGGTGGGTGACGGTGTGTTGCCCTCGAACGAGGGGCGCGGCTATGTTTTGCGCCGTCTTTTGCGCAGAGCCGCGCGTCATGGGCGTATGATTGGCATCCAGGGTGCTTTCCTCGTTGCACTTTGCGAAACCGTGATTGCACAAAACGAGAGCGCCTATCCGGAATTGCGCGAAAACGAAACCTATATCAAAAAGAACATCGAGGCCGAGGAATCGCGCTTTGTGCGCACGATAGACCAAGGGCTTGAGCGCCTTACTCAGTTGCTTGATACTGTGGATAAAATGAGCGAGATGAACCCGCATCGGGTGCTCTCGGGTGCAGATGCTTTCCGCCTGCACGACACCTTCGGTTTTCCGCTGGATTTAACACGTGAAATTGCCGAAGAAGCGGGTGTGCGTGTGGACGTGGAGGCCTTCAACAAAGAGCTTGATAAACAGCGTGAGAAAGCGCGTGAGGACAGGATGTCGCGCGCGATTGCAGGCTGGGCGGCCGGAATTTTTTCGGAGCTTTCGGTGCCACAAACCGAGTTTGTGGGCTACGAGAACCTGGTTCAAGAGGCGAAAGTACTTGCCTTGTCGGATGGGCAGGAGCTTGTGCAGGCCGTAGCCACAGACGAAGGTGTGAAGGAAAATGTATTGGTGGTGCTGGATAAAACACCATTTTACGCAGAAAGCGGCGGCCAAGTTGCCGACACAGGCCATTTGACGGGCAATGGTGCACGCTTGCTTGTAAGCGATGTGCAGAAGATGGAGGGCGGCTACTTTGTGCACAGCTGCATTTTAGAAAAAGGCGTGTTGTGCACGGGCGATACCGTGCTGGCCGAGGTGCACGAGGATCGACGCCATGCCATCATGCGCAACCATACGGCGGCACACCTACTGCAGAAGGCTTTGCGAGAAGTGCTGGGCGCGCATGTGCATCAGGCAGGCAGTTTTGTGGATGATGTGAGAATGCGCTTTGATTTCAGCCACACACAAGCGATGACACAGGAGGAAATTCTCGAAACGGAAAAACTGGTCAATCGTGTCATTTGGGGTTCACATGCCGTAACCAGCACCACAATGCCTTTGGAAGAAGCGAAAAAATTAGGTGCCTTGGCGCTGTTTGGCGAAAAGTATGGCGATACGGTGCGCGTGGTGGATGCCAACGGCTGGTCCACAGAGTTTTGCGGTGGCACCCACGTGACGAATACGGCACAGCTGGGCTGTTTTAAAATTTTGTCGGAGGTTTCGGTGGCGGCCGGCGTGCGCCGCATCGAAAGCACCACGGCCCAGGGTGTTGTAGACTATATGCACTATTGTGAAAAGATTCTTTCGGGCACGGCACGCATTTTGAAGGCGAGCCGTTTTGAAGAGGTGCCAAAGCGTGCAGAGAGTTTGCAAGAGGAAGCAAAAGAGGTGCAAAGAGCACTGGACGCAGAAAAAGAGCGCGCGGCAGAGGCTCGCGCACAAGGTTTGTTCGACAATGCTATCGAGGTGGAAGGCCTTAAGATCATGACGGCTTATATCGGAGGCGCCTCACCCGATATTCTACGCAAGATGGGTGATAAACTTAGGGAAAATCGCCCGAATTCCGTGGGCGTGTTCTGTGGCTCGGCCGAGGATAAACTGAACATGGTCGTGGTTTGTGGTAAGGAAGCCTTGCAACGAGGGCTGAAGGCCGGTGTGCTTGTGAAACAGATTGCGGCCATTGCGGGCGGTTCCGGTGGTGGAAAGCCGGAATTCGCCATGGCGGGCCTTAAAGATAAAAGCAAAGTGGACGATGCCCTGCATGCGGTTGAGGACATTGTGCGTGCCGCCTTGCAGGGTGTGTAAAGGAGGGAAAAAACGATGGGAGATTGCCTGTTTTGTAAAATTGGAAGAAAAGAAATCAACAGCATGGTCGTGTTTGAAAATGAGGATGTGATGGCTTTTCGAGACATTGACCCAAAAGCGCCTGTGCATATTTTGTTCATTCCGAAAAAACATATAGATTCGGCCGCTTGTCTCGCTGAAGCAGATGCCCCTTTGCTGGGCAGTTTGTTTGCGGCAATGGCCTCCGTAGCCGCCCAAGAGGGGCTGGAAGATGGCTGGCGTGTGGTGAGCAATGTGGGCGAAAATGGCGGCCAAACGGTGGGGCATTTGCATTTCCATTTGCTGGGTGGCCGCAAGCTTGGCTGGCCGCCGGGGTAGAACAGCACCCCAAAGCGTTTCACAGCATTCAGCGAGGTCGGTATGCAGTTGGCAATCGTTTTGTGCAACGAAAAATATAAAACGGTCAATGGGTGGTGCCGGCGAAAGAGGCAAGGGGAAGAGCACTTCAAATGGTGGTGATGGTATGGGAAACCGGTTGCTTTTGGCACATAACAGCTGTTTTTTCCAACAACCCGAGTTTTCGGCAGCGCTTTTTTGTGCGATGCCGGTAAACTTGTGTTATCCCGGCTATTTTCCAAGGCATGAGGCGCAGGGATAAACATGCGGCGTGTTTTGGCCGTGGCGGGGACAAGCGTTTTTCTGAGCCTGCTGGTTGCCACCCGATTGCCGGCGAGCTGGCTCATAGGAGTGGGGCTTGGATGTTTGTTTTTGGCGGGGCTGTCGCTGTGTTTTTTTAGCAAGGGCAGACGTGCCTATGTTCCGCTTGTACTGTTTGCGTGTTTTGCATCGCTGTTCTATAAATTTTCATATGATGCATTGGTTTTGGCTCCCGTACAAGCTTTAAGCGGCAAAACCTACATGGTGCAGGCCGTTGTAGAAGAGGTGGACAGCGGTTACTCGGAAGAAGTGGCAAGTGTGCACTTGAGGGTGAAGAGCGTGCAAGGGCAAGAGCACCTTGGAGCCTTTTTGGTGGAAGTGCATGGGATGCCGTGGTACGAAGTGAATGATTGGATTCAGCTGGAGCTTCACTTTGAAAGTATTGCAGGCTACGACACCACCTTGTGGCAATATGCCGACGGCATCTATGTGTCGGCAACCCGGGAAAGTGAGCCGGTTTTGCTGGGGCGGCAGCCAAGTGTGCAGGGTTTTTTCACGGTTTTGCGTGGCACCGCCGCCGAGAATATAGCATATCGCCTGCCGCAACGTCTTGCATCGGTGCTCTCCGCCGTGTCCCTTGGGTATACGCAGGACCTTAGCGCGCAAACCAGACAGGCCTTTCGCATGGCAGGTCTTTCGCATGTGCTCGTGGTATCGGGGATGCATTTGTCCATTGTGTGCTTTTCCCTCAACAAAAGTTTGTTTTGGCTAACCAAACGCAAGAATTTGGCGGTGCTGGGCAGCTTGGCGGGGGTGCTTTTCTTTGTTACATTCACAGGTTTTACGCCGTCTATGCTTCGCAGTGGTGTGGCCTGTGTGTTGGCCTTTTCGGCGCCGTTTTTTTCAAGAGAGGCCGATTCGTTCACGTCACTCGGCGCTGCAGCCTTGTTCTTATGTGCGCTTAGCCCCTATGCGGCGGTAGATGTAGGCTTGCAGTTTTCACTCTTGGCAACGCTCGGTGTGCTTTTGTGCTATGGATGGCTTACCAAATGGCATCGCCGCCGGCGCATTGTGTTGCGCAGCCCGTATGCCCGTTTGGGGTTTGTGCTGTTGGGCGCTGTGGCAACGCCGCTATTCGCCACGGCGCTTACCTTACCGGTGGTCATTTTTAACGAGCTGAGTTTTTCACTTCTTTCGGTATTCAGCAATTTGCTTGTGATGCCCCTGCTTACACCGCTTGTGGTGGGTGGCTTTCTTCTGGCTCTGCCGTTTGGTTTTGCGCCGCTGGATTTTCTGCTTTGGCCTGTGGCGCTTATCGAGGGCCTGTTGCTTGTGTTTTTAGAAAGGCTTACCCAGTGGAGCCTTGGGTTGCCATGGCTCTATCCAAGCGTGGGCGGTTTGTTTGCCTTTGTGGCAGTGCTGGTGTGCCTTGCTCTTCTCATGTTGGCTGCGCGCACAAAATGGAAAAAAATCTACCGCACAGCGGCTGCGCTTTTGGTGGTGGTCTCGCTCTTGTTTGCACAATGGCAAGCGGCAGAGGTGGTCACGGTCAGTGTGGCCGGCACGGGAACACAGGCATCTTTGGTGGTGAGCCGTGCGGGTGAGGCCATGGTCTTTTATCGAGGCAGAAATTCCCTTTATGAAATAGAGCAGGTGTTTGAGCGCGAGGGGGTGCGCACTTGCACGCTGTGGGTGGATTTGCGAAAAACGGCACAGACCAGCGAGGCCGAGAACCTGTTTGCACCAAAGAGGCTTTACATCGTGGCGGAGGATTTGTTTTATCGCGAGGTATTGCCCGGTTTGGCGGGTACAAATGTGTATTTGCTTCGGCAAGAAGATGGTTATTTTGCCTGTGTGGACGTGGAAAACTTCCGTGTGGGTGTTGCAAACGGGGCCTTGAATTTGGAAGAGTATCCGCCTTTGGATGTGCTTTTGGCAGGCGAGGGGGCCGTGCAGGCAACGACAGATTACCTATTGGTGACAAACGAAGTGCCCGATTTTGCCGCAGAGGGACAGGCGGTTTTGCAAAACGGTGGCAGCGCCACTTTTCTGATACGACCGGGGCAAAGCGTGGTTTATAAGGAGGCAAGTCGTGATCTCTTTTTTTCAAAAATGGGATAAGCAACACGAAAACTGGCAACAGGGGCCGGTGGTCTACTTATCCGCCACAGACGGAAACCTGCTTCGTGAGGCAGAACACTTTGTTGTGCAGCGCTGGAAAGAGGAGGGAAACGAGCTATCGGCTCGTTTGGACGGACCGGTGCCGGATTTTGGTGAGCTGATTGCACAGGCGGGCGCCATTTCGTTTTTTGGTGGCACACGCCATGTGCTCTTGCGCGAGCTTTGCCCCTCTTCATTAAGCGATAAGGACGCAAAAGAATTGCAGGCGCTTTTTGCGGATTTGGAAAATGCCGTGCTGCTTGTGACGGCCTTGCACAAAGACAAGCGTACGGCCGGCTCCAAAAAGGCGAAGGCGCTTGCCGAAGCCGCACAGAAAAATGGATTTTCTGCGCAGCTTGCGGCACCCTCGAAACGGGAAAATTTACAGTATTTGCAAGCGTTGGCCGCGGCTTGCAACGGTAGCTCCTTTGCGCCCGGGGCTGCAGAGGAATTGTTGGAGCGCGCCAAGGGCAACTACGCCCTTTTGCAAAATGAAACCGAAAAACTGGCGGCGTTTTCGAACTATGACACAATAGAACGCACACATGTGCAGCACTTTGGTGTGCGCAGTGTGGAGGCCGATGTTTTTGAACTATTGAGGCTGGTTGCGGCAGGACGCAGCGCGGCCGCACAAAAAAAAATGCAAGAACTGTTTGCGCTAAAAAACGAACCGGTGGCCATTGTGGCGGCCTTGGGCAGCAGTTTTGCAGATATGTTGCGTGTGCGTGCAGGGAATGTGCAAGGATACAGTGTGGCGCAGGTGTTTTCTCAAATGCATTATACGGGCAGTGATTATCGTCTTGTGAAGGCAAAAGAAAATGCAAGCGGCTATACATACACGGCGCTCAAGCAGGCGGTATGCATGCTTACCCAGCTTGACAAAGCCCTAAAAAGCAGTGCGTTGCCGGACAAAAAAATACTGCTTGAAGCGGCTGTGGCCGAGCTGATATTATTGAGAGGCATAAAATGACAGAAAAGATTTGTTTGCAGGAAGTGGTGGTGGTGGAAGGCCGCTATGATGCCGGTGTGTTGTCGGGGCTTGTGAATGCCCTGGTTTTGCCAACAGACGGGTTTTCCATTTTTACCGACGAAGAAAAAAAGGCGTTACTTTGCAAGCTTGGACGTGAACGAGGCGTATTGATTTTAACCGATTCGGATGCGGCGGGGTTTCGGATTCGGCATTATGTGGAAAAAATAGCCGCAGGATGTAAAATAAGCCACGCTTACATCCCGGCAATTCCCGGTAAAGAACGCCGCAAACGCGAGTTGTCAAAAGAAGGGTTGCTTGGCGTGGAGGGCATGACGCAAGCACAGCTACGCACAGCCTTGCAAAATGCAGGTTTGCAAGAATCAGAGCAGTTTGAAAAAGGTGAAAAGCTGAGCTACCACGATTTGTATGAGTTGGGCATCTCCGGTGGAGAGGGGAGTGCGCAGCGACGAAGGGCACTTTTACAAAAGGCAAAACTGCCACTGCGTCTTTCTAAAAAGGCTCTGAGGGAGGTGTTGTCGGCACTGTACACAAAGGAGGAATTGGAAATGATGCTAAAACCTGTTCTGTTTTGGGATTTTCATGCGACCTTGACCACACCGGATGTGGTGTGGTTCGATGCGGTGATGGAATTGGCGGCGGATCTGGCCCCCGAAATACCGCTTACACAGGAAACGCTTAAAGAACACTTTGGCCGAAAATGTCTGCCGTGGTTCAGTATAGAAAGCGGTGATACAAGGCATATAAAAGGGAGCAAAGCCTGGTGGGCTTATTGTGAAAAACAATTTGTGTCTATGTTGCAAAAGTGTGGGTTTCCAAACGAACAAGCCGGTATAATCGCGGTGGGTGTGCGCAAAAAGGTGCTGGAAGTTTGGCGATACACCCTATATCCCGATGCAGTGCCCACCTTGAAAACCTTATGCGATAGAGGGTATCGGCACTTTATGCTCTCCAACAATTTTCCGGAGCTCGGCGCACTTGTAAAAGAGATGGGAATTGCCGATTATTTTGAGGACATCATCGTGTCCGGAGAAGTGGGGTATGACAAGCCGCATATAGAAATTTATGAATTTGCGAGAAAAGCCGCAGGCAACCCGGCCGAGTGCTATATGATAGGCGACAGTGTGCGCGACGACATACAAGGAGGTCGTGCGGCGGGGTTTGTTACGGTTTGGGTGCACCCAAAGCCCGGCCAAAGTGCACAAGCGCACCATGAATTTCAAAGTTTGGAGGAGCTAACCGGA
Organism: uncultured Oscillospiraceae bacterium; assembly: GCA_964371725.1. Lineage (GTDB taxonomy): Bacteria > Bacillota > Clostridia > Oscillospirales > Ruminococcaceae > JAAYCI01. The sequence continues at coordinate 10,567 of CAYJNQ010000028.1, forward strand.
TTGTTTTTATAAAAAAACCCGATGTTCAAGCCGTTTTCCGGCGTTGACACGGGTTCGCATAAATGAATTTCAAAAGCACATCCAGAGCCTGTTCAGCTAGAACCGAATCATGTAAATTTCAGGCTGTTTTAGCCAAAAGATAAGCATGGAGCGGTTCTGTGAACAGACTCTAATTTTGTGCCCAACCGGCGCTTCGTTGCACGGCCTTGTGCCAACCATGCAACAGACGCGTGCGCGTTTCTGTGTCCATGTTGGGTTTGAAGTCGGCTTGCATTTGCCAGTGAGCACTGATTTCTGCTTTGCTTTCCCACACGCCGGTGGCAAGCCCTGCAAGATAGGCAACGCCCAAAGCTGTGGATTCGCGCACTTTGGGCAAAAGAACACGGCTGTTTAAAATGTCAGCCTGAAATTGCATCAAGAATGCATCGCGTGAGGCGCCGCCATCCACTTTCAATTCCTTCAAGTCCAGCCCTGTGTCGAGGTTCATGGCTTGAACCAGCTCCAGGCTTTGATAGGCAATGGATTCCTGTGCCGCACGGATGATGTGTTCGCGTTTTACGCCACGCGTTAGCCCCATAAGACAACCTCTTGCATACATATCCCAGTGTGGTGCACCCAAACCCGCAAAGGCCGGAACCAAATACACACCGGCGGTGTCCGGCACTTTGCTTGCAAAATATTCGGCATCACGGCTTTCATGAATCAGCCCCAGCTCATCGCGTAGCCATTGAATCACCGCGCCGCCCATAAAAACACTGCCCTCCAAGGCATATTGCAGCTTGCCGTTCAGGCCAATGGCCACCGTGGTAAGCAAACCGTTTTGGCTTTCCACGGCTGTGTCTCCCGTATTCATTAGCAAAAAGCATCCGGTGCCATAGGTGTTTTTGCACGCACCTTTTTCAAAACAGCACTGCCCAAACAGGGCGGCCTGCTGGTCGCCCGCAATACCGGCTATCGGCACATATTTTCCATGCAACAGGGTGTGGCCGTATAGGGTGCTGCTGTCTTTTACCTCAGGCAAACAGAGTTTGGGAATATCCAGCACGTTCAACAGGGTTTCATCCCAGCACTTTTCATGAATGTTGTAGAGCATGGTGCGCGAAGCATTGGTGTAGTCGGTTGCATGAACTTTGCCATTCGTTAAATTCCACAAGAGCCAACTGTCTACCGTACCAAACAGGATTTCCCCTTTTTTGGCACGCGCGCGTGCGTTTGGCACCTTGTCTAAAATCCAGCGAATTTTTGTGGCCGAAAAATATGCATCCGGCACAAGCCCTGTGGTCTTCTTTATGTGTTCATCAAGGCCCATTTCACAGAGTTCATCCACCATGTAGGAACTGCGACGGCACTGCCACACAATGGCATTGTAAATAGGAAGACCGGTGCTTTTCTCCCACAAAATGGTGGTTTCGCGTTGGTTTCCAATGCCAATTCCCGCAAGTTGCGAAAGGTTGATGCCACTTTTTGAAAGCACAGTCTCCATCACCTCGCGTTGCGAGGCCAAAATTTCCATGGGATCGTGCTCCACCCAGCCCTCTTCGGGATAAAATTGTGCAAATTCCTTTTGTGCCATCGCAATGATGTTTTGTTCTTTGTCGAACAAGATGGCGCGGCTACTTGTTGTGCCCTGGTCGAGCGACAGGATGTATTTTTTCATAAGTACACCTTGCATTTATTTGAATTTGATGGAACCCACGCTCATTTCTTCAATGATGGCCAAGGACTCAAGGCGCACACCGCGCTCGCGCACCAAAGCGCCGCCTTGCTGGAAGCCTTTTTCAATTACGATGCCGGCGCCCACCACAGTGGCACCCGACTCGCGCACCAAATCAAGCAGCCCCACCAGTGCACAGCCGTTTGCCAGAAAATCGTCCAGCAGCAACACCCTGTCCTCGGCAGAAAGGAATTTTTTTGCTAAAATCACATCATAGGTGCGCTTGTGCGTAAAGGATTCTACCTTCGTGGTATACATATCTCCGTCTAGGTTGACGCTTTGGGCCTTTTTAGCAAACACCACAGGCACCTTAAAGTATTGAGCCGCCGTCACCGCAATGCTGATGCCGGAACTCTCTATTGTTATAATTTTTGTGATGTTTTCGCCGGCAAAGCGTCTTGCAAACTCCTTGCCAACCTCACATAGCAATTCCACATCCACCTGATGGTTCAAAAAGGAATCCACTTTCAATACCGAACCGGATTTCACCACGCCGTCGCGCACAATTCTATCTTTTAACAGTTGCATACTCAGCCTTCACCCTTCCTTTTTTGCCCTTGAATCGTATTTTCGATAAGCTCACCAACAGTTTAACAAGAACCCTGTTTTCTGTACGATGTAGTTTTATCATACACCATTTTTCTATGCAATACAACTTTCTGCCACGCTGTTTTCTCCGAAAATCCGGGATTTTTGAAATGCACGGGTTTTGTTGCCCTTTTCTACAGAGTCCGTGTTTCTTTTTTCGCGTACCTATTGTATACTGTTTTCATGCAAAAAGTATATTCGGGCACATCCCAAAGAAAAAAAGGGTTTTGGATATGAAGATAACAAAAAGAAAAAAGTTTCTGCTGGTTCTTGGCGTTCCGCTGGGCATTCTGCTTTTGGTTACCCTGGTCTTTTTCTTGTACACGGCCGATTACTACCGTGCCGATGGAACAGCGCTTGCCCTTTTAGAGCAAGGGGAGGGCATCACCGTGCAAGGCAATGCCATGGTTCTGCGTCCCGATACCGAAAGCGACACGGCCCTCATTTTTTATCCGGGCGGTAAGGTGGAATACACGGCCTACCTGCCGCTTTTGGAGCAGCTGCGCCAAAGCGGCCTCACGTGCATCCTTGTGCAGATGCCCTTGAACTATGCCATTTTGGATGCGAATGCCGCACAGGAACTTATGGATGATTTTCCCGAAATTCGGCATTGGTATATTGGCGGGCACTCGCTAGGTGGCGTTTCGGCCGGCCTGTTTGCCGAAAAATACCCGGAGAGTATAGACGGCCTCATTGCGTTAGGCGCCTATGTATACGGAGACTATCCCCCGGAAAATGCCCTCACCGTGTATGGTTCACTCAACGCAAACCTGGAAGACAGCATCGACTACACAGAAAACATTGTTGTTATTGAAGGTGGAAACCATGCCCAGTTTGGCAACTATGGAAAGCAGGCGGGCGATTTGGACGCTACCATCACGGCCGAAGAACAACAAACTGCCGCCGCAGAGGCGATTATGGATTTTGTGGCCAAAACCTGATGCACAGAATACAAAAGAGGTGTGTATATAGGGTGTGCAACGGCCGCGGTATTTTGCGGTTTAACAGCGCAAGAGGCGTTTGGTTGACAGCCTAAGAAAAAAAGCCGGCAGAAATTTACTCTGCCGGCTTTTGGGTGCCCTACACCGCCCCAAGGAAGGCTTTGAGCACCTGATAGGTATTGTATACATCCATTTTGGCTGTCACTTCAAACGGGGAGTGCATCGAGAGCACGGGCACACCGATGTCCACGGTGTCGATGTTTCGCCCTGCAATAAATTTTGCCACAGTGCCACCGCCGCCAATATCAATGCGGCCAAGTTCTCCAAGTTGCCACGGAATATCCTTCTCGTCAAGCAGACAGGTGATGATTCCCATGAATTCGGCACCGGCATCTGATGTGCCGCTTTTACCGCGTGCACCGCCGTATTTGGAAAAGGCTGCGCCTTGGTTTAGATATACCGTGTTCTTTTTGTCGTACACATCGGCGAAATTCGGGTCGAAAGCCGCGTGCACGTCGGCCGAAAGGCACTGGGAAGAAGCCAACATCGTGTTGTAGTGTGCGCCTTGCCCCTCGGCCAGGTTTTGTAAAAAGTGAAATAAAAAGTCGCCCGCGAGCCCTGTTACACCGTCCGAGCCCACCTCTTCCTTGTCTGCCATCACAAATACCGTGGTATGCTTTGGCTTTTTCACGTCCAGTTCTGCCATCAGTGCTGTATAGCAGCACACGCGGTCGTCTTGGCCATAGGCACCAAGCATACTTTTGTCAAAGCCGATGTCACACGCTTTGTGCGCGGGCACAAATTCAATTTCGGCCCGTGTGAAATCGCGCTCTACAATGCCGTATTTTTCGTTTAATAGCCGCATCACTTCCAGTTTGAAGCGGGTTTTTTCTTCTTTGTCGGCCATGGGGTAGGAACCTACCAAAATGTTGAGTTCTTCCCCTTTGAGCCCTTCGCTCAAAGGGCGTTTGTTTTGGTTTGCCGAAAGATGTGGCAGCAAATCTGTGATGGTGAACACGGGCTCTCCCGCTTCTTCCCCAAGACAAACCTCCACAAGCTCACCGTCTTTTTTCACCACGACACCGTGCATGGAAAGTGGAATGGTGCCCCACTGATATTTGCGAATGCCGCCGTAGTAATGTGTTTTGAAATAGGCGAGTTCGTCGGCCTCATACAGGGGGTTTGGCTTCAAATCAAGCCGCGGAGAATCGGCATGGGCCGCAGTGATGCGCACACCGCTTTCCAGCGCCTCACTGCCCACTGTGGCGGCCACCAACGCCTTGCCACGATTCTGATAATAGATTTTGTCTCCGGCTTTGTATTTCTTTTGGCATTGCATTTCTTTATAGCCGGCTTTTTTCAGCATTTCCAAAGCCGTTTTATTGCATTCGCGCTCGGTTTTGCCGCTGTCTAAAAAAGATTTGTACCCTTCACAAAATAACATGGCGGGCTCGATGTCCTTGGGGGTGCGATCTGCCAAATGCTCGGGTGTGTGCAGCAAGCTGCCTGCCAGGCTCTCTTTTTTCTTCTTTGCCATCTTTTGCGGTTCCTTTCCGTGTGTTTACACACTCTGGCTTACAGGCGTGTATTCATTGGGATACAGTTCCTGATAAGCCGCATAGTTTTCGTTTATTTTGTGCACGTAGTTGTTCATCTGAGGGTAGGGAAATTCAAGCAAAGTTACACCGTCTTGCGTGTACTGTTCGTCGGCCAATAGTGTGTCGACCGTGCCCATGCCGCTGTGATAAGCTGCGGCTGCTGTGGACACATCCCCTGCATATTTTTCCATGCAGTAGGCCATGAAATAGCTGCCAAAGCGGATGCTGACTTCAGGCGTATACAAATCTTCAAACACCAAAGCTTCCTCTCTTGCAATTTTGCTTTTCACCCAGTCGAAGGTGTCGCTTGTCATTTGCATCAGACCAATGGCATCGGCGGAAGAAACAGCATCAGGTTCAAAGCCACTCTCGGTGTAAATAACAGCATAGATGAGGTTTGGGTCTTGCTCATAGGTCTCGGCCCAGTAGTCCACCTCTTCGGCATACTCGCGCGGGTAGGCCGCCTCGGTGGGCGGCAAGCTCCCTGCACAGGCCGAAAGAAACAACAACGAAAAAACGAGAAAAAACCCCGCTTGAAACCATCGTATTTTTTTATTCATATCTCTCCGGGTTGGCGAGCGCTTTTTGTTGCGCATCTTGTAATTTTTCCAAAAGGAGGTCTGCTTGCTTGTGTAAATGGTGCAAATCCCCGTTGTTTTGCACCATGTAATCGCTTGCACTTCGCAGCTCCTGTGTGCTTTTTTGTGCCGCAAGGCGGTTTTGTGCCACCTCTTTAGAAATTCCGTCGCGCAAGAGGATTCTCTCCAAAACAAACGTGGGTGTGGCCTCCACCAAGATGAGTTTATGGCAGTGCTCTTCAAAAATGCTGCCCACAATCATGGCACCATCCAGAAAAAGAAAGGGCATCCCTGCTTCTTGAGCCGCCTTCTCGCGGGTTTTGAGTTCTTCCAACACATAGGGGTGAACAATGTCGATAAGGCGACGGTTTAGGGATGGGCTTTGATATACTTTTTCCCCCAAGGCCCGCCGACGCAGTGCCCCTGTTTCATCCACAACATCGTTGCCAAAGGCCGCACAAAGCGCGGCAACACAGGCGCTTTGCGGTGCACATACCACGCGCGAGAGTGTATCTCCGTCCTCGGCCGCGAACCCACGGCTTTTGTAATAGGCGGCAAGGCTTGATTTACCGCTGCCTGAAAGCCCGGTGATGCCCACTGTCCACATCATGGTCGCACCACCCGAAATGCCGCTGCGCGAAGCAGGCGGTTGTACACGGCCAAATGCTCTTCACTTTCGGTTTCACAGCGCACAAGTGCCGCTTTCGCCCCTTTTTCGTCGAGAAGCCGTAGGGCTGCAAACAGGCCGGCGCTTTGGCTTTTTGCATCGTTAAAACGGCCATAGGAAAGTGCCGGCAGTGGCAAATGATGCTCTTCTCCCTCAAAACACAGAGCCCACGCATCTGCTGCTTGCACCTGCCGTGCCTGTTCCAAAAAGAATGCAAACGAACCCTCAACAAGCGTCAATTTTGCCAAAGGTGCATAATGGGTATATTTGGTGCCCGGGCTTTTGGGCACTTTTCCCTCTTCCAGCGGTTTTGTCACCGAAGCGGCATAGCGCACAGGGCGGCCGAGTACGCTCTCTATCTCTTCGGCCGTAATAAATCCCGGGCGCAGCACCACGGCTTCTTTTTGCAGGTTCAGTACCGTGGATTCCACCCCCATCACCGAGGGGCCGCCGTCTAAAATGAATGGAATTTTTCCGGCCAAATCATCCCACACATGAGCAGCCGTGGTGGGGCTGGGCCGCCCGGAACAGTTTGCCGAAGGTGCCGCCAAGGGCACTTTGCAGGCATCGATTACCTTACGTGCTGCCTCATGGGCAGGAATGCGCACGCCCACGCTGGAAAGCCCGCCACTCACTGCGGGCACAATGTTTTCGGCCCGCTCTAAAATCAGCGTGAGTGGCCCGGGCCAGAATGCCTCTGCAAGACGGTAGGCATCCTCTGGTATATTTTGAGCCACTTTTTCCAAATCTTCCAGTTTTGCAATGTGCACAATGAGGGGGTTGTCTTGTGGGCGGCCTTTGGCCTCAAAGATGCGCGCAACACTTGCGGCAGAGCACGCATTTGCCGCAAGCCCATACACGGTTTCGGTGGGTAAACCCACCACTTCATCCCTCAAAATCCAGCTTGCGGCCTGTTCGATGGCGTGTGCACTCGCCGTTTGCATCACGGTTTTTATCATGTTAATTCTCCGAGGCCGCTTTGAGTTTCTCCGCTTGGTCGGCGGCCAGCATCGGGTCAAGCAACTCATCGAGCCCACCGGACAAAATGCTATCGAGTTTATAAAGTGTAAGGTTGATGCGGTGGTCTGTTACACGGCTTTGCGGGTAGTTGTAGGTGCGAATACGCTCGCTGCGGTCGCCCGAGCCCACCTGTGTGCGCCGTGCTGCATCAATTTCGCTTTTCTGGGCCTCTTGTTTTTGTTGCAACAAGCGGCTGCGCAACACCTTCATCGCCTTGTCACGGTTTTTGTGCTGGCTGCGCTCGTCTTGACACTCCACCACCATGCCCGTGGGCAAATGGGTGATGCGAATGGCGCTGGAAGTTTTGTTTACGTGCTGGCCGCCCGCGCCGGAAGCGCGAAAGGTGTCCACTTTCAAATCGGCCGTGTTGATGTCCACATCCACTTCATCGGCTTCGGCCATCACGGCCACGGTTACGGCCGAGGTGTGAATACGCCCTTGCGCCTCGGTTTCCGGCACACGTTGCACGCGGTGTGTGCCTGCTTCAAACTTCATGCGGCTGTACACACTGTCCCCCTCCAAAGAGAACTCCACTTCCTTAAGGCCGCCCAGCTCGGTTTCACTTGCGTTGAGAACTTCCAGCGTCCAGCCGCGTTTTTCGGCGTATAAATTGTACATGCGAAACAGGCTGTTTGCAAACAGCGCCGCCTCATCCCCGCCTGTGCCACCACGAATTTCCATGATGACACCACGCTCGTCGTTTTCATCTTTTGGCAACAGCAAAATACGAAGTTCTTGCGAAAGAACATCTACTTTTTCGCGGTTTTCATCCAGTTCTTCCTTGGCCAGCTCACGCAATTCTGCATCCAGGCCGCCCTCGTCTAAAAGGGCTTTTGCCTCCTCCATGGCCTTTTGTGCCGCAAGGTAGGCGTCGTAGGTTTCAATCAGCGGCGTGAGCTGCTTGTACTCTTTCATCAGCGCCGTATATTTTGCGTTGTCCTGCACGGTGGCAGGGTCTTGTAAGCGCCGGTTGATTTCTTCAAAGCGGCCTTTCACCGCATGTAAACTCTCGAACATAGGCGTTTCTTCTGTCTCCTTCTTTGTTCTTTTCTATTTTATTTTGAAAGGATGTGTTTGATGTTTTTTTCAATCTTAACCCGGGGCAGCATCACTTCTCGCCCACAAGTTTTGCAGCGAATACGAAAATCCATACCTACGCGCAACACCTCAAACTCAAACCCGCCACATGGATGTTGTTTCTTCACCACGATGCAATCGCCAACTTTGATATCCATGCGGCAGCCTCCCGTTGTTCTTCTGTTGCAACCATGCGTGGTATACATTATACTGTAAAAGGAGTATTTTCGCAAGAAGCCAAAAAAGAGTGCGGATGAATGTCTTGCAATTTTTTGCCCGTTTCGGTATAATATTATAGGATATCAGCCAAATGGGTGATTTTCAAAACGGATAAGACGGTGTCTTTTGGCGCTGTTTTGCATACGGAAGGTGGGTCCTGTGCAACGGGCCGCCGTGAACCATGTCAGGCGGGGAACCGAGCAGCATTAAGCGGATGTGTCTGTGTGCCGCAGTCAACCTGCCTTTCGTATGGAGAACAGCACAAAGCCTGTCTTTTCTTCTTTTGTATCGGGAAAGGGAGGTGCGCTGTGTATCAGGCCTTGTATCGAAAATGGCGTCCTCGCGGCTTTGATGACATCGTGGGGCAAGAGGCCATCACGGGTGCGTTGCTTTGCCAAATCAATGCAAACCGCATCGGCCATGCCTATTTGTTCACAGGTACACGCGGCACGGGAAAAACCACCTGTGCCAAGGTGCTGGCGAAGGCTGTGAACTGTGAAAACCCCGGCTCCCGGGGCCCTTGTGGCGAGTGCCCGTGCTGCCTTGGTATTGACAACGGCACGATGCTGGATGTCACCGAGATTGATGCGGCCTCGAACAATGGCGTAGACGATGTGCGCGATTTGCGCGATGAAACCGTGTTTCGCCCGGGGCGTTGCCGTTATCGCGTATACATCATAGACGAAGTGCATATGCTTTCCATTCAGGCATTCAACGCCTTGCTCAAAATTTTAGAAGAGCCCCCTTCACATGTGATTTTTATTTTGGCCACCACGGAAATCCATAAGGTGCCCGCCACCATTTTGTCTCGTTGCCAGCGGTTCGATTTTTTGCGCATTGCACAAAATATCATCAAGCAGCGTCTTTTGAAAATAGCCGAGGCAGAGGAGATTTCTTTGGAGGACGATGCCGCCGCGCTCGTGGCCGTTTTGGGAGACGGTTCTATGCGAGATGCACTGTCTCTGCTAGACACCTGTGCCGCTTTGGGCGGCATCATAGACGAAGAGCGTGTGCGCACCATGGCCGGCGTCACCGATAAAAACCATCTTTTTTCTTTGGGAGAGGCCGTTGCCAAAGCCGATGTCGGTGCTGTGGTCACCCAAATCACAGCCCTGCGCGAGCGCTCTATAGATATAAAACGCCTGTGCGAAGAGCTTGTGGCACATTACCGCAACTGTTTGCTTGCCATTGTGGATTCTAGCGGTTCTCTCTTGGATTTTTTGCCGGAGGATGAGAAAGAACGATATCTGCTTTGTACCAAGGGACAGAGTGAAGCCACTTGTATTCGTGCGGTGCGTCGTTTGGCCGAGGCATTGGACAAAATGGGGCGCAGCCCAAACCCACGTGTGGAGTTGGAATTGGCCATGTTCGACATTGCCCTTTTGGCGCAAAACACAGCCGTGCAAACCTTGCCCCAGAAGACGGTGCAAAGCGGTGAGGCACCTGCGATGGCCGAAAGGGTGGAACAGGTGGCCGTGGTGCAGGAACAAAGCACAAGAGAACAAGAGCAAACCACAGAACACGAAAATGGTTCACAGGAAAACGAACCTTTGGCGGAAAGGACGAACGACAATTCGCCTTTGCCCTCTTTTCAAGAGCTGCCAGTTTCTGCCGAAGAAGAAAACGAACCCGCAAAACAACCGGAACCCTTTTCTCTCTGGCCGCAGGTGGTGGAACAAATTGGCAAAACAGACTCCATGGTGTATTCTTTTGTAAAGAAAACAGACGCCTATTTTGACGGAAAACGTGTTTTGCTGGATGGCGGAGATGTGTTTTTAGAGTTTATGCGTGCGAACACCAAAGTGAGCGAAGTGATCAAAGCGGCCATTCAAACGGTAAGCGGCACGCGCTACGGCATTGGCCCCTACTTAAAAAAACCAAAGGAACAGCCCCTTTTGGAAACCACCCGACAAACATTGGCCGAGTGGCAGGAAAAGGGTGTTCCCATTGAATATGAAAAAAAAGAAGACCAAAAAGGAGACAAGATATGAAAGCAAGATTACCCGACGGCTATGGAAAACAAAACGTCAACGCCCTGATGAAACAGGCACAAGATATGCAAAATCAAATGCAGGCAAAGCAGGATGAATTGCGTGAAGAGGAAATGATAGCCTCCTCCGGTGGGGGCATGGTGGAAATCACCATGCGTGGTGACTATACGGTGACAGCTGTGAAAATCAACCCGGAAATTGTGAATGCCGACGACGTGGAAATGCTTGAAGACCTTGTGGGCGCTGCGGTTAACGAGGGTGTGCGCCAGGTGAACGAAAGGGCGGACAAAGAGATGGAAACCATCTCCGGTTCATTCCCGGGCCTTGCCGGGTTGGGTCTGTAAAATGGCGCAAAACGCAGAGCCTTTAGAGCGGCTCACTGAACATTTTGCGCGACTGAACGGAATTGGGCGCAAAAGTGCCCAGCGTTTGGCTTATCAAGTATTGGGCATGGAAGAGGCGCAGGCCAAGGCGTTTTCGCAGGCCATTTTAGACGCACACGAAAAAATTCGCCGCTGCCGGTGTTGCCAAAATTTAACCGAAGGGGAGCTTTGCCCCATCTGCGAAGATCCAAAGCGGGACACGGGCATTATTTGTGTGGTGGAAAGCCCACGCGATGTGCTGGCCTTTGAGCATACGCGCGAATATCATGGGCTGTATCATGTGTTACACGGTCTCATCTCGCCGGCCGACGGCATCGGCCCCGATCAGCTTCCGGTGAAGGAGTTGCTTCACCGTTTGCAAGACGAGTGTGTACATGAGGTGATTATGGCCACAAACCCAAATGTGGAAGGCGAGGCCACAGCTATGTATCTTGCACGGCTCATAAAGCCCCTTGGCGTGCAAACAACACGCCTTGCCTACGGTTTGCCCGTCAACGCCAATTTGGAGCATATTGATGATGTGACCTTATACCGTGCGTTGGAAGGTCGCGGTGAAATGTGATTTTTTGCTTGACAAAATGCCGTGATTGCGGTATTCTATGAGTCCAAGTTTAGGGGAGGGAAGCCGCTGTGGAAAAAGTAAAAATGGTAGCGGTGAACCGCAAAGCACGCCATGAATACGAAATTTTGGACCGCCTTGAAGCCGGAATAGAGCTTGTGGGTACCGAAGTGAAAAGCATTCGGCAGGGTTCTGTGAACCTTAAAGATTCCTGGGTAGATATAAAAAATGGCGAGGCATTTCTGTTGGCTATGCATATTTCCCCGTATGAAAAGGGAAACATTTTTAATCGCGACCCACTTCGTACGCGCAAATTGCTTTTGCACCGCAAAGAAATTCGTAAATTACAGGCAGACATAAAAGTGAAGGGATTGACATTGATTCCTTTGTCACTTTATTTCAAACGTTCTCATGTAAAAATAGAGCTTGGCATTTGCAAAGGAAAAAAGCTGTACGACAAGCGTGCTTCCAAAGCAGAAGCCGACGCCAAACGCACGATGGAAAGGGCGATGAAAACACGTTCTTTATCATAAATAGGGGGATGTAAAGGTTTCGACAGGGAGAGGAAAGCCAGAGCAGCGGGTAGTGTTGT
>CAYJNQ010000029.1:0-21720 GCA_964371725.1 uncultured Oscillospiraceae bacterium
GAAGTCCAAGGTGCGTGCGTCGTAGCAGCACACAGCCACACAACGGCCACAGTTCACACAGCCGCATTTCAAGCAACGCTCCGCTTCGTCGCGGGCGGCATCTTCAGCAAGACCCAGCTCCACTTCATCGAAGTTTGCCTTGCGCGAGCAGGCCGAGAGGCACGCGGATTCTTTGGCGGGGTTGTGCTCGTTTGTGATGGGGGAAAGACGCAGTTCGCGTTTTTCGTCGGCATCAATAAGCGCACCGGCACCACCGAACGATTTGTCAATTTCGCAAGCGGCATCGCGGCCGGAAGCGATGGCTTTGATAACCGAAGCGGGTCCATACAGGCAGTCGCCCGCAATGTACACACCTTTTTCGGCAGATTCAAACTGGCCATCCACGATAGCAGGCATGAAATCGGCCACAATTTTCTGGCCGATGGCCAAAACAACAAGGTCGGCTTCCACGCTAACGGCGGCTTCGCCCGAGGGAACGGGACGGCGACGGCCACTCTCATCGGCCTCGCCCAGTTTCATTGGGGTATAGCAAAGTTTGCCGGGTGCAACACTTTCGGGTGCCGCAAGCAGGCACAGTTTCACGCCCTCTTCTTCGGCGTGTGCAATTTCCTCTTGGTAGGCGGGCATTTCATCACGGCTGCGGCGATAGACAATGGACACCTCCGAAGCGCCGAGACGCAAGGCGCTGCGTGCGGCGTCTACGGCCACGTTGCCGCCACCGATAACAGCCACTTTTTTGCCGTCGAGGCGAGCGGCCTTGCCAAGGTTCGATTCGCGCAGGAAAGAAACGCCGGACACACAAAGCTCTGCGCCGGGAATTTCGAGCGGGCTGTCGCCATGGGCGCCCACGGCAATGAGAATGCGCTCGTAGCCTTCGCCGCGCAGTTTGTCGAGGCTGTCCACAGCACTGTTTGTCTCAATTTCCACACCCATGCGCTCAATGCGAGCCACTTCTTTTGCCAGGATGTCGGCAGGCAGGCGATAGTCCGGAATGCCCACGGCCAGCATACCGCCGGCTTTTGGCAGGCTTTCGAACACTTTCACCTTGTAGCCCTCTTTGGCGAGGTAGTAGGCGGCGGAAAGGCCACCGGGGCCTGCGCCGATAACAGCCACTTTCTTGCCGTTGGCCGCTTTTATTTCCGGAATGGGCAGGGCATCGCCGTATTTTTCATATACTTTGTCGGCCGCTGTGCGTTTGAGCAAGCGGATATCCACGCTCTCGTCGGTATCGGCACGGCGGCATTTGCTCTCGCAGGGATGGTCGCACACACGGCCGCAGATGGCGGGGAAGGGGTTGGTAAGACTCACGCGGTTGTAGGCATCTGTGTAGTTGCCACGGCGCACATCTTCCACATATTGCGGCACATTCACACCGGCCGGACATGCATCCTGACAAGGGGCGAAGTCGGCGTTGTAGCTAAACTGCAAACGGCCAATGTACTCGGTGGGGGGGAAGTTTACCTGTGCCACACCCACGGTTTCGGCAAGGCTCTTGAAGCCAAGTTTGTGAACCAGTTTTGATAAATCGTAGCACATGTGCTCGATGTAATCAATATCGCGCAGAATGCCCACGGTGCAAACACCCACGGCGTTGCAACCGGCCATGAAGTATTCCATGGCATCCTCGGCACTCATTACGCCGCCGCTGCCGTAAAGATCTTTGAGTTGTGGGTTTTGTTTTGCAATCTCATAGTTGATGTTGAGGGCGATGGGACGAATGGCCTCGCCCGAAAGCCAGCCCACACCATTGGTTCCGCGCATTTCGGGGCGACGCTTGCCGATGTCAATTTTGAGAGCAGGGCCAATGGAGTCGATGGCGGCAATGGCGTCGGCACCGTGCTCAAGGCATTTTCTGGCCGAGCCGATGGGGTCGGGCCAGTTGCCGCTGAGTTTGCAGATAACGGGAATTTTTACATGTTCTTTGGTGTAGTCGAGCATGGGAAGCAAGGTTTCCTCTGCATAGGAAACAAGCTCAATCATATCAGCGCCGGCTTTTTCCACGTCCTCTACAATGGCGATGGCCTCTTCCGGGGTGTGGCCCACACTGCCAATTACCACAGCGCCGGCTTTTTTGGTCATGGGAATTTCGCGCTCATACCACAATTCGCGTTCGGAATCGGCCCATTTTTCAGCGTTGATAAGAGAAGTGGGGCCAATGCCGCCGATGTGGAACACGGGGTTGATGGCACGGCCGAGGCGGATGGTTTTGGTGACAACGGCACCACAGCCGGCCTCGTGTCCGCGAATCATGCCCTCGGCCGCATAGGTGAGCGGGCCGGAGGTTAAAATATAGGGGCTTTGAAGCTTGATGCCGCAATAATCGATGCTGATGTCGGCACCTTGCAGCTTGGACTTGTCATACATGGGAATTACACTCCTTCTACTTTTTGTTTTTACTTGCGGTTTGCCACGTCCTCAAACGCGTCAATCAGCTGTTGATAGCCCGTGCAGCGGCAGAGATTGCCACTGATGGCCACCTTGATTTCCTCACGTGTGGGGTGCGGGTTTTTATCCATAAGGGCTTTTGCGCTCATGATGAAACCGGGTGTGCAAAAACCACATTGTAGGGCATGGTGGTCGAGCACGGCTTGTTGCAAAGGATGTAAAATCTCATCGTTTGCAAGCCCTTCAATGGTGGTAACACTTTTGCCGGCCACGCTGGCTGCAAGTACCATACAAGAGTCCACGGCTTCGCCATCCAGAATAATGGTGCAAGCGCCGCATTCACCCACGCCGCAACCCTCTTTTGTGCCGGTGAGGTGAAGCTCATCACGCAAAACATCCAAAAGGCGAGCATTTTGTTCAATGGCCACCTCGGTTTCCACGCCGTTCAGCGTGAATTTCAAGTTGAATTTTTCCATGTTCACCTCTCCTTACTCTGCCCATGGCAGGCCGCAAGCTTCGCACAGGGCGCGTTCACTCATGGCCTCCACGGCAGGCTGTTTGTACTCGGTGCTCCAGCGCACGCCTGTGCACTCTATCATGTAGGCAGACACAAGCTTGCCGCACTCTTTGAAGAGCTCTGCCGAGGGTTTTTTGCCCTGCATAAATTGCTCGGCATTTGCAACCCGTTGCGGTGTTGCAAACACACAGCCCGGCACAAGGCGTGCTTCGGCAATGGTGCCGTCGTCGGCAAGGCGCACAGCAGCCGCAGCATTCATGCGCGAGATGGCCAATGCCTTGCGGCGTCCCAGTTTGCTAAACGCCGTTTTGAAAGCATCGATGCGGTCAAACTCAATGCGGGTGGCGAACTCGTCGTCGGCCAGTTTCACACGGCCGGCACCCTCATAAAAGTCAATAAGGGGCACACGGCGCTCGCCTTTTTGGCTTACCAGCACCATGCGGGAATTCAAAGCCACAAACGGAGAGAGAGAATCGGCCGCAGGCGAACCGTTGCAAATGTTGCCACCCACGGTGCCGGCGTTGCGCACCTGGGGTGAACCCACGGTGGAACAGGCCCGAGAAAGGAAGGGGACATACTTTTGAATCTCGGCAGATTCATACACATCGGTGTGGCTACACATTGTGCCCACGCTGATGCTTGTGTCCTCCACACGAATGCCGCGCAATTCAGAAAGGGCGCCCAAATCCATCAGAACTTCAACACCGGCCAGTTTCTTGGCACCCTCACGCAGTTGCACCATCAAATCGGTGCCGCCGGCATAGGGCTTTATTTTCCCGGCATATTTTGCCATCATGTCTACGGCTTCGGAAAGGCTTGTCGGTTTTAAATATTGTAGTTTTTGCATATTCTTAACCTTTCATCAATTTTTTACCCAGCAAAACCTGCTCGAGGCCGGCCGGATTGATGCGTACACGGCGTTTTGTGGCATTGTAGACGGCGTTGGCAATGGCCGCGGCCACCGCCTCTGTGGCGGGCTCGCCCACACTTTTGGCGCCAAATGTGCCTTTTTCGTCGTTGCATTCAAAGATGTTGATGTTCATTTCGGGCATATCCATGGAGGTGGGCAGGATGTATTCATCCAAATTTTTGTTGAGCACGCGCCCACGGCTTAACTCAACATCTTCCATAATGCCATAGCCTTGCCCCATGACAATGCCGCCGTAAATTTGCCCCTCTATCAAGGCGGGGTTGATGGCCGTGCCCACATCGTGGCTAGCGGTCACTTTTAACAAATCTACATAGCCTGTGCCCATGTCCACCTCTATTTCGGCCACCACGCAGCCATAGGCGAAGTTCGGCCCTGCTGTGCCTTGCCCGGTGTGATGGTCCTGCTCATAGGCATCGGGTTTGAACCACTCGTAGGCGGCCATTTGGCAACCGCTCCAAAGCCCTGCGCCACAAACACAGTCGAAACCAACGGTGTAAGCAGGATAGTCTTTGTGGAAAAATACGCTCTCTTTTAGGATGAGGTCATCCGCCGTAACCGAAAGCCCACTAAGGCTACCTTTTGCAAGCTTGCAGGTCTCTTCGATGGCGGCTGTGTCGCTGAAAAAGCCAAGGGAAATGGCGTTTTCGCGCATAATGCCGTTTAGTTTTGTGGCGGCTTTGCGCATACTTTGCGCCCCCATCACGGTGCCGCGAGAGGCAACGGTCATGCCGGAATCGGCAATGGCGTGTGTATTTGTGCCATACATCACCACACTCTCATACGTAACACCAAGGGCTTCGGCTGCAATTTGGGAATAGGCCGTTTTCAGGCCCTGACCGTTTTCGGCAAGGCCGGTGTTGATGTGCACAGAGCCGTCTTCGTTGGCAATTACCATGGCACCCGAGGCATCCGGTGCTTCAGCGCCAAGGCCACAAGAGCGGTGTGCAATGGCCATACCGATGCCTTTTTGAAGTGCGCCGGCGGGCTGGTTTTTGTATGCGGCACGTTTTTTCTGATAATCGGCCTCGGCCACGGTGTGATCCATCACTTCTTGCAAAATCACGTTGTCCAAAACAGTGCCTGTGGCATTGGTAAGGCCATCTTTTAAGCAGTTGATGCGGCGGAATTCCACTTCATCCATGCCAATTTCTTCGGCGAGCTCGTCGATGAACTGCTCTTGGCCGAAAATGAGGGCAGGGGAGGAGTAGCCGCGGAATGCACCCGAATGAATGTTGTTTGTAAACACACCAAAGGTTTCGGTTTTCACATTCGGAATGCTGTAAGGCCCACAGCTGTGCACATTGGCACGCCAGTTCATGAACTGGGTTTGGTTGTTGTACGCGCCTGAGTTGTCAATTTGGCTTCCTTCCCAGGCTACGATGTGGCCGTCTTTCATAACACCGGCCTTGTAGCGCAGTATAAACGGGTGGCGTTTGGCGCTTTCTAAAAGGGATTCTTCGCGGCTAAACACCATTTTCACAGGGCGTTTTACAAGGCTGCACAAAAGCGCCGCGCGACCTGCCAAAAGCCCAACGCCTTCTTCTTTGCCGCCAAAACTACCGCCCAAGGTCTCTTGCACCACACGTACCTTATTCATGGGGACGCCCAAGATATCGGCCACATAACGGCGTGTAAAGAACGGGTTTTGCGCCGAAGCGTGCACGGTCATGATGCCGTCGGCAGGGTCTTCCACGGCCAATACAGCCTCGGGTTCAATGTAGGCGTGCTCCACATATTGTGTTTCATATTCGCGCTCAAGCACAAAATCGGCTTTGGCAAAGCCATCCTCAATGTTCCCTTTTTCAATGTGAAACTCGGAGGGGGTAAATTTGTTGCCCGGGAATTTCTCGTGAATTTGAGGTGCACCCTCGGCCAGGGCTTCCCGAATGGTGAAAACGCCGGGCGTTTCCTCATAGTCCACCTCGATGGCTTTCAATGCGGCCTGCACCTGCTCTTTTGTTTCAGCACACACCAAGGCCACCACGTCACCCACATAACGAACCTTGTCGGTGAGGTACATATACATGGCCCAGCTCTGTTTTTTGCGTAAATCGTCCGCTGTGAGAACGGCCAAAACACCGGGCATGGCTTTCGCCTTTTCGGTGTTCATGCGCACAATGTTGGCGCTGGCATAAGGGCAACGCAACATGCCGCCATAGACCATGCGCTCATAATAGAGGTCGGCCGCAAATTGGGCACGACCTGTCACCTTATCCATGCCGTCTACACGCGGCTTGGAGTGGTTGACAATGGAATACTGTTCTTTTTTTTGACCATACAAGGGCACGGTGTGCACCTCCAGTTATTACTCTTTATTTATTTTGTTCTAAAAAGCACAGGAAAAATGGGGTAAACCCCCGGCTTTGGGGGAGCAGTGGCAAAACTATTGGCCGCTCCAGCATTTTTCTGTGGCTTTCCGAACTTTTTCACGCAATACTTCTTTGTCAATGGTGGTGAGTTTTCCGTCTTGTTTCAAAGCTCGGCCACCCACATATACATTGATTACATCACTTGGGTTGCGATACAAAATGAGCTGGTCAAACACGTTGTGTTCATTGATGGGTGTGGCAATATCGTCCATGCGCACCGTAATCACGTCGGCCAGTTTGCCCACTTCGATGGTGCCAAGGTCATCCCGTCCCAAAACGCGTGCGCCCATGGCGGTGGCCATATCGAACACGGTGTGAGCCGGCATGGTTTGTGTGTCTTGACGATAGGCTTTGTGAATGAGGAAGGCGCCGCGCATCACTTCAAAGAAGTTGTTGATGTAGCCGTCGCTGCCAAGCCCTACCTCAATGCCACGATCAAGCATCTCGGGAACCGGGGCTACACCGCCACCCACTTCACAGTTGGAAAGTGGCATCGACACCACTTTCATGCCGCTTTTTGCGGCCAAATCCAATTCTTCATCGCTCATTTGCACCATTTGCGAGGCAATCACATCTCCATCTAGTGCACCCAGCTTATCATAGTAGTTCACCGTGCGCATCCCAAGATGTTCTTCGCTCCAAGCGGGTTCTGCCACACTTTCGTTTAAGTGCATATGGAATTTTGCGCCAATTTCACGCGCGCGAGCACGGGCGGTTTCCACAAAGTCTTTGTCGCAGGTGAACAGGGTGTGAATGCTCATGATGCCTTGAATGAGCTCGTCGTCCTTATGTGCCAAAAAGAAATCGGCGTTTTCGGCAATGCCCAATTGGCCGTTCTCCTCGCTTTGGCGCTGGCAGGCTTCAAAGGAAAGATAGCCGCGCAAGCCCGCTTCGCGGATGGCTTCGGCCTCGGCTTCAAGCGAGCCGGGGATGGAGTTGGGCCCTTCCAAAATATCGAAAAAGGTGGTTACACCGCTCTCAATCATCTCCACACAAGACCAAAGCGCCGTTAGCTTGGCAAGCTCCGGCGTAACACGGTCTTCCACATAGGGCCACCAGAAATCTTCAAGAAAGCTTGTGAATTCGGTAACAAAGGCATCTGTGGTGATGCCGCGGGCAATCACATTGTACATGTGGTTGTGCCCATTGATAAAACCTGGCAAAATCACCTGGTTTTTAATGTGGCAAATGCTGTCTTGCGCACTGGGGGTGAAACTGTCGTTCGGCCCCACTTCCACAATGCGTTTGTCTTGCATACAAATGCCATAATCTTTTTTAAGGCCGTCCGGCGTGAGAACCGCCCCGGCAAAAATGTATTTTTTCTGTCCCATAGAGAGATGAGCCCCCTGTTTATTTGAGTAAGGTGTCTTGACTTTTCCGGTATCAGGAAAAATCAAGACACCTTTGCGTGTTTTGATTGATTCGGTTTTACAAAAAAGGATGTTTAGCGCAGTGCAGAGGTGTTGCCCATGGTCAAAGCCATCAGAGCTTTGATGGTGTGCAAGCGGTTTTCAGCCTCATCATAGAGAACGCTCTGCGGGCCGTCCATCACTTCGCTGGTAACCTCGATGTCGCGGTCAGCAGGCATGCAGTGCATGTAGATGGCGTTTTTCTTGGCCAAAGCCATACGCTCTTTGTTCACAATCCAGCCCGGATTTTCGTTGATCATTTTCACGCCGGCTTCTTCGTCGTCGCCCACGGTGATGATGGGGCCCCAACCTTTGGCGTATACGATGTCGGCATCTTTGCAAGCCTCGTCCATGTCGTTCACAACATTGAAGGTGCTGCCGTTTGCTTCTGCATTGGCTTTTGCAATGTCAAGCACTTCCGGGAACAGCTCAAAGCCTTTCGGGTGGGCAAGGGTAACGTCCATGCCGAAACGGGGCATCAGGGTTACAAGGCTGTTTGCCATGGAAAGGGGACGCATGTAGTTGCCGGCCGATGTCCAGCTGATAACAAATTTGCGGCCTTTGAGGTCGTTGTTGAATTTCTCTTTAATGGTCATAAGGTCGGCAATGGACTGTGTGGGATGCCAAATATCACATTGCATGTTGAACACGGGGATTTTGGAGAATTTAGCAAGCTCTTCCATCCATTTGTGGCCGCCTACCAAAGTGTTACGCACGCCAATGCCATGGCCCATGCGGCTAAGCACTTCGATGGTGTCCTTCGGGGTTTCGCCATGGTCAATCTGGGTTGCTTTCGGGGTGAGGTAGTTGCCATGACCGCCGAGTTGTGTCATGCCGCACTCAAAAGCATTGCGCGTACGGGTGGACTCTTCAAAGAACAGCATAAACAAAGATTTGTTTTTCAGCCACTCAGTGGGCAAGTCTAGCGTGTAGCGCATTTTCAGTTCAGAAGCTACAGCCAATAGGGTTTCGAGCTCTTCGTTTGTCCAGTCTTGTTCACACAGATAATGTTTGCCTTTCATTCCAGTTACCATAGTCTTGTAAAACCTCCTATAAAAATATAATATTAAGTGATAAATATTGAAATTTCTTTAAATTTTTGAAAAAATTTTGAAAATTTCAATAATTCACTATATCACTATAACAATTTATGTTATTATTATAGTACAGTAACTGTTGTCTGGCAAGGAAAATCTTATACAAAAGCCGATAATAGTAACAATGCACAAAAACGGACGAAAAAACTAGCGGACGTTTACAAGAAAAGGAGGAAGTTCAATGACAGACAGAAAAGAAGCCCTATCCAAAATCAATGCCTATCTCGATGAAAGCCGCGAGGAAATGGTGCAATTTTTGAAAGATTTCATCGCCATTCCAAGCCCTACCTATGAAGAGGGCCCTGCCGTGGAGTGGTTGGCAGGTAAAATGAAAGAGTTCGACTATGATGAGGTGCGCATCGATAAAGTGGGCAACGTGCTGGGCCGTGTGGGCAGTGGGCCCAAAGTGTTCTTGTGTGATGCCCACATTGACACAGTGGAACCGGGCGACCCGAAAGACTGGGGCTTCAACCCCTTGGAAGCACAAATTAAAGACGGCGCCGTGTGGGGCCGTGGTGCCGTAGACGACAAAGGTTGTTTGACAGGGCTTGTGTTTGCGGGTAAGGCTATCAAAGCGCTCGGCCTTGGGGAAGACTTCACTTATTGGGTAAGTGGTTCCATCTCGGAAGAGGACGTGGAAGGCTCCTGCGTGGAAGCCATGACCAAAGAAGCGCCGGATATCAAACCCGATTATATTGTGGTGGCAGAGGCCAGCGAAGGCCGCATTGTGCGTGGGCACAAAGGTCGTGCGCTTGTTCGCATCACGGTGCCCGGTCGCTGTGCACATGCTTCGGCCGCGTGGCGCGGAGACAATGCTTTGGCAAAAGCACTGCCCGTGATGGAGCGCGTGCACAACTTCCATGACTTTGTGGAGGACCCCTTCCTTGGAAAAGGCACCATTGAGGTGACCAATGTGGATTGCAAAACCCCTTCGCTCAACACCATTCCGGGTGAGGCCGTTATCACTTGCGACCGCCGCATCTCCTGTGGGGAGAGTATTGATGAGCTCTTGGCAGAAGCAGGCTCTTTCTTTAAGGATATAGAAGGCGTGAAAGCTGAAATTGATACAGAGCATGTTACCACCTACACGGGCTACGACATTACCTGTGTGGACTATTTCCCCTCTTGGGTGTTGCCGGAAGAACATCCGCTTATCCAAGCAGGCATTGGTGCATTCAAAGAACTATTCAACGAAGAACCAACGGTGGGACGCTGGGATTTCTGCACGAATGCCACCCATCTATGCGGGCGCATGGGCATTCCGGCCATCGGCTATGGCCCGGGAGACGGCAGCTTGTGCCATTCCACACAGGACATGCTATCCATTGACGAGCTTGTGAAAGCCACCAAATTCTACGCGGCACTACCCCTTTTGGCCTCTCAGGCATAAATAAAACGCCGCCCTTTTTGCAAAATTAGATTTGTGCCAAAGAGGGCGGCGATATTATTCTGTAAAAAACTAGACAATTACAACAAAAATCCGCACATAACTTTTTGCATAATAACAATCTTTAATACAAATTGGTCATCAAACCTATTCATGAAAGAAAACATATGCTATAATTTAGAAAACAAAAATCGTAAGAGTTATAGTCATCTAATGAGTGCCGGCGATTTGTTTTTTACTTGTCTATAGGCTATCGATAAAATATGGGTGTTTGGCACGGCTCAAAGTGTCAAATGCGAATTTGAAGGGATAGATGCTTGTGCAAACAAAAACGAAGAACGTACTGACCGAAGAAAACTTGAAAGCGATTTTACGGCCGATTATTTCCATTGTGGTGGCGCTTGGTGTAGTGGCCATCATTCTAATCGGTTTGGGTAAAAACCCCGTTGAGGTTTTTGCCAGCATGTTTGAGGGGGCATTTGGCTCTAAAAATGCCATCGCCGAAACGCTCTTAAAAGCGAGCACGCTCATTTTTGTGGGTCTTGCCTATGCTTTTGCGGCAAAGTGTGGCCTTGTAAACATCGGTATTGAAGGACAGCTGTATATGGGTGCACTGGGTGGCACCGCAGCCGGCATCTATTTGGATTTGCCGTTTGTTCTTCACATTCCGGTGTGTTTTTTAGTTGGCTTTATATGCGGTGGTATCTGGGGCGGCATTGTTGCTTTTTTCAAAAACCGCTTCCGCTCGAACGAGGTTATCACCACGGTGATGATGAACTATGTAGCCATCTACTTTATTGGGTTTATGGTAACGGGCCCCATGAAAGAGTCAGATGGTGTGAACCCGCAAACCGACCCGGTACTTGAAAGTGCGCAGATACCGGAGCTGATTTCTGACACGCGCCTGAACTGGGGTTTCATTTTAGCATTGGTCTTTTTGCTTATATACCATATCTACTGGAGCCGCACAAAAATGGGCTATGAAATGAGTGTTGTGGGAAAAAACAACAACGTGGGTGCCTATGCAGGCATGAGTGTAAAGCGTGTGGTGATGGCATCGATGGTGGTGTCCGGCGGGCTTGGCGGCATGGCGGGTACCTTGGAAATTTTGGGAAATCAGCTACGTCTCAAAGAGGGCTTTTCCGCAGGATTCGGCTTTGATGGTATTGCGGTGGCTTTGCTCGGTGGCAATACGGCGCCCGGCATCTTGCTTTCATCCATTCTGTTCGGTGCCTTGCGCACAGGCGGTAACCGCATTCAAATGACAGAGGGCGTGCCCTCGGCCATCACAGGTATTGTGCAAGGTCTGGTCATTCTATTTGTTCTGGTTGACTTCCTTCGTGTGCGTAATAAAAAAGCTCCGGCAAAGAAAGGAGAATAAGCTGACATGGAAACCATTTTAGATTTGTTGTTATCCACGCTTCGTTATTCTACCCCCATTATGTTTGCAGCATTGGGGATTCTGATTATGCAATCTGCCGGTGTCATCAACATCGGTGCAGAGGGTATGCTGCTGGTGGGCACCTTCTTTGGCTATACAGGCACGGCGCTGCTGGGGAATCCTTGGCTCGGTGCTTTGGTTGCCATGGTTGCAACCGGTTTGTATGGGCTGCTTTTTGGCTTATTTGTAATTCACCTACGTGCAAACCAAGTGGTGGTGGGTGTGGCGTTCAATATTTTGGCCGTTGGCCTTACCACAACTTTATATAGGCTTGGCTTTGGTGTGAACACGTCGGTCATTTCCATCAATGGCTTTGAGCCACTGTTTGAGGGGTTATCTGTACCCGTGTTCGTTGGCATTGTGCTTGCCTTTGTTTTAACTTGGTTTTTCAGAAAAACAAAACAGGGCCTCATGATTCGCTCTGTGGGCGAAAACCCACTGGCGGTGGACAGCGTGGGCCTCAATGTGTACAAAATTCGTTATTTAAGCACTTTGCTTGGCGCTATGGTCATCGGGTTTGGCGGTGCCTACCTTTCAACAGGTCTTTTGAGCACATTCTCGGAGGAGATGACGGCCAGCCGTGGGTACATTGCCTTGGCCGCAGTGGCTTTTGGGCGTTATCAGCCCTTGGGCGTGTTGCTTGCTGTATGGGTGTTTGGCCTTGGTTCAGCTGTACAGTTCCGCCTTGCCGCCCTAGACAGCCCAATTCCGATTCAGTTTTTGCAAATGATTCCCTATCTGCTCACCATTGTTGCAGTGGTATTCTTTGTAAAAAAATCGGGCGAGCCGGCGGCGCTTGGCAAATCGTATAAGAAACTGTAAGCTTTACAATACATACAAATACAGCAATGCGGAGGTTGCTGTATTTTATGAAATACAAGTGAATTACAGGAGGAGAACATGAAAAAATTCTTGAGTATTTCTTTGAGTGCCCTGTTGCTGCTTTCGCTTGCAGCGTGTGGCGGAACCGAGGCTGCAAGCAGCGAAGCAGCCCCTGCATCCGAGGCAGCTATGTCTGAAAGCATGGCAGGCAGTGAAGCAGGTGGCGAAGAGGCGGCTTCAGACGGTGAGCCTTTGCAAGTTGCGCTTGTGCTGGGCGGTGCTATCAATGACCAAGGCTGGAATGCCAGTGCCCATTCAGGGCTTATGACAATCGAGGAAGAACTCGGTGCCGAGGTGGCTTTTACAGAAAATGTAGCAGCGGCAGACTTTGAAGAAGTATATCGCGGTTATGCAGACATTGGCTATGATGTCATCATCGGACATGGATTCCAATTCGGTGATACGGCCACAACTGTGGGCCCGGATTATCCCGAAACATTCTTCTTTGTAACCAGTTCTGACATCAGCCAAGAGCCGAATGTGGCAGGTTTGCAAAACCGCAACGACCAACAGGGTTTTCTTGCCGGTGTTGTGGCGGCACAGCAGTCTCAAAGTGGTGTTGTAGGTGCAGTGGGTGGTGCTGAAATCCCCTCTATTGCGGCCTATATCCAAGGTTTTGAACAGGGCGCCAAATACGTGAACCCCGATATTACCGTGCTTACAAACTACACGGGTGATTCCACCGACCTTGCAACGGCAAAACAATTGGCTTCCTCGATGATTTCAGAGGGCGCTGATGTGTTGACACACAATGCGAATGCGGCCGGTCTTGGTGTATTTGAAGCGGTAGAAGAAGCGGGCGAAGGCGTGTGGATGATTGGTGCCGTTGATGACCAATATGAAATCCTGCCCGATCAAACCATCACCTCGGCTTTGTCGAACTTAAAAGATGCCATGGTAGAGGCAACCAAACTGTATGCCGACGGCGCTATCGAACCGGTTGGATATTCCTTTGGCATCGAAGAGGGTGTTGTGGGCCTTGCTGATTTCCGTGATTATCCCATTACAGAAGAGCAGCAAGCAGAGCTGGACGAAATCAGCGCGATGCTGGCCAGCGGTGAAATTGAAGTAACCACAGAGGAATAATGAGCAGTATTGACAATTTGCAGACCCGTTCCAAAATAAATTTAACAAAAAACTGTCATAGTGGTTTTTTGTTGAATAAATAAGCCTTACATTATTAAGGAGGAAAAGACATGAAAAAGTTTCTAAGCGTATCCCTGGCAAGTATGTTGTTGTTTGCCCTTGCGGCATGCAGCACAGCAGAAACCACCGAAGAGGCTCCGGCTTCTGAGGCCGCTATGTCGGAGAGCATGGCAGCCACCAGTGAAGCAGGTGGCGAAGAGTCCGCAGATGGTGAAGCATTGCAAGTGGCACTTGTGATGACAGGCCCCATCAATGACCAAGGTTGGAACGCCAGCGCCTATGCCGGCCTTACCAAAATTGAGGAAGAGCTTGGCGCCGAGGTTGCATTCACAGAGAGCGTTGCAGCAGCCGATTTGGAAGAAGTGTATCGCGGCTATGCAGATATCGGCTATGATATCATCATCGGCCACGGCTTTGAATTCGGTGATGTGGCCACAGCAGTTGGCCCGGATTATCCCGAAACCTTCTTCCTCGTAACCAGCTCCGACATCAGCCAAGAGCCGAATGTGGCAGGTTTGCAAAACCGCAATGATCAGCAAGGCTTCCTTGCCGGTGCAGTGGCAGCACAGCAGTCTCAATCCGGTGTGGTGGGTGCCATCGGCGGCGGTGAAATCCCCTCCATCATGGCTTTCATCCAAGGCTTTGAGCAAGGTGCACAATATGTAAACCCCGACGTCCCCGTACTTACCAACTTCACAGGCGACTTCAACGATCCCGCACCGGCAAAACAATTGGCCGCTTCGATGATCGCTGAGGGTGCAGACGTGCTTTCTCACAGTGCAAATGCAGCCGGTCTTGGCGTGTTTGAGGCTGTGGAAGAAGCCGGCGAAGGTGTGTGGATGATTGGTGGCATCAGCGACCAATACGAAGTTCTGCCCGAGCAAACCATCACGTCCGCTCTTTCCAACTTGAGCGATGCCATGGTAGTGGCTGTCGAGTTGTACCAAAACGGTGAGATCGAGCCTATTGGCTATCAGTTTGGCGTTGCAGAAGACGTTGTAGGCCTTGCCGATTTCCGCGACTATCCCATCACAGAAGAGCAACAAGCAGAGCTGGATGAAATCACAGCGATGCTGGAAAACGACGAAATTGAAATTACAGTTGAAACTTAATCTACTGCAATTTTAAATTTGTAAAGTGTAATCAAAAGAACCAGCCAATCGGGGCGGGCGGGATACCCACCCGCCCCGCCATTTATTTTCGGTTTGTTGAGAAGGAATGAGGCGCAACATGAGCAATCAAACTCTACTTAAATTGACCAATATCAACAAAACATTTCCACCCAGCAACCACGCCAATAAAGACATTTGTCTGGAAGTTGCGAAAGGGGAAGTGCTTGCTTTACTTGGGGAAAACGGTGCCGGAAAAAGCACCCTGATGAACATCTTATATGGTATTTTACAACCGGATAACGGATGCATCCACCTCAATGGCAAGGAATGTGCAATCAAAAACCCAAAACATGCAATTGCCCATGGCATTGGCATGGTGCATCAGCATTTTATGTTGGTGAAGCCGATTACTGTGGTGGAAAACATCATTTTGGCCACAGACGACGATCATAAAATTATGATGGATACAAAACAGGTGGCGGATAATGTTCTGGCCCTGTCTGAAAAATATCACTTGCAAGTGGACCCGTATGCGAAGGTGCAGGATTTAACCGTGGGTCAGCAGCAACGTGTGGAAATCATCAAAGCCTTGTACAAAGAATGTGATCTCTTGGTTTTGGATGAGCCCACGGCTGTGTTAACGCCACAGGAAACCGAGGAACTGTTCTTGGTTATCGATCAGCTTATAAAATCCGGCAAATCGGTTATTTTCATCAGCCATAAACTCAACGAGGTTATGCGCATCAGCAACCGTGTAACGGTGTTGCGTGGTGGCAAAGTGGTGGGCACGGTGCAAACTGCCGAAACAGACAAGCAACAATTGGCTGAACTGATGGTGGGTAAAAAAGTGTTGCTTCAAGTGGAAAAAGAGGAAAAAGAAGCCGGTGACGTGGTTCTTTCGGTGAAAGATTTGCAGGTGAAGGGAGCCACCGGCAGCATGGCTGTGAAGGGCTTATCCCTGGATGTACGAGCCGGTGAAATCTACGGATTGGCAGGCGTGGACGGAAATGGCCAAAGTGAGCTGATCAAAAGCATCATGGCCTTACTGCCTAAAGTAGGCGGT
The DNA here is from genome assembly GCA_964371725.1 of uncultured Oscillospiraceae bacterium. Lineage (GTDB taxonomy): Bacteria > Bacillota > Clostridia > Oscillospirales > Ruminococcaceae > JAAYCI01. The sequence continues at coordinate 15,740 of CAYJNQ010000029.1, forward strand.
ACTGTGCACATCTGCGGCGAAGATGCTAGCCAATACTCATCGAGAAAAGTGCTGGATATCGGTGTTGGACACATTCCCGAAGACCGGCATGGTTTTGGCGTTATCATGGACATGTCTATTAAACAGAACATGATGATGCACATTTATCGCCAAGAAGAATTCTGTAAGCATGGGTTTATGAACTGGAACAAAATTACCGATTATGCAAACCGTTTGGTGGAAGAATATGATGTTCGCCCGCCGAATTCGGAGGCAGTGTTCTCTTCCCTTTCGGGTGGTAACCAGCAGAAAGTGGTGGTGGCACGCGAGTTGGATAAAAAGCCAAGCTTGCTCATTGCCATGCATCCCACGCGCGGTGTGGATGTGGGTTCTATCGAATTCATCCACAAACAAATTGTTAAGGCGCGCGACGCCGGACAGGCCGTTCTTTTGGTTTCTACAGAACTGGAGGAAGTTATGTCATTGTCCGATCGGATTGGGGTGGTTTTCGCTGGAAAAATCATGGGCGAACTGGATGCGAAAACAGCCACCGTGGAGCAAATCGGTCTTTTGATGGCAGGCTCAAAATCAAAAGAAAACGTGGCAGCTTCGTCTTAATATCCAAAAAAGATAAAAATAAAGGGTTGTTTCAAAGTTGATTGAAACAGCCCTTTTTTATTTGGCAAAATTTTATATTGAATGTCTACGAAAAAAAATAAAATATGAAGTGGAGAAAATGGCATTTTTGTTTGAAAAAATGCAAGGGTTCTATCATCCGACATTGCCTACAGGCCAGTGCGTGGTATTAAGTACAGTTCCCAAAATCATTTTGCAAGCTTTTGCAGCGAAGTTGCGCTTTGTAGCAGGCAACATGCGGGAATTTCACACCCATAGGCTTAAAAAGAAAGCTGTTCTACTTCGCCTTCAAATTTCCAAATATAAGGAAAAACCTCTTTTTCGCCACACAAAAGGTGATTTTCCTTACAAAATTTTTTGATAAGTTTGTTGAGTGCGGCACTGTTGGGGCTTTTTAGCCCATAGGCCGAGCCATATTTTCGCATATAGGCTCGTTTAAGCCCCGGAAACAAGGCATCCAGATTTTTGTAATAATACTCCCGGTTTCCACTGCGCAGGGTCATGCCCATGCCAAAGGTGACAATTCCTTTCACACCGGCCTCTTTGCAACCGTGCAAAATGCCGGCAATATTCTCCTCTGTGTCGTTGATGAACGGCAAAATGGGGGTGAGCCAAACCACGGTGGGGATACCCACTCTTTGAAACTCTTTGAGCACTTCGAACCGTCTTTTTGTGGTGCAAACAGATGGCTCCACCTTTTTGCATACGGTTTCATCCAAGGTGGTTAGCGTCATTTGCACCACACATTTTGTTTTCTTATGAATGCGGGTTAAAACATCTAAATCTCGCAAAATTAAATCACTCTTGGTAAGTGGTGCAACACCAAACCCATATTTTTCAATGAGCAATAGGCAGTTTCGTGTGTATTGCAGCTCCGCCTCCAGCGGCAAATAGGGGTCTGTCATCGCACCGGTTACAATCATGGAAGGGTTTCGTCTTTTGGAAAGTTCCTTTTCAAGGAGCTCCAAAGCATTTACTTTCACTTCTATATCCTCAAAAGTATATGTTTTTCCATACACTTCACTGCGAGAATCACAATAAATACATCCGTGTGTGCATCCACGATAGATATTCATGCTGTTTTTTGCCGACAAAAGGCTTTTGACCCTTATCTCCTGCATCGGTGCACCTCCCGGTTTAAAAATCAGGCATGGGGGAGGCCTTGTGTGCTCAGTGATTGCAGGGCTTTTTCCGCCAGCTCATTTTGCCCGGTAAAAGCGGCCAAAACCAGCTTATAAACCTCGTCCCCTTTTTCCACAAATTGTTGGCGAACTGCCTTGGCGCTGCGCTCGTCCGGCATATACAATTCGAGCTTAAAAAATGTACCGGTGGCATCTGTGATGTGTCCTTTTACACAATAGCCATCTTTTTCGCGCACAATGTCACAGCTGTGTGCAGCCTCTTTGGCCGCATACTGCTGCGCACGGATAATGCCGCGTACGGCTGCCGTGCAAATGCTGCGCGGCAAATCATCCACCAAAGTGGTGGCCACGGTTTTGCCTGCTTCGGTGATGTGTAGAAATCCGGCTTCATCTGTCATAACAAGGTTTTGTTCTTCCAGTTGAGATAAACACTCCATCAAAAGGAAATAGTTGACCATCTCTTCGCCCAGAAGAACCTCTTGTAAATCTTCTTTGCACACTTTTCCGTTTGCCCCGTGCACAAGGTAGCACAATAAAATGCGTGTTTCTTTGTTTGTGGTAAGCCCACCCGGGCGCACACCTTCACTAAAGGTATGCTCGGCCATGTCTTACACCTCCTTTGGTTTTACAAACGAGCTTCTATGGCGGCTATCAAAGTGTCGAGCGCCTTGATGCGGGCATAGCGTTTGTCTTCGCTTTCAATTATGGTCCAAGGGGCAAAATTTGTGCTTGTAAGGCGAAGCATATCATTTATGGCCACTTCATATGCATCCCATTTCTCACGGTTTCGCCAATCCTCCTCCGTGATTTTCCAGCGTTTTTCCGGCGTGTTTTGCCGTGCTTCAAAGCGCCTAAGCTGTTCCTCTTTGCTCACATGCAACCAGAATTTTAAAACGATGGCCCCCCAGTTGTGTAGCTGTGATTCAAACTCGTTGATTTCACGGTAGGCCCTGCGCCACTCGGTCTCTGTGGCGAATCCTTCCACACGCTCTACCATTACGCGCCCATACCAAGTGCGATCAAACACAGTGACATGGCCATCCTTTGGCAAATGGTGCCAAAAACGCCACAGGTGTTGGTGTGCCTTTTCAACAGGCGTGGGTGAGGCAATGGGAACCACCTCATAGCCGCGTGGGTCCAGCGCAGAGGTGAGCCGCCGGATGTTGCCGCCCTTGCCGGCGGCATCCCAACCTTCATAGGCGATAACAACAGGGATTTTGTGCATATAGAGGTGGTTGTGCAAACTACGCAGGCGTTGTTTTTGCTGTTTCAGGGTTTCACGATATACACTTTCACTCAATGTTTTTTCGGACAAAGAAACTTCGGAAAGGGTGGGCATTTGCCTCAACGTAAAGTTGCCGCCGCGCAGGGTTTCGGTGGTGAGCGGCGGTGCTGCACAAGTGTTTGTTTGCAAAGCCGCTTCCAGCGCCTCGGTTAAAATGCGATAGATAGAAGAAAGTGCCGAACGTTTATCGTGCCCCAAAATCACATGCCAGGGGGCAGTGGGGGTGTTTGTTTCCTCAAGGGTTTGCCCAAAAGCAGCAGCGCATTCTTTGTAGTGTTTGTTTTGCTCAAAATGATGAGGTTTTGCACGCCAGGCGGTCGATTTCTTTGAAGAAAGCTTTTTAAGCCGCTTCTTTTGTTCCTTTTTGGATATATGAATGAAAAACTTGAGAATCAGGGTGCCATCGTCTGCCAACTGGCGCTCAAATATCTGGATGGCCTGTTGCTTTTCCTTATCGCTCTGCGTGGCCGTGGGTGCTCCCTTTTGCAAGCCCCAAAGCTCTCGATACCAGCTCTTATCGTACAACCCCAAAATGCCGCGCGGGGGTAAATTGTTCCAATGGCGCCAAAGAAATGGTTTGCGCAGTTCTTCTTCGGTGGGCGGCAGGGTGCATTGTACCTTGAAATTGCGAGGGTCTAAGGTTAAAATCACATCGGAAAGCAAGCTGCCTTTTCCCGCGGCGCTCCAGCCTTCGAACACAATCAATACGGGCAAATTTTGCTCTTTCACACGGTGTTGTAAAGCGGAAAGCTTTTCTTTTAGAGGTTCTGTTTCAAGGCGAAAATCTTCTTTGCTTTGCACCTTAATGTCTTTTGTATCCACGGCGTTCAGCATTGGTATACCTCCTTATTATACAAAAAAAGAATGGGGGAGAGTGGAGCGTAAATTATGCTTTGAAAATTGCCTGTAATTTCTTGTGATTGTAACACAAATGTGGATAAAAATAAAGTGCCGGACACTTTTTTTCTATACAGGACGATATATGTGTGTGAAAAAAATGATAAAAATATGTTCGTCTTGCGTGCTGGAGATTTATGATGTATAATAATAAGGATGTTAAAATTCTGTATGCAATAAAGGAGGCAGTTATATGGAAGTATCTGTGGCCGGCTCAATCACAAAAAACGCAATTGCTACAGTGGCGGCTACCTTGGGTAATGAGCCATCGATTCCGGTTGTTATTTTTACCGGGCTTGTCTTGGTATTCGGCATTTTGATTATATTATATCTTGTTTTGCTGTTGCAAGGCCGGATTTTCAGCTCATTAGACAAAAAAAAGCAGGAACAAAAGGAAGTGGAAAAGGTGGCCGCTGCACAGGCGGCTGTACCGGCTCCGGTCGAGGCGTGTGCACCGGCCGCCGCAGCGGTACCCGCAAGTGCACCGGTTTATGAGGGTGTTTCGCCCGAAGTAGTGGCGGCCATTTCGGCGGCGGTAACCGAGTTTAGCGCGGGGCAGTACAGTGTGCAAAACATAAGTGGTGCACAAAGCGTGCAAAGCGAACCCATACCCACAAAAACAGAGCGACGTGGTCGGTGGGGATTGGCCGGTGTGATGTCTGACACCGAACCATTTTAAAGGGGGAGCATGGGAATGAGTGAATTTTTTAATACCGTTGTCAGCATTTGGGAAGGTTCCGGCTTTGTGGGGATTATGGAAAACCCACTGAATCTGGTGATGATTGCCGTGGCCTGTGGGCTTTTGTATTTGGCCATTGTGCACGAGTTTGAGCCGCTTTTATTGCTGCCGATTGCGTTTGGTATGCTTTTGGCGAATTTACCGGGTGGCGGCATCATCCACATGGAATATTTCATCGACCCAACCGGCACGATGGACCCGGGCCTGTTCCCGATGATTGATGAAATTATACACAACGGCGGCCTTGGAGATATGTTATATCTCGGTGTAAAACTGGGCATTTATCCGCCGTTAATCTTCCTTGGCATTGGCACCATGACAGATTTCGGCCCCTTGATTGCAAACCCAAAGAGTCTCCTGTTGGGTGCGGCGGCACAGTTTGGCATCTTTATTGCCTACTTTGGGGCAAGCGTTTTGGGCTTCACAGGCTCAGAGGCGGCCTCCATTGGCATCATCGGCGGGGCAGACGGCCCCACGGCCATTTTTGTTACCTCACAGCTGGCGCCCCACCTCTTGGGCTCTGTAGCCGTTGCAGCCTATAGCTACATGGCACTTGTGCCCATCATTCAGCCACCGTTCATGAAAATGCTGACCACGCAAAAGGAACGCGGTGTGGTGATGAAGCAATTGCGTCCGGTTTCCAAAACAGAGCGTATTGTATTTCCCATTTTGGTCACCATCATTGTATGCCTCATTTTGCCCACAGCCACACCACTAATCGGTATGCTGATGCTGGGTAACCTCATGAAAGAATGCGGCGTGGTAGACCGTATCTACAAAACGGCCGGAAATGAATTGCTCAACATCGTTACCATCTTCCTGGGTATTTCGGTGGGATTCACAACCAGTGCAGACACTTTCCTCACGGCAGAGACCCTCATGATTGTGGTTTTGGGGCTTGTGGCCTTTGTGTTTGGCACCATTGGCGGTGTGCTTTTGGGCAAAGTGATGTATGTGGTTACAAAAGGTCAGGTGAACCCACTGATTGGCTCGGCCGGTGTTTCGGCTGTGCCCATGGCTGCACGCGTAGCCCAAAAAGTGGGCGCACAAGAAAACCCGCATAACTTCTTGCTCATGCATGCCATGGGCCCGAACGTAGCCGGTGTTATCGGCAGTGCTGTGGCCGCCGGTATTTTGATCAACATTTTCACGTAAACAAAAATTAGACTGGGGCTGCGACAAAAAATGTCGCAGCCCCTTTTTTACGGAAATAAAAAAATGTCGCCCACTGGGTGAAGTGAGCGACAATTTTGGAGCTGCTAACCAGATTCGAACTGGTGACCTCGTCCTTACCAAGGACGTG